>ONPY01000056.1 GCA_900319835.1 uncultured Eubacteriales bacterium | reverse complement strand
GGTACAGAAGATGCTGGAAGAGGTCTCTTCCGGGATCTATACCGGGGTGCTCGTTGTCGATGTGGAGCGTCTGGCCCGCGGCAACAGCGCGGATCAGGCATACATCAGTCAGATCTTTCAGTTCTCCGACACCAAGATCATCACCCCCGCCAAGACCTACGACCCGACGGACGAATTCGACCAGGAGTATTTCGAGTTTGGCCTGTTCATGAGCCGGAGGGAGTACAAGACCATCAACCGACGCCTTGTCAGAGGGCGTCAGAGCTCCGCCAGTGAAGGGAAATACGTCGGCAGTATTGCGCCCTATGGCTACGACCGGGTGAAACTGCAGGGCGAGAAGGGCTATACCCTTGAGCCCAATACGGCAGAGGCCGAGACAGTTCGGCGGATGTTCGAGCTGTATGTCCGGCGGCAGGGCACGAAAATGATCGCCAATGAGCTGAACGACCGCAAGATTCCCACGCGGCACGGCGGGAAGTGGGACGCCTCAACGGTGGGCGCAATTCTCATCAATCCCGTCTATTTGGGCAAAATCAAGCGCGGCTACGTGAAGGAGACCAAGCGCCTGGACGAGCGGGGCAATGTGGTGTCCAGCTACAGGCACTGCAAGGACGTGGAGGACTACGATCTGTACGAAGGCCGCCACCCTGCCCTGATCAACGACGCGCTCTTTGAGAAAGCACAGAAGATCCGCAAGGAGAACTACGTGGGGCCGAAGGTGAAAAAGCAGTACGAGCTTGTCAACCCCTTTGCCGGGGTGATGGTCTGCGCCGAATGCGGAAAGCCCATCGGCCGAAAGGTGTCCTCCAAGAACCATCCCAATCCGCCCCGTGTGGCCTGCACCAATCCGCACCACTGTCACAACCGCTCCGCGAGCTTTGCGCTGGTGGAAACGGAGATCCTGAACGCGCTGCGGAGTTGGCTGGACGGCTACAGGATCAAGCTGGACACCGTGGGCTTTGCGGAGGACATTGCTGACTGTCGGCGGCAGCTGGAACGGATCGAAGCGGAACGGGAGAAGCTGAACGCCCAGCTTGACCGCGCCTACACGCTGGTGGAGCAGGGCGTTTACAGTCTGGAGGTCTTCGGGGAACGGCGCGACAAGCTGACGCGAGAACTAACAGAATTGCAGGAGCAGCAGGACGCCGCCGAGCAGAGTATCGCGCAGTTTGAAGCCGACGAGAGCAGCCAGCAGGAGATCATTCCACAGACGGAGACCCTCCTGGCCAGCTACGACGAGTTGACCGTACAGGAGCGCAACGAGCTCTTAAAGACCATCCTTTACAAGATCGAATACTACCGGGGAGAGGACGGGATCGTGTCCATTGACCTGTATCCGAGACTCCCCAAAGCATAAGTTTGTATCCCCCAGTCACGGGCCGCTGCGCGTCCCGCGACAGCCCCCTTTAGGCAAGGGGGCCCTGTCGTCATCATGCGGTGACGCATGTGTTTGTATCGAATCCCGCCAAGGGTTACGCCGTCTCCATCCAGGACATGCTCAAAAGCGCCGGGCTTTTGGAGCAGGCGGCATAAACGAGCAGAGGCACGCCCTTTGGCGTGCCTCTGCTCGTTTTCTATTGTCTTCAAAGCGGCATGACGTCGCAGCGCACGGCGGCGCGCAGGGCCGGACTTAAGCGGGCGCTGATACGCTCCCGCACGGCGGCGCAGGCGGTCGGCGCCATATCTGCCAGCAGCACCAGAAACTGGGTCTGCCCATAGCGGCACACGACGTCGCTGCGCCGAAGCGCGGCGCAGAGTGCGGTCTTGAGCGCGTCCCCCTGCGCTTCGCTGGTCCCGGCGGACTTTTCCAGTGTGCAGAACATCAGGCAGGCCGTGTACCTTCCCCGCTGCGTGAGCCGCTGAGCCGCTTGGCAGATGCTCTCAAAGGTCGAGTACCGGCAGAAGAAGGCGCCTTCTTCCCGCGGAGAACCGGCGGAGAGCTGCTCCATGAGCTCGTCCAGGCTCGTGTGGTCCGGGGTCGCCAGTTCCTCGATCCGGCTCTTGAGCTCGGACATCTGCCGGTCCGGGCGCAGCTTCAGCTCCTGAAAGTAGCGCTGCTCCGTCTCGTTGTACAACTTTTTCGCCTCTTCCGCGCGGCCTTGGGCGATCAGCGCCTCCAGCGTGAGCCGTTCCCAGTCGGCATAGGGCTGGACCCGCGAAGCATGTCTGCCCAATTCCTCCAGGCGGCCGTAGTCCCGCCTCTCCCGCAGCATCGCGGCGGCCTTCCGCAGACACGCGCCGAACATCTCCCGATAGCGCCGCGCCTCGTGAGAGACCCAGAGGCTCCCGGCGCGATTCGGCAGAAAATCCCCCGAAAAGCGCCCGGCCGCTTCCAGATAGAGCGGCAGTGCAAGCTCCTTGTCCGGGGCGGCGTCCGCCTTCCGGCACAGCGTCTCAAAGCAGTCCGTGTCCTCCAGCACCGGGATCGCGGAGGTCCAGTAAATCCTGCCGTTACTCCGCTCAAAGCAGCTGCCGGCCGGCAGGCCCATCGTCCGCAGTCTGCGCTGCGTGTTGTAAAAAAGCACGCTCATGGAGTGGGCGGCGTCCTGTACGTCCCGGTCATAGAACAGCTCCTCGAGAAGCCGTGCCCGGTCCACGCCCTCGCGGCGGTGGTGCAGCAGGATCTGCATGAGGCAGATGAACTGCGTCTCGCCCGAGATGGTGTCGTCGAACAGCACGTTTCCGTTCCATTTTGCCGAAAAAGAGCCAAAAGTTTTTACGATCAGCGTATTTTTGGGCTCGTCCATACTTTTCACACCCTTTTCTGCGGCGTTAGATTCCTTCCCTATATTATAGCGGCGCACCCGGCACCATGGCAAGAAAGCGTTCCAAGCTGTCACATCCGGTTCCAGATTGTCACATCCCCCCTCTTGCGCTTTGCCCGCCGATATGATAAAAGGGAGACGTGCAAGGAGGTGTGAACCGTGAGCATGTCCTTTGGCGAATCCCTGCGGCGGCTGAGAATGGAAAAGGGTCTTTCCCAGCAGCGCCTTTCGGAAATCCTGTTTGTCGACCGCTCCACCATTGTCCGCTGGGAGACCGGCAGCCGCACGCCGGACGTGCTTCTGCTCTCCCACATCGCAGACGCCCTGGGCGTGGATGTGCGCCTGCTGCTGGATGCCGCGGCGGAGAGCGCGCCGGAAAAGCCCAACGTCATCCTGGTGGACGACGAGCGGATCATCCTTTCCGGCAGCCTGCCCGTGCTGGAGGCCGTGATGCCCGAGGCCGCCATCACCGGTTTTACCCGGCCCTCCGACGCCATCGAGTTTGCCCGCTCCAACCGGATCGCCCTCGCCTTTCTGGACATTGAGATGGGCAAGATCAGTGGACTTGCCCTGTGTCGGGAGCTGCTGGAGATCTCCCCGCACACCAACGTGGTCTTTCTCACCGCCTACGCCGAGTACTCCTTTGACGCGTGGGACACCGGGGCCTGCGGCTTTTTGCTCAAGCCGCTGAGCGCCCAGAGCGTGCGCGGCCAGCTGGGCCGCCTGCGCTATCCGGTCAGGGGGCTTGGCAGATGACGCTCTCGTGGATCGATCTGGCCAACTTCGCCTTCCCGGTCATCGGCCTGACCGTTGTGCTGATGGGCCTCTTGATGAATTATTCCGCCGGCTATATGCAGTGGGAGAGCAAGCGCTTCTTCCGGCTGCTGTTTTCTCTCATGACCGTCTATATCGTCAGCGATCTGCTGGAGCTGACCTTTATGCAGCTGGGCCCGGGCTACGCGGTGTTTTCACGCTGGGCGCTGTTTTTTGAGTCTTTCTTTTCCTCCCTGCTGATGCCGCTGCTGACGTTGTTTCTGCTGCGCTGCTGCCGCATGGGCTGGCGGGCGAGCCGGCTTGTGAAGATCGTGGCCGCGCTGTGGCTGGTCTATTTCTGCGTGCTGGTCGCCGCACAGTTTACCACGGCCATCTATTACTACACCGACGACAACGTCTACCACCGGGGGCCCTGGTATCCCCTGCTGCTGATCCCGCCGGTGCTGCTCATGGCGGTAAACCTGCTCGCCCTGTACCGGCTGCGGGACCGCCTGTCCCCCTGGCAGCGGACGGCGTTTTCCGTCTATCTCATCGTCCCGCTGGTCGCCATGCTGATCCAGATGTGCGTCTACGGACTGCTGACCATCGTGATCGCGACAGCGCTTTCGTCCATGGTCATGTTCCTCGCGTTCTACCGGGAGCAGGTGGAGCTGTACATCAAAACCCAGGAGGAGAACGCCCGCCAGCGCGCGAGCATCATGGTGCTGCAGATGCGCCCGCACTTTATCTACAACACCATGCTGAGCATCTACTATCTCTGCCAGGAGGACGCCGAAAAGGCGCAGCGGGTCATCCTGGACTTTACCGCCTATCTGCGCCGGAACTTCACCGCCCTGGCCCAGACCGAGACCATCCCCTTTACCGAGGAGCTGGAGCACACGCGGGCCTATCTCGCGGTGGAGCAAGTGCGCTTTGAAAACCGGCTCTTTGTCGAGTTTGACACCCCGCACGTGCTGTTTCGCGTACCGCCGCTGACCCTGCAGCCGATTGTGGAAAACGCCGTCAAGCACGGCGTCGATCCGGAGCTGGAGCCCCTGTATATCTCCATCCGCGCCTATGAGACGCCGGAGGGCAGCGAGATCACCGTGGAGGACAGCGGCCCAGGCTTTGGCCCTGCGGACGACCGCGAGCCGCACATCGCCCTGGAGAACATCCGCCGCCGCCTGGAGCTCCAGTGCCGCGGCACGTTGCGCATTGCGCCCCGGCCGGGCGGCGGCACCGCGGTGACCATCACCGTGCCGAACAAGACATAAAAAAACAGGACTGCTTTCGCAGTCCTGTTTTTGTTTTGTTATGTAATTACCACTCCAGGTTCTTCTCGGTCTCCTTGGAGAAGACATGGGCCACATTGCCGGTGAAGGAGAAGTGGACCTGGTCGCCGATCTTGTAGTTGCCCTCCATGTCGATGGTGGGAACAATGATGATGACGTCGCGGCCGGCGGCGGAGACGTGCAGATGGACGGAGGAGCCCATCATCTCGCTGACGTCGACCTTGGCGGGAACGCCGTCCTTCGTCAGCTGGGTGTGCTCGGGACGAACGCCGAGGACAACAGACTGGCTCTGGACATCCTTGCCCTTGAGGCGGGCTTCCTTCTCCGCATCCAGCTCGACCTTCACGCCCTCGAGCTCGACAAAGTACTTGTCGCCCTCGCGGATAAGCTCAGCGTCGAAGAAGTTCATGACGGGCATGCCGATGAAGCCGGCGACGAAGAGGTTGGCCGGGTGGTTAAAGACCTCCTGGGGCGTGCCGATCTGCTGGATGTAACCGTCGCGCATGATGACGATGCGGTCGCCCAGGGTCATGGCCTCGGTCTGGTCGTGGGTAACATAGATGAAGGTGGTGTTGATGCGCTCGCGCAGCTTGATGATCTCGGCGCGCATCTCGTTTCTCAGTTTGGCGTCCAGGTTGGACAGAGGCTCGTCCATCAGCATGACCTTCGGGTCACGCACAATGGCGCGGCCGATGGCGACGCGCTGTCTCTGGCCGCCGGAGAGGGCCTTGGGCTTGCGGTCGAGGTACTGGGTGATGTCCAGGATCTCGGCAGCCTCGCGGACCTTCTGGTCGATGACGTCCTTGGGCTCCTTCCTCAGCTTCAGGGAGAAGGCCATGTTGTCATACACGGACATGTGGGGGTAGAGGGCGTAGTTCTGGAAAACCATGGCGATGTCGCGATCCTTGGGGGCGACGTCGTTCATGAGCTTGCCGTCGATGATCAGCTCGCCGTCAGAGATCTCCTCGAGACCGGCGACCATGCGCAGGGTGGTGGACTTGCCGCAGCCGGAGGGGCCGACCAGGACGATGAACTCCTTGTCCGCGATATCCAGGTTGAAGCTCTGCACCGCCACGACGCCCTCGTCGGTGATCTGAAGATTGACTTTCTTCTTCTCGGGCTCATCGGCTTTCTTTTTCTTGCTCTTTTTCTGCTCGCCGCTGATGAAGGGGTAGACTTTCTTGATGTTTTTCAGCTGGACAGTTGCCATGTTTCCGACTCCGTGTGTACAGCCTCCGCTTGGTACACACTCACGGCTATCCGCTGGGGATATGCCGCCTTACGACAGGTCTCCACACTGCCGCACCCCGAGCCTGGGGATGAACATTTCCTCCTTATACAAGCTGTGCGCGGCATTGTTGTGGAGTGCCGGGCACGCAGTCAAATAATAGGGTCATAAAAACCCGCATAATACTATATCAAAAAGTCCCGCCATTGGCAAGCCGGGGCGGGATTTTCAGGCAAAGCGCACGAAAAGCCCCGGCAGCTTTTGGGTATTCTGCCCGCATCCCGTGCGTGTGGGCATGAAGCGGGAGTCGTGGGCATAGAATGATCGGAGAACAATCGGGACAGGGGAGGAACGATGATGAGGATTTTACGCATGGGCAGCATCGGACCGGCGGTGGCGCTGCTGCAGCTGGCGCTGAACCGGAAAGGGTCGTCTGCGGGGCTTGCGCAGGACGGCATCTTTGGCCCCGCCACGGAGGCCGCGCTGCGGCGCTTCCAGCAGGAGCGGGGACTGAACCCGGACGGCGTCGCCGGCCGGGAGACCCACCGGGCGCTGACGCCCTGGTACACCGGCTATCTGGTGCATACGATCCGGCGGGGTGACACGCTCTGGGCGCTGGCCGAACGCTACGCGACCAGTTTGGAGGCCATCCGGCTGGCCAATCCCGGCGTCCGGGAGGAACATCTGGAGATCGGCGCGGGGCTGGTGGTGCCGCTGGGCTTTGCCGTGGTGCCCGATTGTGTCCCTTTCTTCTCCAATCTCACGGGCTACTGCGTCCGGGGGCTTGCGGCGAGGTACCCTTTTCTCTTCACCGGGGAAATCGGCAGGAGCGTCCTCGGCCGGCCGCTCTGGTCACTGCGGCTGGGCGTCGGGGAGAACCGGGTGCTCTACCACGCGGGCATCCACGCAAACGAGTGGATCACAACGCCGCTGCTGCTGCGCTTTTGTGAGGAGCTGGCCAAAGCCTTCGCCTCCGGCGGGACGATCCTGGACCGCAGCGCCGCGGAAATCCTGGACTACGCCGTCATCACACTGATCCCCCAGGTCAACCCCGACGGGGCGGATCTGGTCACCGGGGAGCTGCAGCAGGGGGAGAGCTACCGCCAGGCCCTGCGCATCGCGGAGGACTACCCCCGCTATCCCTTCCCGGACGGCTGGAAGGCCAATCTCCGGGGCACGGACTTGAATCTCCAGTTCCCCGCGGGCTGGGAGGCGGCGAGGAAAATCAAGGCCGAGCAGGGCATCGTCTCGCCCGCGCCGGCAGACTATGTGGGGCCCGCGCCCCTCTCCGCGCCGGAGAGTCGGGCGCTCTACGACTACACGTTTGCGCTGCAGCCGAGGCTGACGCTGAGCTACCACACCCAGGGAAAAGAGATCTACTGGCGCTACGGAGACCAGGAGCCGCCGAGGAGCCGGGAGATTGGGGAGCTCTTTGCCCGGCTCTCGGGCTACACGCTCGCGGACCCGGCGGCGGGTTCCTCCTACGCCGGGTACAAGGACTGGTTCATCGATTCCCTCTGCCGACCGGGCTACACGATCGAAGCGGGGCAGGGGACGAATCCCCTGCCCCTGGCAGATCTGGATGAAATGTACCGGGAAAACCTCCCGATCCTGGTCTACGGCGCGCTGGTGACGTAATTTAAATTTGTTTTCGGCCGCGCTCTTGCCTCCCTTTGGATAAAGGGAGGTGGCGCGAAGCGCCGGAGGGATCGAAGGGCCGAGAACGAGGTCGATCCCCCACCGCCTTTGGCGGAGCCCCCTTTCCGAAAGGGGGCCAACGCGACGCGCGGGAAGCATGCGACGCGATCCTTGCTTGCCAACGCGACGCGCGGGAAGCGTGCGACGCGATCCTTGCTTGCCAACGCGACGCGCGGGAAGCGTGCGACGCGGTCCTTGCTTGGCATAAAAAGCGGGAGGCCCAAGGGCCTCCCGCACTTTGTTGATTACTCGAGTTCAAACGCGCCGGTGTAGAGCTGGTAGTAGGTGCCCTTCTCGGCCAGCAGCTTTTCGTGGCTGCCGCGCTCGATGATGCGGCCGTGGTCCAGCACCATGATGACGTCGGAGTCCATGACCGTGGAGAGCCGGTGGGCGATGACGAAGACCGTACGGCCCTCCATCAGCTTGTCCATGCCCTTTTGCACGATGGCCTCGGTGCGGGTGTCGATGGAGGAGGTGGCCTCGTCCAGGATCATCACCGGAGGATCGGCCACGGCGGCCCGGGCGATGGCCAGCAGCTGGCGCTGGCCCTGGGAGAGGTTGGAGCCGTTGTTGGAAAGCTCCGTCTCATAGCCCTGGGGCAGGCGGGTGATGAAGTCGTCCGCGCCGGCGAGTTTCGCAGCCTCGATGCACTCTTCGTCGGTCGCATCCAGACGGCCGTAGCGGATGTTCTCCATGACGGTGCCGGTGAAGAGGTTGGTCTCCTGCAGCACGATGCCGAGCGAGCGGCGCAGGTCCGCCTTCTTGATCTTGTTGATGTTGATGCCGTCGTAGCGGATCTTGCCGTCGGCGATGTCGTAGAAGCGGTTGATGAGGTTGGTGATCGTGGTCTTGCCCGCGCCGGTAGCGCCCACGAAGGCCACCTTCTGGCCGGGCTCGGCGTAGACGGAGACGTCGTGCAGCACGTCCTTGCCCTCCTCGTAGGCAAAGTCCACGTCCACCAGCCGCACGTCGCCCCTGAGCGGGGTGTAGGTCAGGGTGCCGTCGTTGTGGGGATGGCGCCAGGCCCAGTGGCCGGTGCGCTCCTCGGTCTCGGTGAGGGTGCCGTCCGGGTTCTCGATGACGTTGACCAGGGTGACGTAGCCCTCGTCCACCTCGGGCTGCTCGCCCATGAGGGAGAAGACGCGGCCCGCGCCGGCGGAGGCCATGACGATGTTGTTGATCTGCTGGGCCAGGGTGTTGACGTTGCCGGTGAACTGCTTGGACATGTTCAGGAAGGGGATCAGCACGCTGATGGAAAACGCCTTGCCGGAGAGGGAGACATTCGGGATGCCGGAGAGCAGGAACAGACCGCCCACCAGGGCCATGGAGACATAGAGGATGTTGCCGATGTTGTTCATGATGGGGCCGAGGATGTTGGCGTAGGCGTTGGCGCGGCGGGAGTTTTCGCGCAGGGCGTCGTTGAGGCGGCTGAATTCCTCGATGGCCTGCTGCTCGTGGCAGAAGACCTTGATGACCTTCTGGCCGTTCATGTACTCCTGGATGATGCCCTCGGTTTCGCCCAGGGCCTTCTGCTGCTTGACAAAGTACCGGGCGGAGCCGCCGCCGACGGTCTTTGTGACGAAGAACATGGCCACCACGCCCACCAGCAGCACCAGGGTCATCCATACGCTGAAGTACAGCATGATGGAGAAAACCACCAGCACGATGGCACCGGACTGGATGAAGGTCGGCAGGGACTGGGAGATGAGCATGCGCAGAGTGTCGATGTCGTTGGTGTAATAGCTCATGATGTCGCCGTGCTGATGGGTATCGAAGTAGCGGATGGGGAGATCCTGCATCTTGTCAAAGGTCTCCTGCCGCAGCTTGTTGAGATAGCCCTGGGTCATCACGGCCATGAGCTGGGTATAGGTGGTGGAGGAGAGCAGCGCCAGCACATACAGCGCCGCCAGCACAAGCACATAGCGCAGCACCTCGGGCCGGGCGGCTGCCCAGTCGCCGGTCTTGTACCAGCGCTCGATGACGGCGATGACGTTCTGGATGAACAGCGAGGGGATGGAGGAGACCACGGCGGAGAAGAGGATGCAGGCCATGGTCAGCGGGGCCATGCGGGGATAGTAGACGAAGAGGCGCTTGACGGCCTCCTTCAGGGCGGAGAAGTCCGCCTTCGGTCTGGAACCGGCGGGCATGTTTCTGCCGCCGCGGCCCATGCCGGGCTGTCTAGGCATTCTCCTCACCTCCCTTGGTCTGCTGGGTGTAGATTTCGCGGTAGATCCCGCTGCGGGAAAGCAGTTCCTCGTGGGTGCCCCGGTCGGCGATGCGGCCGTTGTCGAGGATGAGGATCAGGTCCGCGTCCTGGACCGAGGCCACGCGCTGGGCGATGATGATCTTGGTGGTCTCGGGGATGTAGCTCTTGAAGCCGGCGCGGATGAGGGCGTCGGTCTTGGTATCGACGGCGCTGGTGGAGTCGTCGAGGATCAGGATCTTCGGCTTTTTCAGCAGGGCCCGGGCGATGCAGAGCCTCTGCTTCTGGCCGCCGGAGACGTTGGTGCCGCCCTGCTCGATGCGGGAGTCGTACCCGTCGGGGAAGGCGCGGACGAAGTCGTCCGCCTGGGCGAGCCGGCAGGCCTCAACGAGCTCCTCGTCGGTGGCGTTCTCGTTGCCCCAGCGGAGGTTTTCCTTGATGGTGCCGGCAAACAGCGTGTTCTTCTGCAGCACCATGGAGACGGCGTTTCTCAGCGCGTCCGTGTCGTAACGCCGCACGTCCACGCCGCCCACCTTGACGCTGCCCTCCGTCACGTCATAGAGACGGGGGATCAACTGCACCAGGGTGGTCTTGCTCGAGCCGGTGCCGCCCAGGATGCCCACGGTGGCGCCTGACGGGATGTGCAGGTCGATGTCGTACAGGGCGTAGTTCTTGGCCTCGGCCGAGTACTTGAAGCACACATCCTGAAAGTCGATGGAGCCGTCCGCGACCTCGGTGACGGGGTTTTCGGGGCTTGAGAGGGTGGGCTCCTCGACCAGCACCTCGCTGATGCGCTTGGCGGACTCGGCGGAGATGGTGAGCATCACGTAGATCATGGATAACATCATCAGGCTCATGAGCACCTGCATGCCGTAGGTGAGCATGGCGGAGATCTGGCCCACGTCGATGAGCGTGCCGGAGGAGGAGATGATGAGCCTGGAGCCCACGGTCAGGATGAAGAGCATGTTGAAATACATGCAAAACTGCATCAGCGGGGAGTTCAGGGCGACGATGCGCTCGGCCTTGGTGAAGTCCCGGCAGATGTTGTCGGCCGCGGCGCCGAACTTCTGCTTCTCAAAGCCCTCCCGGGCAAAGCCCTTGACCACGCGCATGGCCCGGACGTTTTCCTCAATGGACTCGTTGAGCTTGTCGTACTTGCGGAACACCGAGCGGAAGGCGGGCATGGCGTGCTTTGCGATGTTCAGCAGGCCGAAGATCAGCACCGGCACCACCACCGCGAAGGTGAGGGCCAGCCGGCCGCCCATGATAAAGGCCATGGTGATGGCGAAGACAAACATCAGCGGGGCGCGCACGGCGGTGCGGATGACCATCATGAAGGCCATCTGGACGTTGGTCACGTCGGTGGTCATTCTCGTCACCAGGGAGGCGGAGGAGAAACGGTCGATGTTCTCAAAGGAGAAGCTCTGGACCCGGGTGAACATGTCCTGCCGCAGGTTCCGGGCAAAGCCCGTGGAGGCGTCCGCGCAGGTGCGGGCGGCCCCGGCGCCGAAGAGCAGGGACAAAATCGCCATCCCCACCAGCTTCAGGCCCAGGGCCGTGACCTCCGCCAGGGGCGCGCCGGCCTTGATCATGTTGACCATGTCGGCGGTAAAGAAGGGGATGAGGACCTCAAAGAAGACCTCTCCCGAGATCATGAGCAGCGTCAGCAGCGCGGGCTTTTTATACGCGCGCAGGCTCTTTGCAAGGGTTTTAATCACAGCGTGCATCGCTCCTTTTCCTTCGGATTTTGCGGCGTGAGCCGTCGATGCGGAAAAATTATATAATTTTATCATTTGTATTTTTTAAGTCAAGGCGAATTTTGTGAACCATTTTCAGAAAGGCTTGACAGCCCGGTCTTTTCTCTGCTATAACAAAGTCTCCACACGCATGAAACGCGTGTTTGCAAAACAAGGTTTTTCGGAGACATCGTTATAAAAAAGGCGGTGAGAGATATGGACGAGCAGGCGGCCCGGCGGCGGGCCGAGGAGAGCGCGGCGCTCTGCCAGAGCCCCGGCTGCGAGGACGAGCTCTGGGACGTATACGACGCGGCGGGCAGGAAAACCGGCGCCCTGCACCGGCGGGGCGTCCCGCTGGCCCCGGGGGAGAAGCACCTGTGCGTGCACGTCTGGATCCAGAACGAGGCGGGGGACTATCTCATCACCCGGCGCGCCGAGGGCAAGAGTATGCCCGGTCTCTGGGAGTGCACCGGCGGCTGCGCGCTGGCGGGAGAGGACGGGCTCACCGCCGCCCTGCGCGAGGGGCGGGAGGAGACGGGGCTGACGCTCGATGCCGCGGACGGCGAGCTGCTGCTGCGGTGGACGGGGGAGTTCTTCCTCTGCGACGTGTTCCGCTTCCGCCGGGAGCTCGACCCCGCGGCGCTGACGCTCCAGCCGGGGGAGACGAGCGATGCGCGTCTGGCCCCCCTGCGGGAGATCCGAGAACTGCAGAAGGCGGGGCAATTTGTCCCCTGGGACTATCTCGACAGACTGCCGGAGGCGTGATCGCCCTTCGGCAGCCTGTATTTTGTCAACAGATTCCACAGGGATTCTGCGCTTTTTTAAGTTGGGTTTTACGCTTTTCACAAAAATCGACTGTTTTGTGAACGAACGGTTGACAAAACATGATTCAGCGCTATAATGAGCTAAAGACCACAAAAGTGGTTGACAAATGAACAAAGCATGATAGAGGCGCGGCTGACATCAGTAACTCCGGCAAGTCACGGCGGGGACCGTGGGAGCGAAAGGGGACGCCGCCGAAGAGTATCGGCTTTCCCGGGCCGGTATATCTGGGCCGACGGAGAACATCCGGCGGACTGTCGCGAAAGCGGAGCGCTGTCAGACTTATGGGTTTGGTTTCCCGGAAACCATACGTCATGAACAGGATCTGCTCTGTTCATGATTTTTTTATTATCAGGAGGAAAACAAAAATGGTCGGAACTTTCTGGGCTCTCGTGCCCCCCATCGTCGCCATCGTCCTGGCCCTGATCACCAAGGAGACTTACTCCTCCCTGTTTGTGGGCATCCTGGTCGGCGCGCTGTTCGCCGCGGGCTTCAGCCCCGTGGGCGCGCTGGACACCATGATCAACGACGGCTTCATCGGCGCCATTGCCAACGGCTGGAACGCCGGCATCTTCATGTTTCTGGTACTGCTGGGCATCATGGTCGCCCTCATCAACGCAGCCGGCGGCTCCGCCGCCTTCGGCCGCTGGGCCGTCAAGCACGTGCACACCCGCGTGGGCGCGCTGCTTGCCACCTTCCTGCTGGGCGTGCTGATCTTCATTGACGACTACTTCAACTGCCTGACCGTGGGCTCCGTCATGCGCCCCGTCACCGACAGCCACAAGATCTCCAGAGCGAAGCTGGCCTACATCATTGACGCCACCGCCGCCCCCATCTGCATGATCGCCCCCGTGTCCTCCTGGGCCGCCGCGGTCTCCGCCACCGCACAGGACCTCAACTCCGGCATCTCCGGCATCCAGCTGTTCATCCGCGCCATCCCCTACAACTTCTACTCCCTGCTGACCATCGTCTTTGTTGTGGCCATCTCCGTGATGGGCTTTGACTACGGCCCCATGGCCAAGGCTGAGCTGCGCGCCATGCAGGGCGAGCTCGGTGCCCTGAGCAAGGAGGAGGACCACGAAGTGCCCGGCGCCTCCATCTGGGATATGCTGCTGCCGGTCATCGTGCTGATCATCTTCTGCGTCATCGGCATGATGTATGTCGGCGGCTTCTGGAGCGGCTCGAGCCTCATCGACTCCTTCGCCGACACCGACGCCTCCGTGGGTCTGCCCTGGGGCTGCATCATCGCGCTGATCATCACCTTCGTCTACCTGCTCTGCCGCCGGGTTATCTCCTTCAAGGAGGCCTCCTCCTGCATCACCAAGGGCTTTGTCGCCATGGTCCCCGCCATGCTGATCCTCACCTTCGCCCTGACGCTCAAGAACATGACCGGTCTGCTGGGCGCCGCCGACTACGTCGCGGGTCTGGTGGAGGGTGCGGCCGCGGGCCTCTTTGCCATGCTGCCCGCCGTCATCTTCCTGGTGGCCCTGGGTCTGGCCTTCGCCACCGGCACCAGTTGGGGCACCTTCGGCATCCTGATCCCCATCGTGCTGCCCGTGTTTGCCAACTCCCCCGACCTGCTGATGATCGGCATCTCCGCGTGCCTGGCCGGCGCCGTCTGCGGCGACCACATCTCCCCCATCTCCGACACCACCATCATGGCCTCCGCCGGCGCAAATGTCGACCACATTGAGCACGTCTCCACCCAGCTGCCCTACGCGCTGACCGTGGCGGGCATCAGCTTCGTGTGCTACATTCTGGCCGGTCTGGTGCAGAACTGGGTCCTCTGCCTGCTGGTGGGCGCGGCCCTGACCGTCGGCGTGCTGTTCTTCCTGCGCAGCCGCAATCCCCGCCCCGCCGCGTAAAAACGCCCCGATAAGGCAATCGCCCTCCGCAAAAGCGGAGGGCGATTTTTTGCATCAGAGGATATGAAAAGAGGGAAAGCGGTTTGCTTTCCCTCTTTTTTGTCGGTTGACGAAATCTTACTTGATCTCGACGGTGGCGCCGACGGCCTCGAGCTGAGCCTTGAGAGCCTCAGCGTCTTCCTTGGAGATGCCTTCCTTGATCTTGGCAGGCACGCCCTCGACCATGGCCTTGGCCTCAGCCAGGCCCAGACCGGTGATGCCGCGGACTTCCTTGATGACCTTGATCTTCTCAGCACCGAAGCTGGTCATGACAACGTCAAACTCGGTCTTCTCTTCGACGACAGGGCCGGCAGCGACAGCGGGACCGGCGGCGACGGCAGCGGCGGAGACACCGAAGGTGTCCTCCAGAGCGTGGACGAGCTCGCTGAGCTCGAGAACGGAAAGGCCCTTGATCTCTTCGATCATGGCGGCGATTTTTTCACTCATTGTTATTTCCTCCATTAAATTTCTTTTTGGCGCCGATTATTCGGCTTCTGCGGGGGCTTCCAGAGAGCCGCCCTTCTGCTCGAGAATCTGACCGAGGCAAACGGCCAGGCCGGTGATGGGTGCGATCATGGTGCCCAGAACCTTGGCGTACAGAGCATCCTTGGAAGGCAGAGAGGACATCTCCTCGATCTCAGCATCGTTCAGGACCTTGCCCTCCATGAAGGCGGCCTTGATGTTGAAACGCTCACCCAGCTTCTTGCTGTAATCGTTGATGATACGGAAAGGAGCAATGGGATCGCTCTCTGCGGTGGCCAGAGACGTGGTGCCGTTGAGGACGTGATCGAGATCGCTCATCCCCAGCTTGTCCAGAGCCTTTCTGGTCAGGGTGTTCTTGACGACGCTGTAGTCGACGGCCTCCTTGCGGAGCTCGGCACGCAGAGCGGTATCCTCCGCCACGGTGATGCCGCGGTAGTCGACGAGGATGCCGGCGCTTGCGTTCTGGATCCGCTGAGCCAGGGCTTCGACGATCGCCTGCTTTTCGCTAAGAACCTTTGCGTTAGGCATGTGTGTTTTTCACCTCCACACGAAAAATCCCGCGCTCAAAAAGAAAGCCCCTGCATCCGGCAAGACGCAGAGACACAAAAACAATCAAGAGAATGTTGATGTCCTCGGCAGGATTTACGGGGAATACCCACCTGCTGTCTTCGGAGCGCTCTGATAATATACCAGAGCGCTCCGTGGTTGTCAAGGACTTTTTTAGAAAACACGCGTGTGCAGACGCGGGTTCCCCTCCTGTCCTTCTGAGTCGGGGCAGCGTCGAAGAAGCTCAGCCGTTGCCGTCTGTACAGAGCAGGCCGTTTGAGATCCTTCGCTTCGCTCAGGATGACACGGCGGGGTCGTCTGTATGCAGCAGCCGTTTTTACTTCACGCTGAAAAGGATCTCTCCATAGCTGGGGTAGGGCCAGTATTTGGCGCTGCAGTGCAGTTCCATGGCATCCACCACCGTGCGCAGGCTCTGCATGGCGGGGAAGACGCGATCCCGGTAATAGCGGGCGGCGGCAAGGGTCTCGCGCTGTTCCTTGACGCCCTCCATGGCGTGCTCCAGCGCGCGGCCGTGGATGTAGGCGGAGGCGGCAAGGGCGCTGAGCTCCTCGGCGATCTTCTGCTCGTAGCTGACTTCCATGGCGGGCTGCAGCGCCTTCTTGGCGTTGGCGGACGCGGCCAGATCCCCGGTGCAGGCGGAGACCGCGGGCAGGATGTCCTTCCACAGCATGTCCAGCATGGTCAGCGCCTCGATGCGCAGGACCTTGCAGTAGCTGTCCAGCTTGATCTCATAGCGCGCGTGCATCTCGGTCTCGGTGTAGACCTTGTGGCGGGTGAAGAGCTTCACGTTCTTGTCCGCGATGTAGCAGGGGGCGCAGTCGGGCGTGGAGGGGTAGTTGGAAAGCCCGCGGCCCTCGGCCTCCTTGACCCAGGCGTCGTCGTAGCCGTTGCCGTTGAAGATGATGCGGCGGTGCTTGTGGATGACCTCGCGGATCAGCTCATGCAGGGCGGACTCAAAGTCCTCGGCGCCCTCCAGCCGGTCGGCGTACTGGCGCAGGGACTCGGCCACGGCGGTGTTGAGCACCACGTTCGGGCCGGAGATGGACTGGGCCGCGCCCAGCATGCGAAATTCAAACTTGTTGCCGGTGAAGGCGAAGGGACTGGTGCGGTTGCGGTCGGTGGTGTCCTTGGGGAACTTGGGCATCACATGTACGCCCACCTTGAACAGCTCCTTCTCCCGGCTGCCGTAGGGGGTGTCGTTCTCAATGGCGTCCAGGATGGCCATGGCCTGCAGCTCCTCCCCCAGGAAGATGGAGACAATGGCCGGGGGCGCCTCGGCCGCGCCGAGACGGTGGTCGTTGCCGGCGGAGGCCACGCACAGGCGCATCATGTCCTGGTAGTCGTCCACCGCCTGGATCACCGCGCACAGGAAGAGCAGGAACTGGGCATTCTCCGCCGGGGTCTCGCCGGGTTCAAAGAGGTTGACGCCGGTATTGGTGGAGATGGACCAGTTGTTGTGCTTGCCGGAGCCGTTGACGCCGGCAAAGGGCTTTTCGTGCAGCAGACAGACCATGCCGTGCTTGCGGGCGATGCGCTGCATGCGCTCCATGGTCAGCTGGTTGTGGTCGGCGGCGATGTTGGTGGTGGTGAAGATGGGGGCCAGCTCGTGCTGGGCGGGGGCGGCCTCGTTGTGCTCGGTCTTGGCCATGACGCCGAGCTTCCACAGCTCCTCATCCAGCTCCTTCATGAAGTCCGCGACCCGGGGCTTGATGGCACCGAAGTAGTGGTCGTCCAGCTCCTGGCCCTTGGGGGGCCGGGCGCCGTAGAGGGTGCGGCCGGTGTAGATGAGGTCCTTGCGCTTTTCAAAGACGGACTTGTCGATGAGAAAATACTCCTGCTCCGGGCCGACGTTGGTGCGGATGGAGGTGACGTCCTGGTTGCCGAAGAGCTTCAAAACCCGCAGGCCCTGGCGGTTGATGGCCTCCATGGAGCGCAGCAGGGGGGTCTTCTTGTCCAGCGCCTCGCCCCCGTAGGAGCAGAAGGCGGTCGGGATGCAGAGCACCCCGTCCTTGATGAAGGCGTAGGAGGTGGGGTCCCAGGCGGTGTAGCCCCGGGCCTCAAAGGTGGCGCGCAGGCCGCCGGAGGGGAAGGAGCTGGCGTCCGGCTCGCCCTGGATGAGCTCCTTGCCGGAAAACTCCATGATGACCTTGCCGCCGTCGACCGGGGCGATGAAGCTGTCGTGCTTCTCGGCGGTGACGCCGGTCATGGGCTGGAACCAGTGGGTAAAGTGGGTGGCGCCCTTTTCGATGGCCCAGTCCTTCATGGCGTTGGCCACCACGGTGGCGGCGGCGCTGTCGAGCCGCCTGCCCTCGTTCATGGAGCGCTGCACCTGTCGAAACACGTCCTTGGGCAGTCTTGCCCGCATGACGGAGTCGTTGAAGACCATGGAGCCGAAAGTATCCGTGACCGTGTTCATGTGCGTTCCCCACTCTCAGTAGATTTGAAAAAGGGCCGGCGGAAGCGTCGCGCTCCCGCCGGTCGCTGATACTAAATTATATGGTGCCCCGCGGGATTTGTCAACGGTTTTACCCGCCGAGGGGACTAGCTTTTTCCAGCAGGATCGAGTATACTGGCGAAAGAGAAAACTCCGGGAGGCAGCGGTATGAACACGGTGAAGGAAAACCTGAGACTCATTTTTCAGAGCATCGTCATCTTTCTCAAATGGGTGCTGATCGCGGGCGTGGTCGGCGCGGTGGGCGGCCTTGTGGGCTCCGCCTTCCACCTGAGCGTGGAGGCCGCCACGCATTTCCGGGAGCAGCAGCCCTGGCTGCTGTACCTGCTGCCGGTGTCCGGCCTTGCCATCGTGTGGCTCTACCACGCGCTGAAGATGAACAGGGTCAATACCAACGCCATCATCGACTCCATCCACGACGGCAGCCGGGTGCCCCTGGCCCTGGTGCCCGCCATCTATCTTTCCACCGTCATCACCCACCTCTTCGGCGGCTCCTCCGGCCGCGAGGGCGCGGCGCTGCAGATCGGCGGCAGCCTCGGCAATTTTGTGGGCCGCTCCTTCCGTCTGGACGAGAAGGACATGCGCATCGCGACCCTTGCCGGCATGAGCGCGGTCTTCTCCGCCCTCTTCGGCACGCCCCTGACCGCCTCGGTCTTTGCGCTGGAGGTCATCTCCGTGGGCGTCATCTACTACTCGGCCCTGATCCCCTGCCTGGTGGCGGCGCTGGTGGCGCTGCAGATCTCCGTGCTCTTCGGCGCGGCGCCCACGCGCTTTGCGCTCGCGGCGGTGCCCGTGGCGGCCCCCATGGTGGTAAAGGTGATGGCTCTCTCCCTGCTGTGTACGGGGCTGAGCATCGTGCTCTGCCTCTTCATGCACCGCACGGAGCACGTTCTCGCCAAGTATCTGAAGAACGAGTATCTGCGCATCGTGTGCGGCGGCGCCGCCGTGGTGCTGCTGAGCGTGCTGCTCGGCACCCGGGACTATAACGGCGCGGGCATGGAGCTGATCCGCCGGGCCATCGAGGACGGCGTTGCGCGGCCCGAGGCCTTCGCGCTCAAGCTGCTGTTCACGGCGCTGACCATCGGCGCGGGCTTCAAGGGCGGCGAGGTGGTCCCCACCTTCTTCATCGGCGCGACCTTCGGCTGCGTCCTCGGCCCGCTGCTGGGGATCCCCGCGGGCCTGGCCGCGGCGGTGGGTCTGATCGGGGTCTTCTGCGGCGCGGTCAACAGCCCCATCGCCTCGATCCTGCTGTCGGTTGAGCTCTTCGGCTCGGCTGACATGGTGCACTTTGCCCTGGCCTGCGGCATCGCCTACGCCCTGTCCGGCTACTTCGGACTCTACAGCAGCCAGAAGATCATGTACGCCAAGCTCAAGGCGGAGTTCATCAACCGCAGCGCCAACGCCCACTGATGGCAGACATGCAAAAGCTCCCGGAGCAATCCGGGAGCTTTTGCATGTGTTTTTTTATTCCGCCTTGTCCTCGATGGTGACGGTGCCGTCCTCGCTGATCGAGAGCATGTCGCCGGTCTGGACGGTCTGGAGGAATTCCTCCCCCAGGGTGTCCACCACGGGCATGACAGCGTCCGTCCACACGTCGCCCAGAATGGCGCCGGAGGCGGCCAGAG
Organism: uncultured Eubacteriales bacterium; assembly: GCA_900319835.1. The sequence goes on along the minus strand of ONPY01000056.1, from coordinate 2,417 downwards.
AGTCGATGGGCATGGAGAAGAGCATGCACGCCGGCTGCTTGCCCATGGCGCAGGCGGTGTAGAGGACCATCCCGCCGGTGGTGGAGCCGATGGTCATGGGCAGACACAGGGCCTTGCCCAGCATGGGCTTCTTATAAATATCTGCGTTGTTCTGATCGCCGCACTTGACCTGCTTGTCGCCGAACATCAGGGCCATCTGGTAGCTGGCGAGGGTGTTGAAGCCGCCGCGGCTGACCAGCGCCTCCGCCCGGCAGGTGCCGGGGACGATCACACGGCCTTTGAACTGCTTCATAGTCTCCCCTCCTTGCTGGTGATGATGTCGAGAATCTCCGCCTCGGTGCAGTACCGGGCGCTGGTGTAGGTGCGCAGCTTGTTGGAGCTGGTGATGACCGCCTTCTTCTTGCAGAGGGGGTTGTTCATGTACATCAGCGGGCAGATGTAGCTGATGATGACGCCGTAGCTCCGGAGTCTGGCGGCGGTGACGCCCTTCTCCGCCTCGCGGATGACGGCGGGGGAGGCGGTGAACACCGTGGGGATCGAGACCTTGTCAAGGCCGTTGCGCCTGAGCTTCTCCCCGATCTTCTCGCACCAGTCCTCCATCTGCCTGACCGTCATATGCGGGCAGCCCACAAAGCAGAGCTCGGGCTTGGCGTCCGGGTTTTTCCAGATGACGGGGTAGCTGTCCTTGACGCGTTGGAGCTCCGCGTCGTCGATGACGTAGACCTGGGCGCCGGATTTGATGAGCTTCTCGCCCTGTTCTTTGGCCTCGGGGGTAAGGTTTGCGATGTGGTAGAGGCCCACCGCGCCGTTGGAGGCGGTGGCCGCGCCGAAGTCCTTGAGGTAGGAGCACGCCTCGTCATTGAGCTCTGTGCCGAGCCACTGGTCCAGGCCCTTCACATAGGGGACCTCCTCCATGACCTTCATGCCGATGGCGGAGCCCAGCAGCTGCGCTTCTGGCTTTTCTTTGCACTTGACCTCCACGACCCAGGTGGCCTTGCGCCCCTCGTCGGTCAGGAGCCCAAACTCGGGCACGAAGCCCGCCACCGAGCCCATCAGCTCGATGATTCCGGAGTTGCGGTTGCAGCGGGCGCCGAGGACGGAGTTTGCGTAGACAACGGCGGAGGACTCCGCCCAGCTTAAGACGTCGCCCTTTTCGGGCTTGTTGCCCACCTGGTCGAGATAGCAGGTGCAGGTGTAGTCCTCGTCCCTGGTGATGCCCAGCTTCTTCAATTGCTGCTCGTACTTGTCCTGATGGGTGTACATGATCTTTTTGAAGACGATGTCTTCCAGCAGGCTGGAGGGGACCTTGGGGTCGAGGGGTCTGGGGTCGGCGGTGAACTTCTGGCCGGAGACGAGCCCCGCGTCGATCAGCTGGTCGTAGAGATCGTAGACCGGCTGGATGGCCTTGAGGCCGAAGGAGATGACCGTGTGGCCGCACTTGCTGGTCACCGGCACCATCCGCTCCGCACCGAAGGCGTCGCCGTACATGACAAGGGTCTTGACGACCTTTGCCATGGTTTCCCCTTTCTCCCCGTTGAGCATGGCCTGCTGCTCGGGTGTCAGTTTCATATGCATACACTTCCTCGATACAGAATTTTCCAAGAATTATCAAGGCTTTTCGGGCCTTGATAATATTCTATCAGGGGCGGAGGGGAAAGTCAAATGTCGGCTTTTTAAAATCTTTGCAATTTGGTAAAAATCTTTTCCGAAACCCCTTGCAAATCTCCGACCGATCTGATATTATATCAAGGCATTTCGCACGGGAGCGGACTCTCCCCCATGTGGCCGGACGACACGGCTTGGTGGAGGGAACGAGGCTTCCGGAGGAAAATAACAAAAAAGAAGGAGAAAAACCAAATGTCTGTCGTATCCATGAAGCAGCTGCTGGAAGCCGGTGTCCACTTCGGTCACCAGACCCGCCGCTGGAACCCCAAGATGGCCGAGTACATCTACTGCGAGCGTAACGGCATCTACATCATCGACCTGCAGAAGACCGTCAAGAAGCTGGAGGAGGCTTACAGCTTCGTGCGTGAGCTGGCCGCCAACGACCAGACCATCCTGTTTGTCGGCACCAAGAAGCAGGCTACCGACGCCGTCAAGGAAGAGGCTTCCCGCGTCGGCATGTACTACGTCAACGCCCGCTGGCTCGGCGGTATGCTGACCAACTTCAAGACCATGCGCACCCGCGTGGACCGTCTGGCCCAGCTCAAGAAGATGCAGGAGGACGGCACCTTCGACATGCTGCCCAAGAAGGAAGTCATGAAGCACCTGGGCGAGATGGAGAAGCTCGAGAAGTACCTCGGCGGCGTCAAGGACATGAAGAAGCTGCCCGGCGCCCTGTTCGTCGTTGACCCCCGCAAGGAGCACAACGCCATTGCCGAGGCCCGCAAGCTGCACATCCCCATCGTCGCCATCGT
>ONPY01000012.1:38936-49669 GCA_900319835.1 uncultured Eubacteriales bacterium | reverse complement strand
GATCCGCTTCTCCATCCCCCTTCTGATTGGCAACCTTTTCCAGCAGCTGTACAACACGGTCGATTCCATCGTGGTGGGCAACTATGTGGGACACGAGGCTCTGGCCGCGGTGGGCTGCACCACGCCCATTGTCAACATGCTCATCGGCCTGTTCGTGGGTCTGGCCTCCGGCGCGGGCGTGGTCATCTCCCAGTACTACGGGGCCCGGGACCGTGAGAAGCTGCCGCTGGCCGTACAGACCACAGTAACGCTGACTATCATCATGTGCGCGGTGCTGACCGCGCTGGGCGTGCTTGCAACGCCGCTGCTGCTGCGCCTGATGGACACGCCGAGTGACGTGCTGCCCGCCGCCGCGGAGTATCTGCGCATCTATTTCTGGGGCGTGAGCGGAGTGCTGCTCTACAACATCGGAGCCGGCATCCTCCGCGCCGTGGGCGACTCCACCAGGCCCCTGTATTTTCTGATCTTCTCCGCTCTGACCAACACCGTCCTGGATGTGCTCTTTGTCAAGTACTTCTCCATGGGCATTGCCGGGGCCGCCATCGCCACGGTGATTTCCCAGTGCCTCTCCGCGATCCTGGTGATGGGCGTGCTCTCCCGGAGCACCGCCGACTACCGGGTGGACTTTGGACATCTGGGGCTGCACGGGCGCATTCTCGGCAAAATCTGCACCGTGGGCATTCCCTCTTCGCTGCAGCTTGCCATCACGTCCTTTTCCAACATCTTTGTCCAGGGTTATATCAATCGCTTTGAGAGTGCCTGCATGGCCGGCTGGGCCGCCTATACCAAGATCGACGCCTTTGCCATGCTGCCGATGATGTCGCTGTCCATCGCCATCACCACCTTTGTGGGCCAGAACCTGGGCGCGGGCGATCTCAAGCGCGCCAAGAGCGCCACCCGCTACGGCACCATTATGGGTTTTGCGCTGATGCTCTTCCTGCTGGCCCCGCTGATGCTCTTTGCCCCGCAGCTGACCGCTCTGTTCAACGACGAGCCCGAGGTGCTGCGCTTCGGCACCTGGTTCATCCGGGTCATCTCCCCGTTCTATCTGCTCTTCTCCGTCAACCAGGTCTATCTCGGCACTCTGCGCGGCGCTGGCAACACCAGGGCTGCCATGATCATCTGTCTCGGCTGCTATGTGGTCTTCCGCCAGATCTACCTCTTTGTCTCCTACCGGCTGGGCGGCGGCCTGCTCGCCGTCACGCTGGGCTATCCCGCGGGCTGGATCACCTGCTGCATCGCCCTGCTGCTCTATGTACACCGCGGCAAGAACGCCATGCGGAGTCTGGTATCCGAGATTTAAGCGCCATACGCACAAAACGCCGCCGTGTCCGGTTTGGGGACACGGCGGTTTTCTTCTTATGCGTTTTTCAAACCGGTGATCAGGCGGAAGGGCAGTTCCAGGCCGTCCTTGACCAGCTTGTAGGTCCCGCTCTCCAACGGCAGCGGCGTCAGGTCCAGCGCAAGCGTCACCTCGTCTCCGTCCTCCATCTCGTGGGCAATCATGATCCAGCTGCGCTCATCGGGTACGGAAGCCCAACCCTCCTGGGCGTTGCGGCGGAACAGGCCAAATCCCTCCCCATAATACCAGCGGTCGCCGCTGTGGTTGATCAGCCGGACGGTCAGCACGCCGTCCTCCAGCTTTTCCGCCCGCAAGAGGATTCCGTCCTTCTCCGTCTGCGCCGGTTCGGCAAGGCACAGGGTCTGCTCCTCCGCCGGAAGCGCGGTGCGCAGACTCCCTCGCCACACATAAACGGAAAGCAGCACCGCCGTGAGCGCCGCTATCCAGATTTTTCTCATGGAAAACGCCTCCCATCGTTAAAACTCTTCAAAAGACTCCCTGGCCTCAAACACCCGACAAATGGTTCGGTAATTTCCAAAGACCGTGAGCTTGTCGCCGTCATTGAAAACCGTCACCGCCGTCGGCGGCGCGGGCTTTTTGCCGCCCCGCTCCAGCAGCATTACCAGCAGATTCTCCTTGGCCCGCAGGCCAGATTGGGCAAGAGTCACGTCCTGCAGGGGCTCCGGCACATGCCGCACCAGCACCTGGGCAATGGAATCCTCCCCGATGTAATCGATGAGCATCACCGCGTTTTCATGGTTTTGCCGCAGGACCCTGCCGGCAAGACGCGCAATCCATTTGTCCATCTTCGCGCGCACCGAGGGCACCCGGATGGAGATGAACATCAGCACGATCACAATCAGCGGCAGGAAAACGCCCTGGAACACATGCTCCACCTGTGTCAGCTTCAAGGAGAGGAAGATGTTGATAAACGCCGAAACAATGGTGATGTTGAACACATAACCGAAGAGCATGGTCGCACGCGCCAGCCTCCGCCGCACGCGGGAGGAGATGATGATCTCGCTCTCCCGGGTGGTAAAGCCGCACCCGGTCAGCAGGCTCATCACCTGAAAGCGGGACTTCTCCTCCGGCAGGCCGGTGAAACTGAAGAGGATGGTAAACAGCTCCGACATGCCCCAGTAGAGCAAAATGATAAATGAAAACAGCGACAGCGCCACAAAGATGCTCACAGCGTCCGGTCTCCTTTCCAGTGTGTGTATGCGCCCGGATTTTATCCCTGTCTGAATTGTACCATAGCCAATGTATAAAAGGAAGCACACGGGCTTTTCTTTTTTCTGCAGACCCGGTATAATAGACGAGACATGCCGGGAAAAGTGCCCACCCTGTCCGGACAATGGGACAGGGGCCGGTGTATGCTGGTTTTATCAATGGTTTCAGGAGGTGCCGCAATGGCGTTTTCCGATCTCAACGCCGCCCAGCGGGAGGCGGTCATGACAACCGAGGGCTTCGTGCGCGTGATCGCGGGGGCTGGCTCCGGCAAAACGCGGGCGCTGACAAACCGCTTTGCCTACCTGGTCAACGAGCTCGGCATCCTCCCGGGCAACATCCTCTGCGTCACCTTCACCAACAAGGCGGCAAACGAGATGCGCCAGCGCATCCACAACCTCACCGGCGACAACGACACCGGCTACATCAACACCTTCCACGGCTTCTGCGTCTCGGTCCTGCAGGAGGACAGCCATGCCGTTCAGTACCCCAGGAGCTTTCTGGTGCTGGACAATGCGGACATCGACGACATGCTGCGCCTGATCTACGAGGAGCGGGGACTGAGTCTGCGGGACATGAGCTTTGCCGATGCGCGGGACATGTTTGAAATCCAGAAGCTGTTCAAGAAGCCGGAGTACTACCTGGATCTCATCGGCATGTCGCTTTCCGAGCTGCACGAGAAATACCTGCAAGCCTCCGCCCTGAACGACATTTTGTTCTACGGCTATCTCTACCAGCAGAAAAAGTGCTTTGGCCTGGACTACAACGATCTCATCAAGTTCACCCTGTATATTTTCAAAGAGCACGCGGACATCCGGCTCAAGTGGCAGCAGCGGCTCGAGTACATCATGATCGATGAGTTTCAGGATATTGACGGTCTCCAATATGAGCTGATGGAGGCCCTCTGCGGCTACCACAAAAATCTCTTTATCGTGGGCGACCCGGACCAGACCATCTACACCTGGCGCGGGGCGGACGTGAAATACCTGCTGGATTTTGACAGGCAGCACCCCGGCACCAAAACCATTCTGATGATGGAAAACTATCGTTCCACCCCGCAGATCCTGGCCGCGGCAAACTCTCTCATCAGCCGGAACAAATACCGCATCCAAAAGGAGCTGGACCCCACCCTGCCCGCGGGCGAGAGCGTCCTGTGCCACCACGCCCGCAACGCCGAAGAGGAGGCGGAGTGGATCGCCTTTCAGATGCTTCAACTCCACGATCGGGGCGTGGCCTACAAGGATATGACCGTCCTCTACCGGGCTCACTATGTGACGAGGACCATCGAGGAGGTCTTCCAGAAGCGGAAGCTCCCCTACTGCATCTACAGCGGCGTGCAGTTTTTTAGCCGCATGGAGATCAAGGACGCGCTGAGCTATCTGCGCATGATCGCCTACAAGGACGATCTGTCCTTCCGGCGTGTGGCCAACACCCCGAAGCGCAACCTGGGCCAGCGGCGCATGCGCTTTCTGCAGGGCTACGCCGAAGCCAACGCCTGCACCCTCTACGAGGCTCTCTGCCGCACGCTGGAGGACGAGCTTTTCAAGGGCACCAAGGCCGCCCGCTTTGTGTCGCTGGTGGAGCGTTTTTCCGCCTCCTACGAGGGGCGCCCCATCTCCGAGGTGCTCAGCGATATCCTCGACCGGAGCGGCTACGAGGAGATGCTGCGCACCGAGGGCAGTCAGGAACGGCTGGACAACCTGGCGGAGCTCAAGCAGTCCGTCTTTGAATATGAGACGAGCTGTGGAGAGGAGGCCACGCTGGAGCACTATCTGTCCCATGTGGGGCTCTTTACCAACAGCGACGCCTCCGAGCCGGGCGACAAGGTCAAGCTCATGACCGTCCACGCCGCCAAGGGCCTGGAGTTTCCCTACGTCTTTCTTTGCCAGATGAACGAGGGGGTCTTCCCCACCCGGCGCACCGCGACGCTGCCCGCCATGGAGGAGGAGCGCCGCCTGGCCTTTGTGGCGGTGACGCGGGCAGAAAAGCGTCTCTATCTCTCCGAGGCGGAGGGGCGGAACCTGGACGGCTCGCCGCGCTATCCCTCCCGCTTTCTGCTGGACATCGACCCGGAGCTGCTGGAGTACACCGCCCCACCCCGTGAGGAACTGATTGCGGATGCCCGATGCTATGTGGCCGCAAACGAGCGCGCTATGCCCCGGGAGGCCTTCACGCCTTTCCAGCCCGGCCAGCGGGTGCGCCACCAGGTTATGGGCCCCGGCACCGTGATCGAGGTCGATCTGGCCAAGGGCGCCCATCTGGTGAAGTTTGATTCCATGCCCACGCCCCGGGCCATCTCCTTCAAGGCGAAGCTGGAGCGCGAGTCATAGCGCACAGATTGCGCATTGACAAAGTCCCCTCCGGCAGGTACAATACAGATAGATTCGTTTAGCGAATAAAGAAATGTTTAGGATGTGAGGCCATGACCCAGCGGGAACGGCAGATCCTGCGCTGGATTGAGGAAAACCCCATGATCTCCCAGCAGGAGCTGGCGGACCGGGCGGGCATCACCCGCTCCTCCATGGGGGTCCATATCTCCAACATGATGAAAAAGGGCATCATTGCCGGCAAGGGCTACATTCTCCCCACGGAGAGCTTTGCGGCGGTGGTGGGCGGCGTCAACGTGGACATCGGCGGTTTTTCCCATGCCTCCCTGGTGTCCGGAGACTCAAACCCCGGCCGGGTCCATATGAGTCTCGGCGGCGTGGGGCGGAATATCGCCCACAACATGGCGCTGCTCGGGCTGGATGTGCGGATGGTCACCGTCCTCGGGGACGATCCCCACGCCGAACGCATCGCCGCCTCCTGTGGGGAACTGGGCATCGATCTCTCCAAATCCCTGCGCGTGCCGGGCGAGGCGACCTCCACCTATCTCTTCATCGCCGACAGCGGCGGGGATATGTCGGTGGCGGTCTCGGACATGGAGATCTATCGGTATCTGACGCCGTCGGCGCTGAGTGCCAGGCTGAGCTTTCTCAACCGGGCCCAGGTGCTGGTCATAGACACCAACATCCCGGAAGAATCCGTCCACTGGCTCTGTGAGCACGCGGAGGCCCCCATCTTCGCCGACCCCGTCTCCGCCGCCAAGGCGGAAAAGCTGCGTCCGGTGCTGGGGCGGCTCAACACCCTCAAGCCCAACCGTCTGGAGGCTGAGCTGCTCTCCGGCGTAAAAATCACGGACGAGCGCAGCTTAAACCGCGCGGCGGACAAGCTGCTGGAGACCGGGCTGCACCGGGTCTTTCTCACGCTGGGCGCGGACGGGGTGCTGGCGGCGGACACAAAGCGCCGCCTGCGCTGTCCCGCGGCAGAGAGCGCCATCGTCAACACCACCGGCAGCGGCGACGCCTTCCTTGCAGCCCTGGTCTGGGCCTATCTGCAGGGGACGGATCTCGTGGGCAGCACCGCCGCCGGCTTGGCCGCGGCCACGCTTGCCATGGAGAGCGCGGAGACCATCAACCCCGCCATGAGCGCTGAGGCGCTGGCGGAACGGATACAGAACATCAAAAACCGAATCACAACGGAGGAAATGATATGAACAAGCATCTTGACATCGCGCCAGAGGTGGCGCAGGCCCTGCGCGAGGGCAAGCCCGTTGTCGCCCTGGAGAGCACCATCATCTCCCACGGCATGCCCTACCCCAAGAATGTGGAGACCGCCCTGCTGGTGGAGCAGACCATCCGCGACCACGGTGCCGTGCCCGCCACCATCGCCGTTATTGGCGGCAGACTGAAGGCCGGATTGAGCCGGGACGAGATCGAGTACCTGGGCAGGACGGGCCGGGGCGTGGCCAAGGCCAGCCGCCGCGATCTGCCCGCGCTGGTAGCCCGGGGCGCGGATGGCGCCACCACCGTGGCCACCACCATGATCATCGCCCACATGGCGGGGATCAAGATCTTTGCCACCGGCGGCATCGGCGGCGTACACCGCGGTGCCGAGGTCACTATGGACATCTCCGCCGACCTGGAGGAGCTGGCCCAGACCCCGGTGATGGTGGTCTGCGCGGGCGCCAAGGCCATCCTGGATCTGGGACTGACCCTGGAGTATCTGGAGACCAAGGGCGTGCCCGTGATCGGTTACGGCACGGAGGAACTGCCCGCCTTCTACACCCGCAAGTCCGGCTTCGGTGTGGACTACCGGGTGGACACCCCCGAGGAGCTGGCCGCCATGTTCCGCGCCCAGCGTGAGTTGGAGTACAAGGGCGGTATGCTGGTGACCAATCCCATCCCCGAACAGTACGCCATGGACCAGGAGGTCATCGACAAGGCCATCGAGCAGGCGCTGGCCGAGGCCAAGGAACAGGGCATTCACGGCAAAGAGACTACCCCCTTCCTGCTGGCCAAGGTGGTGGAGCTCACCGGAGGGGACAGCCTGGAATCCAACATCAGGCTGGTGCTGAACAACGCCGCTGTCGCGGCCGAGACCGCCGCGGCCCTGGCAAAGTAAATCCCCTTTCAGGCCACAAAAGACCGCCGACATCCGTCGGCGGTCTTGTTCTTTATAATAATCTTTCCAGCCCCGCGGCAAAGGCCGCATGGCCCGCCGGGGAAAAGTGTACCCCGTCAAAGCAGAGCTCCACGCCCCATCCCCCTGCGTCGGCAAAGGGGATGTCCAGTCTTTCTGCAAGCTGCCGGTACAGCGCGGCCAGCGTCTTGGAGCGCTCAATCAGCTCCTCGCTCTCCACCCAATCTCCCGGCTCCATGGGCGGCGGGGCGATCAACAAGAGGGCCGCCCCGGTGTTCTCCCACAGGAAGCGCAGCAGCGCCTCCATGTGTTCGGCACAGCGCTCCGGTTCTGTTCCCTGCAGCAGGTCGTTGGTGCCCAGCATCACGAGAATGCGGTCCGCCCGCCCCTTGCTTTCCAGCCATGCCCGCAGCATCGGAAACTGCGTCTCTCTATAGATGCAGAGGCCATTTTGACCGAGGTTCACGAGCTTCCGCTCCGCTCCCTCCAGCCGCCCCGTCCAGCGGACATCCGCCGGGTAGCGCGAGCCCAGATAAGAGCGCGGGTCATAACCGTAGGTGTTGGAGTCCCCCAGGCACAGAATACGCTGCATGCGATCCCCCCTCTTCTTTTCTTCTGTCCCCATGATACAAAATCCGCCGCTTCGAGGCAAGGGAAAAATACGGCAGATTCCTTCAGGCCGCAGTTGACAGGCAAAGCGCGCTGTCGTAAAATAAATATACAAAAATTTTGAAGCAATCTGACCGGGAGGGATCTTATGAAAACACTGTTCAAAAACGGCAGCATCATCGACGGTACCGGCGCCGCCCCCGTTGTGGGCGATGTGCTGATCGAGGGCGACCGCATTGTCGCCGTGGGCGGCGTCATCGCCGAAAAAGCCGACCGGGTAGTGGACCTGACAGGGCTTCAGATCTGCCCCGGTCTCATCGACGCCCACTCTCACAACGACTTCTTCTACGACCGGGAGGATGCCGAGAAGTATTACCGCCCCTTCATCCGGCAGGGCATCACCACCCAGATCACCGGCAACTGCAGCTTTTCCCCCTTCGGCATGGAGGAGGACACCCCCTACCGGGACAAGATCGGCGGCGGCCTGTTCGACACTCTCGCCCCGTGCAGCTTCGCCACGTTCAAGGAGCGCGCCAAGGGCAGGCTTTATGTAAACCTTGTTCCCCTGATCGGCCAGGGCTCGGTGCGCGCGGGGATGAAGGGCTACGATCCCACCCCGCTGACCAAAGAGGAAATCGAAAAGGAACTCGGCTATGTGCGCGAGGCCATGGAGGGCGGCGCTTTCGGCGGCTCCTTCGGCTTCATGTACGAGCCCAGCCGCTACTCCAAGCAGGATGAGATTCTGGCCTTCGCCAGGGAGATCGCCAAGTACGACGGTATCATCACCATCCACCCCCGCGCCTGCTCCATCGTCAGCGCGGACTACCCCCTGCTGACCAAGAAGTCCCACCTGGAGATGGGCCTGGACGAGGCTGTGGACATTATGGAGCAGTCCGGCTGCCGTCTGGAGTACAGCCATCTGATCTTTACCGGCCAGCGCAGCTGGAAGCTGCTGGACAAGATGCTGGCCACCTTCTACCGGGAGCGAAAGAAGGGCTATCCCATCGCCTACGACAACTACGCCTTCCACTACGGCGCCTCCGTCATCACGGTGGTTTTCCCCGAGTGGTACGCGGCGCTGAGCAAGGAGGAAGCCGCAAAGCCGCTCAACCGCTTGAAGCTGCAGCTGACCATCCTGATGTACCGCAAGGTCCTCGGCATTGACTGGGAGGATATGGTGGTGGCCTACATCTCCGATGAGCACCCGGAATATGAGGGCAAGACCATCCCCCAGTGCGCAAAGGAGGAGGGACTGTCGGAACTGGACATGTATCTCAAGCTGGTGGACCTCTCCAACCGCCAGGGCAGCATCTATCTCGGCAAATACTACAACGACGAGATCGTCCGCCGCCTGATGGAGGACGAGCTTTCGATCTTCATGACCGACGCCTGGGTGGAGGAAAAGGGCCTGCAGAACATCGCCGCCTTCCAGACCTTCCCCCAGTTCTTCCTGCTGGCCAGGCGCTACGGCATCCCGGTGGAGAAGATCGTGCGCAAGATGACCGGCGCCACCGCCGACCGCTATCAGATCCCCGAGCGCGGTTACCTGAAGCCGGGCTACAAGGCGGATCTGACCGTCCTCGATCCCAATGCTCTGAAGGTGGACGAGAGTAAGCCGGACTTCACCCCAAGCGGCGTGGCGTACGTCTATGTCAACGGCGCGCCCGTGCTGGAAAATGGCGTCTACTGCGGCGGCACCGCGGGCGAAGTGGTGTTGAAGAAATAATTTTATGTAAACTATATTACTGTAAATGGAAGGCGGAAGCTGTGTGCTTCCGCCTTTCGTTATGCGTTTGTTCTCTCCGCTTCCAGCGTGTCGTCCAGCAGCGCGCGGGCCAGACCTCCGGTGATGAGGCGGTCCGCCTCCGCCGGGGGCAGCCAGCGCCAGGCCTCCACTTCCTCGTTGGGGGTGCCCCGGGTCTCGCCCGTCTCAGCGGAAAAGTGCAGCATCAGGGTCTCAGAGGGCGCGTAATACCGGGTGCAGACGGGGTGCAGATTCTCAACCGCGATCCCCAGTTCCTCCCGGAGCTCCCGTCTGACCGCCTGCTCCGCCGTCTCCCCCTTGTCCACATAGCCCGCGGGAAAGACGGGATCCTTTTCGCCGTACTGCCAGATCAGCAGCAGCGCTGAGTGCTCCCGGTTCCAGACCGCCGCGGTCACCGCCGCGCTGAACAGCGGAAAACGCCAGTCCCCGCAGCGCTCACAGTAGGGTGTGGGCGCTTCCGTGGGGTGTTCCCGGCGCACAAGACGCGCCCCGCACACCGGGCAGAAGTTCAGTTCCATGATAGCTCTCCTTTGATGATTTCCAGCCGCTTTCCCACAGACGGGTGGGAGGAAGCCCGGATCGGCTTCCTCCCGTGTTTGCTCCCCTGTCCTGCGGATGAACCGCTCAGGAGAATCTCATATCCCTGGGTTTCTCACTCTCCGCGCCATGATGGGCTGCCGACTCACCACGTCGGGCCGCGGCCTCCATCTCGGCGCGGTGCTCTGCGATCTTGGCCGCGCGGTGCTCTGCGATGGCCTTGCGCTCATTCCGAATCTCCCAATGGATCAGCAGGGTCAACAGACCGCGCAGGACAATAATAGCGCCCAAGATCCCGAGCTCGGCCCAGTCCCGGACGATGACGGTACGCAGCACCTCGCCGCCCAGTTTAAACTCCAGCGCGAGGGCAATGCCCTGGGCCAGTCTCAGCCCGATTTCCATGTCCTTCCTCAGCCAGCGGATGAAGCAGTTGATCGCCGTCACCACCATCACGCAAACGCCGATCAGCTCCATCAAAATGATGCAGACCTCGATCGTGTGATGCAGCAGCGCTTCCAGGGTTTGTATCCAGGGCATACGCAGTTCCCGCCTTTCCTTGTATTTTTATCTGGGTTTGTAGGTTTATTATACCAAGTATTCGGGGGATGCGCAAGAGCGGCACATGACTTTTGCAGAGAGAAGCACAGCTTAGCAACAGGGCTTGAACTCCCCTGCGGGGACTAGGCGCCTGCTTGCGCAGCCGCCGTCGCTGCCATCTCGCTTCGCGCACTCGGGGAAACTTCTTTCCGCTCAGACTTTCGACGCGGGCTTGAACTCCCCTGCGGGGACTAG
>ONPY01000012.1:0-38826 GCA_900319835.1 uncultured Eubacteriales bacterium | reverse complement strand
TACTTGGGGAAACCTCTTTCCGCTCAGACTTCCGACGCGGGCTTGAACTCCCCTGCGGGGACTAGGCGCCTGCTTGCGCAGCCGCCGTCGCTGCCATCTCGCTTCGCGAGAGCAGAACCAAGCAATCCTGTTACCCGCGCAAAAAGAGGGGCAACCTTTCGGTTGCCCCTCTTTTGGTGCGGGTAACAGGGCTTGAACCTGCACGCCTCGCGGCACGAGAACCTAAATCTCGCATGTCTGCCAATTCCATCATACCCGCATGTTCTTATGAGAAAAGCCTATTGCTCTCGCAATAGGCTTTTTGGAGCGGCTTACGAGGCTCGAACTCGCTACCTCCACCTTGGCAAGGTGGCGCTCTACCGGATGAGCTAAAGCCGCATCAACAACGGTAGTTATTGTACCACACTTTGCCTGATTGTCAAGCCCTAATTTTCAGGCTCTTCCACATTCTCCTGGGGTTCGTGTTCTTCCTCAGGCGCTTTTTCCGTCAGCACTGGCTCGGGCATCACATCCGTATAGCGCAGTTCGCCCTGGCACTTGGGATAGGAGGAGACGTCCCAGCGGTAGAGGCCCCAAAAGCCCTCGTCGTTTTCCAGAAAACCGCTTGCCATTTCTCCTTCGGCGCAGCGGGTCACATCCACATGGTAGTACCCGCCGTCCAGGCGCACAATGTTCCAGCAGTGCTCCTGCCAGTCGTGCTGGCCGTAGACGATCCGGCAGTCCAGTCCCAGCTCGCGGCAGAGGGCCACATAGGCGAAGGCGATGCCCTCGCTGTCCGCCTCCCCCTCCACCAGCGCGCTGTAGGCGCTGTTGGCCGCTGGATCCTCCGAGACCGCGCAGTGCTCCGTCAGATAGCGGCAGGCGGCCAGGGCCCGCTCCGGCTCGCTCAGAACGGCAGTCTCTTCCTCCGCAAAGGGCCTGACGGCGCGCAGCTCCTCAAGCCGGTTTTCCAGCTCCTCCTGGCTCAGCCCGTAGCGGATGTTGATCTCATACAGTCTCTGGGCGCCCGTGCCGCTGTAGATGTTGACGCTGGCCGTGGGCTCCTTCGGCACTACGGTGGGGTTTTCCCGGTAAGCCTTGAGCACCTGGGCGGCCATGTCGTCGGCGGTAAAGCCGCTGCGCCCCACCAGCAGGGCAAGCTTCCGCTCCCCCCGGTCCAGGGCATCCAGAATCAGGTTTTCCGCCTCGGAGGAGACGGCCAGATGCCGGATATTTTCGGGGCTCTCAGTCGCATCGGAGTAGCTGATGTGTACACCGGCCTCGTTAATGGTCACGATTTTGTTGAGCTCGTAGGCGATGTTCTCCACGCAGTAGGCGCAGAGGGCGTCCTGGGTGCGGACACTCCAGCAGGCGGAGGCCATATCCTCCGTGGTGTCCCCCTCATAGGCCGCGTCGAAAACGATGCTGCCCTCCGTCTGACCGTTATAGGCCATGTGCAGCAGAGCCTGCTTGAGGGCATTGAAGTTCCGCACGGTGATTTTCCCGTCTGCGGCGCCTGGCTCCTGGGCCGTGGGGACATAGTCGCGGATGGAGACATATTCCCGGGAGAACACGGAACAGCCACTCAGCAGCAGGCAAGCCAGCAGCAGCAAAACCAGGGCACTTTTTTTCATGCTCATCTCACCTCAGAGATATTCTCAAAGCCGTTGCCAAACACGTTCTTGGCGTTGGTGACGATAAAGAAGGCCCGCTCGTCAATGCTCTTGATCGCGCGCTTGAGCTCGCCGATCTGGGGGCGCTTGACCACGCACATCAACACGTCCCGGTGGGTGCCGGAGTAGGCGCCGCGGCCCTCCAGAATGGTGACGCCCCGGTGTAATGTCCCGTTGACGATCTCCTGCATGACTTTCTCGCTCTGGTCGCTGATGATGTAGCAGAGGCAGGCGTTGTCAATGCCGTAGAGGGCCAGGTCGATCATCTTTGTGGTGGCGTACATGGCGACCAGGGAGTACATGGCGCTCTCATACCGCCCGAGGATCAGGGCGTAGGCGGTGATGATCACCGCGTCCATCATCAGCATCAGGGTGCCAAAGTTGATGTAGGAGTATCGTTTCTTGAGCAGTTTGATGACGATGTCGATGCCGCCGGTGGTGGCGCCCACATAGTACACCATGCCCATGCCGATGCCCTTGATGACGCCGCCGATCAGCGCTGCCAGCATGGGGTCGTCGGTGGCCACGATGCCAAAGGTGGAGCAGAAATCCACCATCAGGGAGCTCAAGCCCATGCCCACCAGCGAGCCGATCAAAAAGTCCAGCCCGAAGTGCCGCCAGGCGATCAGAAACAGCGGGACATTCATCACAATCGTCATCACGCCGACGGGAAGCCGGGTCAATTGATTGATGATCATCGCCATACCAACGACGCCGCCGGTGGTGATGGCGTTGGGATAGCAGAAGAACTGAAAGCCCACCGCGTAGATGACACAGCCCAGGACAATGAGAGCATACTTGATCAGATAAAACGCGACACGATTTCCTTCCCTATTCATGGCCTTACCTCTCCGTTTGATCAGATTATTCTTCCAGAAGAGACAGTTGCTGCTCGGCCCGGTCCTCGGCCTTGAGCAGGGCGCCGGCGCCGGGCAGGGTCTTCACCCGATAGCGGGCGGTGTTGCCGATGGCGGTGTCCTTGAGGGGCACGGCCTGTTCCAGAACACGCTTGGGCTTGAGGGTCATGACGTTCACACCCTGAGTGGTGCGGCTGGATTTGGGCTGGAGCTGGGCGGTGTTGAAGATCAGCACCCGGCCGTCGCTGGAATAGCAGGCCAGATCCGTCTCCTCCTCGATGAGCAGCACCGCCTTGACCGGGCTCTTGTCGGAGCAGGCGTTGACCAGCTTTTTGCGGTTGGTCTTGGTCTCGTAGGCGGCAAGCTCGATCCTCGCGGCCTTGCCGTTTTCAAATACCAGCAGCAGATGCTTGCTGTAATCTCCCGGCAGGATCATTGAGAGGATGCTCTCCCCCTCGTCCATCTGCAGTCTCTGAGGCAGGTAGACGCCGAGCTGGGAGGCCTTGCTGTCCTCAAAGTCGGAGACGCGGGCCTTGTACATCTGCTGGCGGTCGGTCAAGAGCAGCATTTCCGCCCGGTTGCTGGTCTCAAAAGACTGACTGAGACCGTCGCCCTCCTTGTACTTCTGCTCCCCGCTCATGCGCAGAGACTGGGCGGTGATCTTCTTGAAGTAGCCCTCACGGGAGAGGAAGAGCGTGACGGGGTAATCCTCCACCGTGGATTCCTCGGTAAACTCCTCGATCTCCGAGGCATAGATGATACCGGTTTTCCGGGGCTCGCCGTACTTTTTGGAGATGGTCTTGAGCTCATCGATGATGATGCCCTTGAGCTTGCGGCGGTTGTTGAGGGTGGCCTCCAGCTCCTCGATGTCACTTTCCAGGCTCTCGGTCTCCTGGGTGCGCTTGAGGATATACTCGCGGTTGATGTTGCGCAGCTTGATCTCCGCGACATACTCGGCCTGGGTCTGGTCGATGCCGAAGCCCATCATCAGGTTCGGCACCACGTCCGCCTCCAGTTCGGTCTCGCGGATGATGGCGATGGCCTTGTCGATATCCAGCAGGATCTTTTCCAGGCCCTTGAGCAGATGCAGCTTCTCCTTCTTCTTGCTCAGATCAAAGAAGATACGCCGCCGCACGCACTCGAGACGCCAGGCGGTCCACTCCTCCAGGATCTCCCCCACGCCCATGACGCGGGGGTTGCCTGCCACAAGAATGTTGAAGTTGCAGGGGAAGGAGTCCTGCAGCGGGGTGAGTTTAAAGAGCTTCTGCATCAGCTTCTCCGGGTCGGCGCCGCGCTTGAGATCGATGGCCAGGCGCAGGCCGGACAGGTCCGTCTCATCGCGCATGTCGTTGATCTCGCGGATTTTGCCGGAGGTGATGAGCTCGCGCACCTTGTCGATGATGGCCTCGGAGGTGGTGGTGTAAGGGATCTCGTAGATCTCGATGATGTTCTCTTTGTCCACATAGCGCCAGCGGGCGCGCACCTTGAAGCTGCCGCGGCCCGTGCGGTAGATGCTCTCCATCTGGGCCCGGTCGTAGATGATCTCGCCGCCGGTGGGAAAGTCCGGGGCCGGCATGGTGCTCAAAAGATCGTGCTCCGAGTCCCGCAGCCAGGCCATCGTGGTGTCGCAGACCTCCGCGAGATTAAAGCCGCAGATCTGGCTTGCCATGCCGACGGCGATGCCCAGATTGGAGGACACCAGCACATTGGGGAAGGCGGTGGGCAGCAGGGTCGGCTCCTGGATGCTGCCGTCGTAGTTGTCCACGAAGTCGACCGTATCCTTGTCGATGTCCCGGAAGAGCTCCGCGCAGATGGGTGCAAGCTTGGCCTCGGTATACCGGGGCGCGGCGTAGGACATGTCCCGGGAAAAGACCTTGCCGAAGTTGCCCTTGGAATCGACAAAGGGCGTCAGCAGTGCCTGATAGCCCGCGGAGAGGCGCACCATGGTCTCATAGATGGCCGCGTCCCCGTGGGGGTTGAGCTTCATGGTCTGGCCCACGATGTTGGCGCTCTTGGTCCGCCCGCCGGTGAGCAGCCCCATCTTCAGCATGGTGTAGAGGAGCTTGCGGTGGGAGGGCTTGAAGCCGTCGATCTCCGGGATGGCCCGGGAGACGATGACGCTCATGGCGTAGGGCATGTAGTTGGTCTCCAGCGTCTCGGTGATGGGCTGTTCCAGCACCTCAGCCCGGAGGCCCATGACGTTGGGGTTGTTGTAATTCTTCTTTTCGGGTTGCTTTTTCTTTGCCATCTCGTTACGCTCTTACTTCGATTTTTTGACCTTTTTCCCGGTCACCAGGTTGCGCTTGCATTTGGGGCAGGCCGTCACCGCCAGCACGCCCAGGAAGATCACCTTCCCGCAGTGGGGGCAGCGGCAGTGCTTGTAGTCGATATAGACGCCGGCAAAGAACAAAATCAGCGTGGCCGCGGCAAAGATGCCCTGCAGCATCATGTTCTGGCGAAAGACGATGGACAGCACACAGCAGACCACCGTCGCCATGATGACTTTTTTCAGCAGGTCCCGGCCATAGACAAATCCGTTGACGTAGCTTTTCATAGCTTGCCTCCTTACGAGATATCCGCCATGTCCAGATAGCGGTAGCCAAATTCGGAGATGTGGTTCTTTCGGCCCTCGAGGTTATCCCCCAGCAGCAGGTCAAAGACCTCCCCCATTTTCTCCGCATCCTCGGGCATGACTTTGATCAGGCGGCGGGTCTCGGGATTCATGGTGGTCATCCACATCATGTCCGGGTCGTTCTCGCCCAGGCCCTTGCTGCGGCTGATGGTGGCCTTGGCCCCCTTGAGGCTCTCCACGATCTCCGCCTTCTCCCGGTCGGAGTAGGCAAACCAGGTCTTGCCCTTGCTCTCGATCTCATAGAGCGGAGACTCGGCAATGTAGACATAGCCCTCCCGGATCAGGGTGGGCACCAGGCGGTAGAGCATGGTGAGGATCAGGGTGCGGATCTGGAAGCCGTCCACGTCCGCGTCGGTGCAGATGATGATCTTGTTCCAGCGGAGGTTTGCCAGATCAAAGGAGGAGACCTCCTTGGTGTGCTTGTCCTTGACCTCCACCCCGCAGCCGAGCACCTTCATCAGATCGGTGATGACGTCGCTCTTGAAGATGCGGACATAGTCGGCCTTGAGACAGTTGAGGATCTTGCCGCGCACGGGCATGATGCCCTGAAACTCCGCGTCCCGCGAGAGCTTGCATGCGCCGAGAGCCGAGTCGCCCTCCACGATATAGATCTCCCGCTTCTCCGGGTCGCGGCTGCGGCAGTCCACAAACTTCTGGACGGGATTGGTGATGTTGATGCTGCCGGAGAGCTTTTTCTTCATGCCCTGGCGGGCCCGCTCGGCGGTCTCGCGGCTGCGCTTGTTGATGAGCACCTGCTCGGCAATGCGGTCGGCCTCCGGCTTGTTCTCAATGAAGTAGACTTCCAGCTGGCTCTTGAAAAACTCGGTCATGGCCGTCTGGATGAAGCGGTTGTTGATGGCTTTCTTGGTCTGGTTTTCGTAGGAGGTCTGGGTGGAGAAGCAGTTGGTGACTAAAACCAGGCAATCCTGGACATCCTGAAACTTGATGGCGCTCTCGTTCTTCTGGTACTTGCCGATCTGCTTGATGTAATTGTCAATGGCAGAGACGAAGGCGGACTTGGCAGCCTTGTCCGGCGCGCCGCCGTTTTCCAGCCACGAGGAGTTGTGGTAGTATTCCAGGGCGCTGACGGTCTTGGAGAAGCAGAAGGCGGCGGAGAGCTTGACTTTGTACTCGGGCTTGTCCTCCCGGTCCCGGCCCTTGCGCTCGGCGGAGATGAACACCGGTGCCGTCAGCGGGTTTTCCCCGGCGATCTCGGCCACATAGTCCATGATGCCGTTTTCGTAGAGGAAGTCCTTGGTGTCAAACCCCTTGTCCCGCTCGATGCGGAGACGGAAGGTAACGCCGGCGTTGACCACCGCCTGGCGGTGGAGCACGTCGTCAAAGTATTCCTCGGGGATGTCGATGTCGGTGAAGACCTCCAGGTCTGGCCGCCAGCGGATGGTAGTGCCGGTCTTCTTCCGGTCGGCGGGCTCAATCGTGAGCTCCTGGCCCTTTTTGCCCGTCACCTTGCCTTTTTTGAAGTGGAGGCTGTATTTCTTCTCGTCGCGCCAGACCGTCACATCCATGTATTCCGAGGCGTATTGCGTGGCGCAGGAGCCCAGGCCGTTGAGACCCAGGGAGTACTCATAGTCGCCGCCGGAGAGGTTGTTGTACTTGCCGCCGGCGTAGAGCTCGCAGAAGACCAGCTCCCAGTTGTAGCGTTTCTCGTTTGGGTTGTAGTCCATCGGGCAGCCGCGGCCAAAGTCTGAAACCTCGATGGAGCGGTCCTTGTAATAGGTCAGCGTGATCAGCTTGCCGTAGCCCTCTCTGGCCTCGTCAATCGAGTTGGAGAGGATCTCAAATACGGCGTGCTCGCAGCCATCCAGCCCGTCGGAGCCGAAGATGACGCCGGGGCGTTTGCGTACCCGGTCCGCTCCCTTGAGCTGGGAGATGCTGTCGTTGCCGTAGTTGGGGGTGTTGCTCATAGGTGTACTGCCTTTCAAAAACTAGATCTTGTATCGTCAGCCGGGCATAATCCCGTCAATTTTAACTTATATAGTATAGCATACTTTTCCCAGATTTCAAGCATTTGCCCCCCTCCGTCCCGGATATGCAAAAGGGCGGGCTGCACAGCAGCCCGCCCAGAATCCGTTCAAACGGTGCGGTGCTGTTCGATAACAGAGCCGCAGGGGAGCTCGAGGGGGCAAGGCCCGCCTCGAATACAATCATCCGCCGTCTGAAAAGCCTTATTCAGGCTTTTCAGATAACAGCATTTTGCCATAAGCAAAATGCTCGGCGGCTGAAGCTTTTCCAAAAGTATTTGGAAAAGCAAAAGAGCGGGCTGCACAGCAGCCCGCCCCGCGGCAAACGCCTTCCTTCCGGTAAAGGCTCTCACGCCGCTTGACATTTTCCCGTTTTCGTTGTATCCATATGCTATGGACAAACGGTCGGACTGTCTCTTTCTCGTCCGCCGGAAATCTGTCCTCAACTAGTATCTCCCTCCCCTGTCGGAATACGCAGGGAAGTTTTGCCTGAAAGGAAGCTTCTATGGAAATTGTCTCGACCGCCGTTTTGATTGTCGGCTGCGCCATCGCCCTCTACGTGCTGGTGAAGATCCTCACCGCGCCCATCAAGTGGATTTTCAAGCTGCTGCTCAACGCCGTCACCGGCTTTTTACTGCTGTTTGTGGCAAATCTCATCAGCGGCTTTTTCAACTTCGCCGTGCCTGTCAACCTGGTCACCTGCCTCATCTCCGGGGTCTTTGGCATTCCGGGGGTCATCTTTCTGTTTGTGGTGACGTATCTGTTCCTTTAAACGCCTGAGAGCGCCGCGAAAACGGCGCTCTCGCATTTTAAAACTTTGTCTCCAGCAGGGGTGGAAATTCGCCCAGCTCATGGATTTCAAAATCCGGTCGGATCGGGCCGGGATTGGGCTTTCTCCGGGGATTGAACCAGCAGGTTTTCACCCCGGCGTTGATCCCGCCGCGGATGTCGGAGGTGAGAGAGTCGCCCAGCATAACGCATCTCTCCCGGTCGAAATCCGGGATCTCGGCAAAGCAGAGGTCGAAATACCGCTTCTCTGGTTTGTTGGCTCCCATGTGCTCCGAGACGAAGATCTTCTCGAAATACGGCCCGATGCCCGCGCTGGCAATGCGCCCCTCCTGCACGGAGGCGGTGCCGTTGGAGCAGAGGATCAGCCGGGCCTTTCCCGCCAGCGTCTCCAGCAACTCCTCTGCGCCGGGCATGAACCAGTGTCCCTCAGCAAGCAGGCTCTCATACAGCGCCTGGGTGCGGAAGGCGTCGGCCTCCATGCCGGCCTCGCGGTACAGGGCATCAAAGCGTCTGATCAGCACCTGGTCCCGGGTGAGGATCCCGTCCTCCAGCATCTCCCAGTGGCGGATGTTGATCTGGTTGTAGCGCTTTAAAAGCGCGTCGTCATATGGCTCGCCCATCTCGGCAAATGCGCGGCTCAGGGCGGTCTTCTCGGCCATGTCGAAATCCAGAATGGTATTGTCCAGATCCAGCAGAACGATCGGTTTTTTCTTTTGTGCGGCTGTCATTCGCTCTTCTCCAGCTTTTTGACGGCCTCCGCCGCCCGCTCCATGTGCATGCCCAGCGATGCCTTGACCAGCACCTGGTCCCCCTTCTCTAGCAGCGTCGGCAGCGCCGCGATCAGCGCCTCCGCCGTGGGATACCAGACGGCTTTTGCGCCGTACGCTGCGGCGGCCGCGGCGGTTTTCTCCGAGAGCGGCCCGCAGCAGGCAAGCAGGTCGATTCCCTTTTCGGCGGCATAGACGCCGAGGTCATGGTGCATCTGTCCGGAGTCCGGGCCCATCTCCAGCATATCGGCAAGCAGGCACACATGCCGCCCGGGCAGCTGGAGCAGGGAATCCATGGCGCAGCGCATGGACTCGGGATTGGCGTTGTAGCTGTCGTCCACCAGGGTGACAAAGCCCGTGTCGGTGATGGCGCTGCGGCGCCCCACCGTCTGATAGGCGGCGATACCGGCGGTAATCTCCTCGTCCGTCATGCCCATCACGAAGCCCACCGCGGCGCCCTCGAGCGCAGCGTAGATCATCTGTCTGCCGTAGGCGGGGATGGATACCGGGATACTACGCCCCGCATAGAGGATGCGGCAGCGGGTCTCCCCCTCTGGCGTGAGCGTGACATCCGTAGCGCGCACGTCACAGTCCTCCCCAAGCCCGAAGCGCAGCAGCTTCTGCCTGCAGGAGAGCTTTCTCAACTGCTCGTTGTCCCCGTTTACGATCACGACGCCGTCCTCCGGCATGAGGGCGATCATCTCGGTCTTGGCCCGGAAAACGCCGTCCAGATCGTGCAGAAATTCCAGGTGCGCCCGGCCGATCATGGTAAAGACGGCGATGGTGGGCTTTGCCATCTCGGCCAGCAGCGTCATCTCCCCGAAGCCGGAGATGCCCATCTCGACCACGGCGGCCTCGTGCTCACGCTCAATACGGGAGAGCGTCATGGGCACGCCGATCTGGTTATTCTGGTTGCCCTCGGTTTTCAAGATATGAAACCGCTGTGACAGCACCGCGGCGATCATCTCCTTGGCCGTGGTCTTGCCCACGCTGCCGGTGATGCCGATGATGGGAAGGGAGAGCGTCTCACGGTACGCCTTCGCGATCTGTTCCAGGGCGTGCTGCACATCGTCAACCAGAATGGCGGGCCCCTCCGCCCCCTCGGGCAGATACTCCGCCAGTGCGCAGACCGCGCCCTTCTCCCAGGCGGTGGGGATATAGCGGTGGCCGTCGGTCTTCTCGCCCCTGTACGCGACGAAGAGATCCCCCGGCTGCACAGCCCGGCTGTCGATCACCGCGCGGCCGATGGGCGCGTCCGGTCTCTCCGCGCCGACAAGCGTACCGCCGCAGGCGGCGGCCGCCATGGCTATGGTCATGGTCTTCAAAAACCTCATCTCCTTTGATCTTCCTGAGTATACCATACGGATGCGCGCGGCGCAAAAGTATTTTTCTTTGAAAAAAGTAGTGCATCTCGGAGAGATGTATGCTATAATAAATGTGTTATGCCCGCGATGGTGGATTTTTCAGAGAAACAATTTTTCAGATAAAGGATTTTTGCTATGAACTATGTGGTGGTTGACCTGGAATGGAATCAGGCCATGAGTTCCAAGTCTTCCGTATTCAATAAACTGCCGATCCATCTCGGCGGCGAGATCATTGAGATCGGCGCCGTGAAGCTGACAGAGGATATGCGGCCGGGCGAGGAGTTTACCGTGGACGTCAAGCCCGTGTATTTCCGCCGTATGCACTACAAGGTCAAGAAGATCACCGGCTTTGACAAGGACCGCTTGGCCCGCGGTCTGCCCTTCCCCGACGCGCTGGAGCAGTTTCGCGCCTGGTGTGGGGAGGACGTCACGTTTATAACCTGGGGCTGCGACGACCAGCGCATCATGGAGCAGAACATCATCATCCACGACCTGGACTGGGACTGGATCTCCGGGTGGATCAATCTCCAGCTGATCTACAATCTCCAGACCGGCGGGGACAAAAACCAGAAGTCCCTGGCCAGCGCGATGGAGCACTTTGAAATTGAGCAGACCCGTGTGGCTCACGACGCGCTGGGCGACGCCTACAACACCGCCCTTGTCGCCTCCCGGCTCGACATGGGGGAGGGCCTGCGCATGTACCCGGACGCTGCGAAGATCCTCGCCGCCCGTATGCCCAACTACAAGCCCCCTGTGGAAAATGACAGCCCGGACACGCTCAGTCATGAGTGCTTTGACGGCTTTGAGAGCAAGGCCGCAGCCTTTGCCGATTCGAGGCTTGCAGCACTCGCCTGCCCGGCCTGTCAGCAGGCCACCCTGGGCGCCAAGTGGGTCAATCAGGGCGACCAGCGTTACATGAACGTCTTCACCTGCCCCGAGCACGGCGGCTTTCTGGTGCGGGCCAAATTTCGCAAGAACAGCGAAGCCGGCACCTGGCTTGTCAACAAGCTGGTGTATGAGGCGGACGAGGACATGCAGAGCTTTTACAAGACCAAGGCGGCCCAGGCCAGGCGACGCAGCCGCGGCCACTCCTCCCGCAAAAACCGCCCGGCCAACAAATAACAAAACGGTGATTCCTTTTCGGGAATCACCGTTTTGTTATTTGGTCTTCTCGTGCTGGAGAATTTCGCCGTCTGCGGCGCTGACGCGGTAGCTGTAGCTGGTGCCGCCAGCCTTGAAGCTCACCTCATACCAGACGCTGCTGCCCTGGCGCTGAAGCTCAGCCTTCACATCCTCGGCGGCGCTGCTGCGCACGCCCGCGTGGCCGATGGCCGCCCTGACGGCTTCCTCCTCGCTGATGAAGTCATTCTCCTGTGCCATATCGTCGGGCACCATGCCGTCAAACACATCCGTGGGGACCTTGCCGGTATAGCTCTCCGTGGAGCGCACGGTCTTAAAGCCCGCGATCTCGCCGGTGAACAGATCCACCAGATACATGTACTCTGTGCCATTTGCGGTAAAGTCCACCTGATAGACGGCAACGCCGTTGCTCTCCGTCGGGTAGACGCTGTAGACCTCGGCGTCCTTTTCCCTGATGTTCTCCCGCTTCAGGGCCGCGGCCAGGGCCGCATCCATGCCGATGGGCTTCGGCGCTTCCTCTGCGGGTGCTGCCGCCTGGATTTCGGTGGGCGCATCCGCGCCGCCGATGACGGCGGGATCCTGCGCCTCGGGTGCTTCTGTCTCCGCAGGCTCCGCGGTGGCAGCAGGCGCCTCGGTCTCCGCGGGGGCGGAAGTGACCGCCGGAGTGAGCGTAGGCGCAGGGGTCTCTGCGGGATTCTCAGGTGCCGCCACGGCGGTCTGGGCCTTGGCGTTCGGGTTCAGCGTCGTCTGCAGCGACGGGAAATAGCGGTTGAGCAGTTCGTTCGGGCCGGGCATGGTGTAGAGCTTCAGGCCCAAAACCACACCGCCGGCAAATACGATCAGGATCAGCAGCAGCTTCAAAAACCAGAAGGAGTGCTTTTTCTTCGGCTTTGCCTGGGCGGCCGCGCTCATGGTCTCTTCATTCATCGTACTTTCCCCTTTCTTTTTTGGAAAAACTACAGTTGGCATACAAAGTATTTCCGCGCTTCGTCCGCGTCCCGGCGGATCTGCCCGGAGAGCTCCTCAAAGCTTCCGAACTTCACCTCGGGCCGCAGGAAGCGGTGAAATTCCAGCCTGGCCTGGCGGCCGTAGAGGTTGCCGGAGTAGTTGAGCAGGTGACTCTCCACGGTCAGGCGTTTGCCCTCACTGACGGTGGGGCGCACCCCCACGTTGGTGACCGCCACATGCTCCGAGCCGTCCTCCAGAAACACCTTTGCGGCGTAGACGCCGTGCTTCGGAACGATGACTCCCTCCGGAAACTGCATATTGATGGTGGGCGCGCCCATTTTGGTGCCCAGATGGTAGCCGGAATGCACCGTGTCCAGCAGGGTGTGGGGGTGGCCCAGATAGCGCGCTGCCTGCTCCATCTCCCCCTCTGTGATCAGGGTGCGGATATAGGTGGAGGAGACGATTCGCCCGTCCAGGGTAACCGCCGGGATGACATCACAGCCGATGCCGCGCTCGGCACAGTAGCCGCGCAGCTTTTCCGCCGTGCCTTCCCCCCGGTAGCCGAAGGAGAAATCGTGGCCCACCACGATCCAGCTCACGTTCAGCTCCTGAACCAGATTGTCCGCAAAGTCCCGCCAGGGCATCTGCATGATGTGGCGGTTGAAATGCAGAAAGACCACGTTGTCGATGCCATACAGGCGGCGGATCAGGTCTTCCCTGCCCAGGGCGCTGTTGATCAGCGGCACGTCCCTGCCAAACACCAGCGTGTCCGGATGCACGTCGAAGCTCAGCACCGAGGCCAGGCTCCCACACTCGGCCGCCCGCTGCTTTGTCTTGCGCAGCAGGGCGCCGTGCCCGATGTGTACGCCGTCAAAAAAGCCCAGGGCGATTGCCCGCTTATGGTCTGTCATGGATGCCTATACCTCAAAAAAGTTTTTCACGGTCCACATGCTGCCCTTTTCCGAGCGTCCCAGCATGAGAAATGCGCCGTTGGCCCCATAAACCCGGTACTCACTGGCGGGCAGATCAGTGGGGTATTCGCCCCCGCAGCGGATCCGCTTCTCCTCCTCCGCCGTGGCTTGACAGGCCGGGCAGCCCGCAAACAGACTGTCCACCGGCAAAAGCCGCTTCTCCAGCTCACCCTGATCGGCAAGCCGCTGCGCCTCGGAGATCGTAATGGCGTTTTCCACGGAGAAGGCCCCAATGGCGGTTCTGCGCAGAGCGCTCATGCACCCGCCGCAGCCCAGGGCCGCGCCGATGTCGTGGCAGAGGGTGCGCACATAAGTGCCCTTGGAGCAGCGGACGTCCAGGATCCAGTCCTCCCCTTCCCGCCCCAGGAGCTTCAGTTCCCGGACCGTGATGGGCCGGGCCTTGCGCTCCACCTCGCCGCCCTTGCGGGCGATGTCATAGAGCCGCTTGCCGTCCACCCGGATGGCCGAGTACATGGGCGGTGTCTGCAGCTGTTCGCCGGTGAAGCGGGAGAGCACTTCTTCCAGCTCCTCGCGGGTAATGTTTGCCTCTCTCTGCTCCAGGACCGTTCCCCAAACATCCTGGGTGTCGGTGACGGTGCCGAGGCGCAGGGCTGCGCGGTAGCGCTTCTCCGCCGCCTCTGCAAAGGAGACGGCGCGGGTGGCTCTGCCGGCAAAGATCACCAGCAGCCCGGTGGCCATGGGATCCAGCGTCCCCGCATGGCCCACCCGGCGCTGGTGCAGGATGCCCTTGAGCTTGACCACCGCATCGTTGCTGGTCCAGGTCTGCTCCTTGTCCAGCAGGAGGATTCCGTTCATTTCCAGACCTCGTCGATGACGTTGAGCAGCATCTCGCGCGCTTTATCGGGGTCTCCGAAGATGGTGCAGCCCGCGGCCATCTCGTGGCCGCCGCCGCCGAAGACCGCGCAGATCGCGTTGCTGCTGACCTCCTCGTTGGAGCGCACGGAGATCTTGCTGGTGCCGTCCGGCTGCTCGCGGATGGTGATATTCAGTACCGCGCCCTCGGCCCGTCCGGAGAGTCCGGCCAGGTCGTCCAGGTCGTCCTCCCCCGCGCCGCTCTCGGCCAGCATGTCAAGCGTCACCGTGGCGATGACGATCTTGCCGCCCCGATAAAAGCGCAATCCTGCGTAGATCATGCTCTCGAGCTTCAGCCGCGCCACGGAGACCTTGCGGAAAAAGATCCAGTTGACCTTGGTGTTGTCCGCGCCCATGCGCAGCAGCTCCGCCGCGGCGCGAAAAGCGGCGGCGTTGGTGTTGGCGTACTGGAAGCAGCCCGTGTCCGTGGAGAGGCCTATGTAGAGAAGCGTGGCCTCCTGCGGAGTGAGCCCACCGTTCATGCACTGGATCAATTCCAGCACCAGCTCGGCGCAGGCGGCCTTCTCGGGCTTGACCAGGGTCATGCCCGCGTAGCCCGTGTTGGTGGGGTGGTGATCGATACACAGATCCACCTTTCCCTCAAAGCCGCGGGAGAGGAGCTTGGCGGCCGCCACGTCCACCGCCACGACATACTTGGGCTGGAAGTCCGCCGGGGCAAAAAAGTCGGCACAGTAGGCCAGCAGCTTTTCATTGATCTGCTCGTTGCGGAACAGCCATGCCGTCCTCCCGCCGCGCCGCAGAGCGCTGCAGAGAGCCGCGGCGCTGGCCACCGTGTCCCCGTCCGGGTTGCGGTGGGTCACGATGAGAATGTTCTCGTGGGTCAGCAGTTCCTTGGCGCACTGTTTATAGTTCATCTTCCTCATCCCCATCGTGTCTGATGTCCAGGGAATTGATCACTTCGTTGATGTGGGCGCCGTATTCGATGCTGTGATCCAGCTCGAACACCAGCTCCGGGGTGTAGCGAAGATTCAGGGACGCGCCCAGCTCCTTGCGCAGCCAGCCGGAGGCGGACTTGAGTCCGCGTTTGAACTCCTTCTCGCTCTCCAGGCCCATCACCGACAGCCAGATCTTGCTGTAGCGCAGATCGCCGGTGGTCTCCACACGCGTCACGCTGATCATGCCCTGCTGAACACGCGGGTCCTTCACGTCGCGGAGCTTGGCCGCGATGACCCGCTGAATATCGTCGTTGGTTCTTGCCAGTTTATTCGATGACATATTCTCTTCTCCAAAGCGACGGGCGCTTTGACCCTAGGGAAAGCGCCCGATTCGTTTCCATCAGGGATTGATCTGCTCCATGACGAAGCACTCGATGACGTCCCCGACCTTGATATCGTTGAATTTCTCAACCTGCATGCCGCACTCGTAGCCGCTGGCGACCTCCTTGACGTCGTCCTTGAAGCGGCGCAGAGAGGCCAGCTCACCCTCGTGGATGACAATGTTGTCGCGCAGGACGCGGACCTCACAGCCGCGCTGGATCTTGCCGTCGGTGCAGTAGCAGCCGCAGACGGTGCCCACCTTGGAGACCTTGTAGGTCTCGCGCACCTCGGCGTGGCCGATGACGGACTCCTTGAACTTGGGAGCCAGCATACCCTTCATGGCCGCCTCGATCTCGTTGATGCAGTCGTAGATGACGCGGTACATGCGCATGTCCACCTTGCTTCTGGCGGCGCTGTCCCGTGCGGCGTTGTCCGGGCGGACGTTGAAGCCCACGATGATGGCGCCGGAGGTGGCGGCCAGCATCACGTCGGACTCGTTGATGGCGCCAACCGCGCTGTGGATGACCTTGACACGGACCTCGTCGTTGGAGATCTTCTCAAGCGAGGCCTTGACCGCCTCGGCAGAGCCCTGCACGTCGGCCTTGACGATGATGTTGAGGGTCTTCATCTCGCCGGCCTGGATCTGACTGAACAGATCGTCCAGGCTGACCTTCTTGGTGCCGGCCAGGGCGTTGTTGGCGGAGGCGATGCGGCGCTCCTCGGCCAGCTCTCTGGCCATACGCTCATCGGCCACGGCGTTGAAGGTGTCGCCAGCGCTGGGCACGGAGTCCATACCGGAGATCTCCACAGGGGTGGAGGGGCCGGCCTCGGTGACACGCTGGCCCTTGTCGTTGATCATGGTGCGCACGCGGCCCACGCTGGAGCCGGCGATGATGATGTCGCCCAGCTTCAGGGTGCCGTTCTGCACGAGGACCGTCATGATGGGGCCGCGGCCCTTGTCCAGGCGCGCCTCGATGACGGCGCCGCGGGCGGCGCGGTTGGGGTTGGCCTTGAGCTCCTGCACCTCGGCCAGAATGACCAGGTTCTCCAACAGGTTGTCGATGCCCATGCCGGTCTTGGCGGAGATCGGGCAGATGATGGTGTCGCCGCCCCACTCCTCGCTGACCAGGTCATACTCGGTCAACTGCTGCTTGATACGCTCGGGGTTGGCGCCGACGGTGTCCATCTTGTTGATGGCGACTACGACGGGAATGTTCGCCGCCTTGGCGTGGTTGATGGACTCGACGGTCTGGGGCATGATGCCGTCGTCCGCCGCTACCACCAGGATGGCGATATCGGTGACCATGGCGCCGCGGGCGCGCATGGAGGTAAAGGCCTCGTGGCCCGGGGTATCCAGGAAGGTGATGGGGCTGCCGCCTACCTCTACGGTGTAGGCGCCGATGTGCTGGGTGATGCCGCCGGCCTCGCCGGAGACGACGTTGGCGTGGCGGATGTAGTCCAGCAGCGAGGTCTTGCCGTGGTCGACGTGGCCCATGACCACCACAACGGGGGCGCGGGGCTTCAGATCCTCTTCCTTGTCGGCCGAGTCGTCAATGAGGCGCTCCTCCACGGTGACGATGACTTCCTTTTCCACCTTGCAGCCCAGCTCCATGGCGACGAGCGCCGCGGTGTCGTAGTCGATGATCTCGGAAACGGAGGCGAAGACGCCCAGCTTCATCAGCTGCTTGACCACCTCGGAGGCGGTCTTCTTCATGCGGGAGGCGAGCTCGCCCACGCTGATCTCGTCAGGGATCTGCACCTTCAGCGGCTGCTTCTTGGCGATCTCCAGCTGCAGGCGGTTCATCTTGTCCCGCTCCTCCTGCTTTCTCTTGGCGGAGGAAGCCTGCTGGCTGTTGGGCCGCTGCTTGGCCTTGTTGCCGATCTTCTGCTTGGCACCGCCGCGCATGTTGCTGGCGTTGGCCTTGGTGCCGGCCATATCCTCAAACTTCTCGTTATATTTTTCGATATTGACCGCGGCGCCGCCTCTGGTGTCCACCACGCGTTTCTCGGCCACCTGGCGGGGCGTGTGGGGCTTGTTGGGCTTCTCCTGTTTCTGGGGCGCGGGCTGGGCCGCTGCCTGCTGCGCGGAGGCGGCGGGCTTGGTCTGCGGGGCGGCCGGCTGCTGGTGCGCCTGGCCCTTCTGGCCGGCGGGTGCAGCGGGCTTTGCCTGGGCAGCGCCGGCCTTGCCGTCCTTGGCCGGTTCCTTGGCGGGAGCGGGCTTGGCCGGCGTCTTGAAAATCTCCTCCAGGCTCTCGGCCTGGTTGTGCTGCGTCATATACTCAAAGATCACATCCAGCTCGTTGGTCTCCAGCACCTGCATGTGGTTCTTCGGCGGCGCTATATAATCGGTGAGAATCTGAGAGATCACCTTGGAGGTGACGTTGAAATCCTTGGCCACCTCGTGGATTCTGTACTTGATCATGCTCATGCTTCTGTCCTCCTCTTTTCATTCCTCTTGCTTGCCCTGCGTGCGGCGGTCTCCTTCTTGCGGCGCGTGGCCTTTTCACAGCGCCTTCCGGTCTCCTGCGCGATGCTCTGGTACTTCTCCGGGTCCCGGGCGGCCAACTCCTTCATCAGGGCGTTGGCAAAGCCCAGGTCTGTCACCGCCGCAGCCGCGCAGCCGCTCACACCGAGACTGGCCGCCAGTTCCGCCCTGGTATAGGGCAAAACCACGGTCTGCGCGCTCCGTCCGTTTGTCAGGGTTTCCGCCTTACGCCGTGCGTTCTCGGCGGCGTCCGTGCTCAGCAGCACCAGCCGCGCCTTTCCCGCGCGCACCGCGTCGGCGGTATTGTCAAGGCCGATGGCGATGGCTCCGGCCCGACGCATCAGGCCCAGCAGCCCCAAAGCCTTATCCTCCATCGCCACGCTCCATTTCCTGCTCCAGTCTGTCGTAGATCTCCGCGGGGATCTGCGCCGAGAAGGCCCGCTCCAGCGCCCTGGCCTTGATGGCCTTCTTCAGGCACTGGGGATCGGGGCAGACATAGGCCCCCCGGCCCGGCGCTTTCCCGCGAAAGTCCAGACTGATCTCCCCCTGTGGGGATCTGACCACCCGGATCAGCTCCCGCTTGGGCTTCATCTCGCGGCAGCCCAGGCATTGTCTCATCGGTATTTTCTTTTCCATGGCCACCGCCTCCAATTCTGTTCAACAGCAACGCAAGGCTATGCAGTTGAGATACTCGCATTGTTTTTGAGGCGGCAAAGCTGTCTCAAAAACAATTAAAGAATGCTGCTTATGCCTCGGACTCCGGCTTGATGTCGATCTTATAGCCGGTGAGCTTGGCCGCCAGCCGGGCGTTCTGGCCCTCCTTGCCGATAGCCAGGGAGAGCTGGGAATCGGGCACGATCACACGGCAGCTCTTTCCGTCCTCCAACATGGTGACGCTGAGCACCTCGGAGGGGGACAGGGCCGCGGCAATATACTCCTCGGGGATTTCGCTGTACTTGACGATGTCGATCTTTTCGCCGCCCAGCTCGCTCACAATGCTGGCCACGCGGCCGCCCTTGGGGCCGACACAGGAGCCGATGGGATCCACGTCGGGATCGGCGGACCAGACCGCCATCTTGGTGCGGCTGCCCGCCTCGCGGGCGATGGACTTGATCTCCACGGTGCCGTCATAGATTTCGGGCACCTCCAGCTCGAACAGGCGCTTGACCAAGCCCGGATGGGTCCGGGAGATGAGCACCTGGGGCCCTCTGGTGGAATTGCGGACCTCGACCACGTAGACCTTGATGCGGTCGCCCTCGCGCAGAACCTCGGTCTTGATGCGCTCATTGGGGGCCAGCATGGCCTCGGTATACTCGCTGTTGGAGGAGATGCGGATGGAGACACTGCCGTTTCTGGGCTCGATGTGGGAGACGACGCCGGTCAGGATCTCGTGCTCCTTGGAGGTAAACTCCTCATAGATGATGCCGCGCTCGGCCTCGCGGATGCCCTGGATGATGACCTGCTTGGCGGCCTGGGCGGCGATGCGGCCGAACTTCTTGGTCTCCACAGGGACACGGAGCTCCTCGCCGAGCTTTGCCCGTCTGCTGATCTTCTTGGCGGCCTCGAGGATGATCTCATGGCTGGGATCCTCCACCTCTTCCACCACCGTCTTGATCACATTCATCTCGATGCGCTTGGAGTCCTCCTCCAGGATGATCTCCACGTTGTCCTCGCACTCGGGATTGTCACGGCGGAAAGCGGCCAGCATGGCCTGCTTGATCTTGTCGTACATATAGCCGCGGGGAATGCCTTTTTCCTTTTCAATATCCTCAATGGCTTCAAAGAAATCTGCGTTCATTTTCTGACTCTCCAATCTGAAACGTCTTATATCGATACGTGCAGCCTGACAAGGGCTATCTGGTTTTTCTCAAATGTCATGTTGTCCGCGCCCACGCGCACGGTGACAGTGCCGTCGGCATAGCCGGCAAGCTCGCCCACAAAGGCCTTGCTGCCGTTGATGGGCTTATAGGTTTTCACCTCGACCTCATGCCCCATGAACTGTTCAAAGTCCCCGGGCCGCTTCAGCTCGCGCTCGGCGCCGGCAGAGCCGACCTCAAACACATAGCTGTCGGGAATAGGGTCCGCCTCATCCAGGAGCGGATCCAGGCGGCGGCTGATTCTCTCACAATCGTCGATGCCGACGCCGCCCTCCTTGTCGATGTAGATGCGCAGATACCAGCAGCCGGCCTCGCGGACATACTCCACATTCCAGAGGGAGCAGCCCTCTTCCTCCACGATCGGAAGGGCCAATTCGGTAACCTTGTCTGTGATCTTACTCATATGGCACACACCTTAACAGAATTTTACAATTGCAAAAGGTCTCACAAAAAAGAGTGGGTCGAAACCCACTCTGACAATACCTAATCCTTTCTTATAGATAATAGCACGTTCTTCC
The DNA here is from genome assembly GCA_900319835.1 of uncultured Eubacteriales bacterium. The sequence goes on along the minus strand of ONPY01000012.1, from coordinate 18,694 downwards.
ATGTATTGCAAGACCTTTTTTCATCCTTTGTTCTGCCGAAAACCGCCGGAGTTCATGGGGGAAGGCCCCCTCCCCACGCGCTTGTGTTTTCGGGGTGCTCATGGTATAATAACGGCACAAATGCCGTTATTATAGGTTTTAGGTCGTTTTTCTCGCCGCTTCCGCGGCAACCGAAAAACATGACGCATTATCCCATAGCCGCTCTGCGTCTATGGGATAATATGGCCAGTTATCCTGCTCTTATTTTCCGCTTTAATCCCCTTTTCAGGAAGGAGCGTACGCGAAATGGTCCGAACCATGAAGAGAATCAATTCTTCCATGATCAGCATTGTATTGATTCTTGCGATGATTTTTCTCTTTATTTTATACTGTAATCACCTCACGCCGTATTCGGGTGACGACTACGCCTACATGTACAGCTTTGCCGACAGGAGCAAGATCGACGGTCTTTCCTCGATTCTGACCTCGCTGAAAGTCCACCGGTATACCATGAACGGGAGACTGATCCCCCATTTCTTTGTCCACCTGTTTTTAATGTATCCGAAGATGATTTTCAATTTTGTCAACGCCCTTGTCTTCACGCTCTTTCTCTATTTGATCTACCGGCACGCGTTTCCTTTTTCCGGTCTCGCCGACGGGGAGCAGAACCTGTTGCTGCTGCTGACCATTTTCGGCGTCGTCTGGGTACGCTCCTTCAACTTTGGCTCCATGTATCTATGGCTTGACGGCTCCATCAATTATCTCTGGTGCGAGCTCTTGCTGCTGATCTGGCTGATTCCGCCGGTTCGGCATTTTATGAACGGCAAACAGTTGGGCAAAATGGCGGAGTTTTTCTATATCATTTTATCTCTGGTCATCGGAAACTACTGCGAAAACATCTCTGTCTCCGCCATCTTTCTCTGCATGGTCTTTCTTGCACTGACCAAGTTTTACCGGAAAGAAACTCTCCGCCGCTGGCAGCTTCTTTCGTTCGCGTCTGCGCTGATAGGCTTCTTTCTTCTGGCTTTTACCCCCGCTGAGATGACCAACAAAATCACGCGCTCCTTTGCCAGCCTTATAAACAACTTTGTTGTTGCTCTGCGCTACTATTTGATGTTTTGGCCTTTGCTTGTTTTCTTGCTGCTGGGATACCTGTTGCACTTCCGGCTAAAGCTGGAAAGAGATACGCGGATTCTTTCCCTCGCCTTTTTTGCAGCCTCACTTGCTGCACATTTTGTCCTCACCTTTGCTGCATATTTTCCTGTCACCGTAGCCAATGTCACGCTGCTTTACCTGCTGCTCGCCTGTGGTGTGCTGTATCAGCCGCTGTTTCAGACGCACGCAAAAAGCGTTCTTTGCCTGGTGAGCATCCTATGTCTCTGCTTCACGGCATACTGGAGTTGGATCGGTCTGAAGGATCTGCGGCTCACACATTACCGCTATGAAAACAACGAGGCGCTGATCCGGGAGCAAATCGACAGCGGGGAGACAAAGCTCCGTGTTCCCTACATCATTCCCGACACGCCATACTCCGATCTGTATGTCTGGCAGTATCTCCGTATGGATCCTTCGCATTCCATCAACCAGAACATGGCAAAATACTATGGCGTTGAAGAGATCACCGGCTATTGGTTTTACGACGCGGTTTTTTGATATCGATCAAAAGCAGGTACCTTGCGGTACCTGCTTTTTTTCATTCAGGGAAGTGTTTTCCCCGCGGCGGTCTCCACGCCGGATTTTGTAAAGTGCAGGATTCGGTCGCAGATGGAGAGCGCGGCCGGGCGGTGCGTGACGATCACCACGGTCCGGTCCGTCATGTGCCGCAGGTTTTCCAGCAGCTGTCGCTCCGTCTCACCGTCCAGGGCGCTGGTGGCCTCGTCCAGCAGCAGCACCGGGCTCTCCGCGAAGATCGCGCGGGCGATGGCGATGCGCTGCAACTGCCCCTCGGACAGCCCCGCTCCCCGCTCGCCCAGAGGGGCGTCCAGCCCGTCTTTCAGTTCCCGGACAAAACCGTCGGCGCAGGCGATCTCCAGCGCGCGCCAGAGGGCGGCGTCGTCTCCGGCCCGCTCGGGCGCGGCAAAGCTCACAACCTCGCGCAGGGTGCCGCTCATCAGGGCGTTTCCCTGGGGCACATAGCCAAAGAGCCGCCGCCAGCCGGCGTCCAGTTCCTGGGTGCTGCCGTCCGCAAAGCGCAGATAGCGCCAACCCGCATCCGGCGGATAGATACACATCAGCAGCTTGAGCGCGGTGGATTTTCCACAGCCGCTGTGCCCCGTGAAGGCCACGATCTCCCCCTTTTGAATCTCGAGAGACAGGTTCTTCAGCGCCGGCAGTGTTTTCGCCTCCGCCTGTTCCGCTCCGTCCGGGGCGGCAGCATAAGAAAAGGTGACCTTGTCCAGCCCGAAGGCGTCAAGACGGCTGCGATAGATCTCCGCCACTTCCGCCTTGTCTATCAGCGGAGTCTTTCGGTCCGCCTCCAGCGCTTCGATCTCCATCAGGCGCTCGGCGGAGGCCAGCATGGTGTAGTAGCCCGGCAGATAGGCGGAGATGTTGGCAAAGGGCGACTGAATCTGGGAGATCAGCATGGTGATGGCCGTCAGCGTGCCGAAGCTGATGCGGCCCTTGAGCATCCCGTAGCCGCAGTAGATCACGCCGAAAAAGTACATGGCGTTCATGGCCGCGCCAAAGCCGACGTTGCAGACATTGGAAAAGCGGATCTTTTTCATCCGGGCCCGCCGATGGGCCTCCATGCTTTCCGCCGCCTCCCGTTCAGCCGGCTTCTCCGCGGCGAAGGCGTGCAGCACCAGCAGATTGCCGATGCGCTCCTGGAAAAAGACGCGCAGGCGTCCGTCCATCTCCTGCACCAGCCGGTGCAGGTTCTTGAGCCGTTTGCGAAACAGCGCCGCCATGAGCAGCACCGCCGCCCCGGCCGGCAGGAGGATCGCCGCAAAGCGCTTATCCAGCGCCACAATCATCACCAGGGCGCTGATCAGACGAATCAGCATCCCCGTCAGCCCCGGCAGGATCTCGGTATAGGCGTTGGCCACCACCGCCGTGTCGCTGGTCAGACGGTTGAGCCACTCGCCGGAATGCACGGCGCTGACCCGGGCATAGTCCCGGGTTAAGATCTCATGGAACAGGCGCTGCTTGAAGGTGTTCTCAATGCCGGAGCGAAAGCGCTCATACAGCCAGCGGTTGAGCGCGTTCACCGCCAGTTGGGCCAGCACCAGCGCCAGTACCAGCGCCGCATAGTGCCAAAACCGCGGCGCGTTTTGGGCGCTCGCACTGTCCACGATGCCGCGCATCAGCACCGCGTAGGCCACGCCCGTGACGCCCAGCAGGGCATGCAGAAGCGCCAGGATGAGAACGTAGCCCCGTTTTCTTCCCGGTACCTGATATAGCCATTTGAGCGTCTGGTTCTTCATATTCTTCCCGCTTTTCCAAAATGCGGCGCGGCTTATTCCTCCAGCGCGCCGATGCCGCGCAGGCTCTCGATCGCCCGGTGCACGTCCCCGGCGATGCGCTCGCGGTCGCCGTTGAAGCGCTCACACATGCCGCGCACCACCGCGTCCTCGTCCGTCTCCTCCTTGAGCAACTCCAAAATCGCGCCGAAGGTCCGGTTGCCCCGCACAATCCCCACGAAGTCAGCGCCGCCGGCAGGAACCAGCAGGCTCTCCCCCGCTCCGTTGTGGGCGATAAACTCTTTTTTCAGTTTCATCTCTCTGCTCCTCTCATCGTCTCATAGGACAGTCTGGCCGCATCCAGCTCCATGTTGCAGCCCAGGCGGTAAACAGGCACCGCAGCAAACAGCTCGTCCAGCAGCGTCAGAACCCGCGCGGTACCCGCCGGATCGACGGGCCGATAAGCCTGCTGCATCAGCTTTGGGTAAAAAGCCATGGGCTGTATGCGCTCAATGAAATTGGTCTCGCTCCGCTCCAGCAGGCACAGCGCCTTGACCGGGACCGCGAGGTCCCGGCTGAGCCGGTGCTTGCCGTTCCAGGGCGTGCCGAAGACGGTGACCTCTCCGTTTTGCACCCGGAGCATGGGCTTGTCGTCGTTGACCATCACAGCCCGTTCCCCCAGCAGCTCCCGCCAGAGACGGGTGTGGGTGGACTTGCCCGTGCCGCTGAGTGCCGTGAAGAGAAAGGCCTCCCCGTCTACGGCGATGGCAGAGCTGTGGTAGAGGATGGTGTTAAAATCCGTCATCTTCTCACAGATCAGGCGGCAGACCGCCGTGATCTCCAGCTCCTCCGGCGGGAAGACCATGGGCTCCAGCCCCTCCAGTTTCCATTCCCGGTCAGTGATGTACTGCTCGTATCGAAGCTCCTCCGGCGTCACCGTTACCGCGAAGTCCGCCTCCGCCTCGGTGCGGTAGTCGGCGCAGTATGCCTGCACCAGCGGGTAGAGGGAGTTGACCTCGATCACCTTTCCCGCGATTTTGTATCGTCCTCTCATAGCAGGCTCCCTCTGAAAAACGGCAGGCAACTGCGGCCGCCTGCCGAAATCATTCTTTCCGATCAAATTCTATCATCGGCAAGGCGCTCTGTCATACGCTCTGTGCCAGGATGGAAAAAAGGAAGGAAGTGCGCGCGCTCTTCCTTCCTTTTCCGTTGAAGAATCAGTTTCTGCCAGCAACGCCCTGCTGACCCGGAACTCCGTTCGAGACGGCGATTAAGTTGATCAGCGGCAGGGGGATGATCTCCATCTGAAGGTTCTCATAGTCCATTTTAGTCTCTCCTTTTGTTTGATTGGCATCGTCCGCTTTGGAATTAATTTTTCATCAATTGTTTCTATTTTGTAATATATCACCCTCTACGCGGAAGTCAAGCCCATTTTCCGGAAATCGGTTTTTTCATAAAAACAGAGCGGGCGCTTTCGCGCCCGCTCCCGGTTGTGTCGGTTCAGTATTCAAATTCAGGGAAGTAATGTTTATAAAATTCCTCGTAGCAGATGCCCTGCTCCATGATGAAGGTGGCCGCCTCCACGCCCACGTAGCGGTAGTGCCAGGGTTCGTCCCAGCCTGTCAGCAGCAGCTTGCGCGTTGGGTAGCGCTTGATAAAGCCGTACTCAGCACAGTGGGCATCGAGCCAGGCGTACAGCTCCTGGTTCATATCCGCGTACACCAGGCGTTGGCGGTTCCGGTCCAGGATATCCACCGCAAGCCCCAACTGGTGCTCGCTGGCGCCGGGGAACGCAGTGATGGTCTTGGCTTCCTCGGCCGCCTCCTGGTATTTCGGATCCAGATAGTCGGAGATGCCCATGCCCACAGCGATCTGGCTGGCCTTGGAGTTGAACACATGGGCCTGGTAGGAGTAGGAGCGGTAGGCGCCGCCGATGAAGTAGTCAAAGCCCGCCGCCTCGATCCCGTCCAGCAGCGCGTCCAGATAGGGCATATACTCGGTGCTGAACATCATGTAACGGGTTCGCTCGATCCGGGAGACCTCCGGCTCATAGGCGGAGGAGAGCAGGTTATCGTTGTTGACCATCTTGAGATATTCCAGATTGTCAAAATCGTTCCGGCTGAGCTTGGGCCAGATGTCCTCCGTGGGCTCCGGCGTCTCGGTGGGGCCCACGTCAAAATTGAGACTGTCCGCGCGGATGAAGGCGCCGTCCTCGCCGCCGAAAATGATGTTGGCGCCCGTCTCCATCCGGGAGACGACGATGGTATACAGTACAAGGCACAGGGCCATCATGGTCAGGATCCAGAGGGTTTTTTTCTTCACAGCCCGCACCTTCCTTTCTTTTGCAGCGTTCAGGCTTTGCTGTCGTTGCAGGATTATACCACCAAAATGTTACGAATTCAAGTATTCCCCCGGACTTGATCCCCCACCAGGCCCGGAATTGGTCCGCTGTTTTTGTTTTTTTCTCCCCATTTCCCCCGTCCTCAGGGTCCCTCCAGCGCGGCCCGCAGCTTTTCCAGCGCCCGTTTTTCAAGCCGCGAGACATAGGAGCGGCTGATGCCGCAGTGTTGAGCGGTCTCCCATTGGGTCAGCTCCCGACCACCCTCCAGACCGTAGCGCAGCCGGATGATGCGCGCCTCCCGCGCATCCAGCGTCCGCGCGATCAGGCCCCGCAAGCTGCCGCAGAGCTCCCTGCTGCCGATGCGCTCAGCCATGTCGTCCTCCTGGGCCACCACATCCATCAGATACAGGCCGCTCCCCTCCCCGTCCACGTCCAGCGCGTCCGAGAGGCTCACGTCCCCGGCTGTCTTTTTCTGGCTCCGAAAGTGCATGAGGATCTCGTTTTCGATACAGCGGCTGGCATAGGTGGCAAGCCGCACGCCCTTGTCGGTCCTGTAGGTGTTGATGCCCTTGATCAGGCCGATGGTCCCAATGGAGATCAGATCGTCCGCATCCTCGGCCTGGTAGTACTTCTTGACGATGTGGGCCACCAGACGAAGGTTGTGCTCCACCAGCAGGTTCCGGGCCTCCAGATCGCCCTCGGCCCAGCGCGCCAGGGCCTCCTGCTCCTTCTCCCGGCTCAGGGGCCGGGGGAAGGAATCTCCGGGCGCCAGGCGCAGCATGGGAAACAGGGTGTGCATCAGCAGCAAAAATGCGCTTTCCAGCAAGTTCATCACCTCCGTTCATCCTATTCCGCCACAGAATGTCCAAATGAATGAAAAAGGAGATGCGCTCTAAGAGCACATCCCCCGAAAAGAATCGCATTGTTTTCAAGCTGCCGTACAGACTCAGTATTGCTCCGGGTTTTCCAGGTATTCCTCCAACTCGACGGCGCGGATCACGCCGTCGTCATAGCTGGGCACCGCGGTCTGCCCCGGCTGAATCACGAGAAATCTGTCCTCGCTCCAGTTGCCGTCCAGCAGATCGCGCAGCAGGGTATCCCGGCCATCGAGCTTCTCAAACGCCCAGGACCTTCCGGCTGCATAGCGTCTCAGCTCCTCCTCGTATTCCGGAAACGGGAGCGACGCCCAGTCGATATAAGTGATTTTCCCGTAGCGGTCAAACAGGCTTTTCTCCTTGTCCACCGCCTTTCGCGCCTTTCGCTCGTCCCCACGGTAGCGGTTGAGATAAAACGCGTAGCTGCGGCGATAGCGGTCCTCGTCGTAGTAATCCATCTGCTCCGCCGCCCCAGGCCAATAGTAGAAGGTCCCGGCGTTTTGCATGTAGTAAGCCATATAGGTATGCCTGTCCCCCATCAGGAGGGTGACGCAGTCGTGCGCCCGGGGGATCACCAGTGGGACGCGCCTTGTGTGCAGACCGACCACCGTGTGGGAGCAGAGCGCGTATCCCAGCAGGATCGCGTCAAATTCCGTCTGGTTGGAATAGGGGTGCGACCCGGCCTCGATGGCGTCGATCTCAGACTGCAGGAAACGGTTGAGATTCTCTGGCTTGTCATGCAGCTTCTGGCGGATCATGGTGACGTCCACCACATTGCGGGAGCTTGCCGCGAGCAGGGAGACTTCCCGCTCTATGATTTTGCAGCAGAGCATTTTCAGATGCATACACGTCCCTCCCCTCTGCCCGGCTTTCATTTTCATTATATCCGCCGGGCGGCGAGCTGTAAAGCGGGGCCGCTCTTTAATTGGTTTACATAATTCAATTAAAACAGGGAGAGCGGTTTTCCGCCCTCCCTTTTCAAATGGTTTAGCTGTTGGTTTTCAGAGTGCCGGAGATCACCAGCGTGACTTTGCCGGGATTCAGCGCCCATGTGCCGTCCTCATTCTGAGTGTAGCCCGCCGCTGGAACAGTGATGGCGCCGGCAGAGCTTGAAAAGACGCCGGTGCTCTCGTCATAGCTGTACTGGGTGCCGGCGGCCCAGGCGACGCCGTCCAGACTCACCTGCAGGTCCGTGAGAATCGGGTTGAAGGTGTCCCGCAGGATCACGTTGTCCGCCGCGCCCGCCGCGGTGTTGCCGGTGTTGACGATCTCGAAGCTGTAGGTCAGACGGCCATTGGCGGGCACCGCCGCAGGCGTCAGGGCCTTGCTGATGGCAAGCTCCGCCCGGTCCAGGCTCTCGACCGTGGCCGAGGCCGACAGCGGGGTGGAGATGCCGCCGCCCGTCACAGTGGCGGTGTTGGTGATCTCAGAGTCCGGGGCCAGGGGCGCGTAGGCGGTGACCTCGGTCTCATAGACCAGCACAGCGCTGCCGCCGGCGGGGATCTCGATGCCCGTGACCACGAGAGGCGGGCCGGCGGTCACGGCCGGAGCGGGCTGGAGGACACCGTTGACAAAGAGGCGCAGCGTGTCCGCCACAAAGCGCAGGGGGTACAGGGTCATAGCGTTGAGGGCGTAGGCCCCCAGATCATCCGAGAGCGTGAGCCCCGTGACCGGGGCCGCGCCGCTGTTGACAAGCGTCACGGCAAAGCTCACGGTGTCGCCCGCGGCGTACTCATTGGTCACCGCGGTTTTAGAGATGGAGACCGTCTCCAGGATCTCCCCGGTGACGGTGTTGGAGTTGGTTTCGCCGCCGCTGTAGGACAGGGTGGCGAAGTTGGTAAAGAGTGCCATAAAAGCAATCCTCCGGATTCAGGTTCATGGGCCGCCCAGAGAGAGCGGGCCCTGCATCATCCTATGCAGGGGCAGCAAAAATGGACTCCCGAGGGAGTCCATTTGCTATTGCTTCTGCTGGGCTGTCTTTTCCTGCTCCCGGTTTTTTAATTCCCGATAGAGCCGGACAGCCAGCGGCAGCGCCAGGCAGAAGGCGAAGAGATCCGCCGTAGGCTGAGCCAGATACACGCCCCAGATAGGCGGCGTGAAGACATGCGGCAAAATCAGCACCACCGGGATGAACATCAGCCCTTGCCGGGCCACGGCCAGGAGCGTGGCGCCCACCACCCGGCCGATGTTCTGATAGAGCATGTTGGTGGTCACCACAAGACCCATCAGCGTAAAGCTGCAGCACTGGCAGCGCATGGCCACCGAGCCGATGGCGATGACATTGGGATCGTCCCGGAACAGCGCTATCAGGTGCGGGGCAAAGGCAAAGCCGAAGCAGGAGACGACAGCCAGAAAGCCCATCGCAACCTTCAGGCAGAATCGGTATGCCTCCTGTACGCGGCCGTATTTCCCCGCGCCGTAGTTAAAGCCGCACACCGGCTGAAACGCCTGGCCGAAGCCAAGCAGCGCTGAGAAGAAGAGCATCATGATCTTGCTCACCACGGAGAAGGCCGCGATGGCGGCGTCGGAGAGGGCCGGGCCCACAGCGGCGCCCGCCGCCGCGTTGAGGCAGAGCGTGGAGATGCTGGCAAGGCCCTGGCGGCAGAGGGAGGGCGTGCCGCCGATGGCGATGTTTTTTAAATAATAGAGGTTGGGCTTAAAGTTGCGCAGATGGATTTTCAGGCTGTCGCTGCGGAGGGTGCCGAGATACAGCAGGCCGCAGCTGACCGCCTGGCTGATGCTGGTGGCAAGAGCCGCGCCGGAGACCTCCATATGCAGCGTGAAGATAAACAGCGGATCCAGCGCCACGTTCAGCACCGCGCCGGAGACCAGGCCGATCATGGAGAAGAAGGCGTTGCCCTGGAAGCGCAGTTGGTTGTTGAGCACACAGGACATACACATAAAGGGTGCGCCGCAGAGGATCAAAACCAGGTAGTCCGATGCGTAGCCCACGGTGCGCTCGGTGACGAGACCGGTCCTGGCGCCGAGAAGAGAGAGCAGCGGAAGGCGGAAGATTTGACCGAAAAGCAGGATCACCGCGCCGAAAAGCAGCGCGCATATGGCGCCGGTGGCGGCCATGGTCTCCGCCTTGTCATAGCTCTTGGCCCCCAGGGACCGGGAGATATAGTTGCCCGAGCCCTGGCCGAAGAAGAAGCCGAAGGCCTGGATGATCGCCATCACCGGAAAAACCAGACCCACGCCGGCGGTGGCCTCGGTCCCCACCTGGCCGACAAAGAAGGTGTCGGCAATGTTGTACAGCGCCGTCACCAGCATGGAGATGATAGTCGGCACGGCCAGGGTGCAGATCAGTCTCTGCACCGGCTCGGTGGTCATGCGTATGAACTTGCTGTTTTCCGCGTTTTCCATGGTTTCACCTCCACATCAGCTTAGCATAAAAAGCCATTCTCCGTCAATGTGTTTTGTCTTGTCACGCCCGGATGGGCATGATATACTGAAGAAAAGTTCCTGATAAAGATTTCTCTATAGAAAGGATGTGCGCAAATGTATAAACTGTGGCAGGCGCTGGACAGCGCCAAAAAGCTGAGATGGATTGACCTGAGCCATCCGCTGTATAACGACAGCCCCTACTGGAGCGGGATCCCCGAGGGCTCGGTGGAGCTGGGCAAAACCGTCTTTGACTGGGGCAACCCCATGCTGGAGTGCCTGATTCAGACCTTCAAGTTCCCCGGACAGTTTGGTACACACATCGACTTTCCCGGCCACTTCATACACGACGGCGCCCTGTCCGACAGCTTCGGCGTGCGCGACGCGGTCTTCCCGCTCTGCGTGATCGACATCAGCGACAAGGTCGCCGAAGACTGCCACTACGCTGTCAAGGCAGACGACATCCGCGCCTGGGAGGCCAAGCACGGTCCGATCCCCGAGGGAGCCTTTGTCGCCCTGCGTACCGACTGGTCCAAGCACTGGCCCGACATGGATGCCCTCTCCGGTCTCGGAGAAGACGGCAGCGAGAATTTTCCCGGCTGGTCACTGGAGGCGCTCCGCTATATCTACGAGGTGCGCGGCGCCGCCGCCAACGGGCACGAGGCGCTGGACACCGACGCCTCGGCCGAGGCCGCGAAGGCGGGGGATCTTGCCTGTGAGCGCTATGTGCTGGAAAAGGGCAAGCTCCAGATTGAGGTGCTGTGCAATCTTGACCAGCTGCCTCCCGCCGGCGCGGTGCTCATCGCCGCCTGGCCCCATATTCAGGGCGCGACGGGTCTTCCCGTCCGCGTCTGGGCCGTCACCGAATAAGCTCTTCACTATGCTCACGGGCGGAACCGAATCGGTTCCGCCCGCCTTCTTTTTTATTCGTTTCTCAGTGCTTCCACCGGGTCCTTCTTGGCTGCAAGGCCGGAGGGGATCAGGCCCGCGATGAAGGTCAGCACCACGCTCACCACCACCAGGCCCACAGCGCCCTCCACGGGCAGCGCCGCGTTGATTGACTGGATGCCGGTCAGATCGTGGACGATGATGTTGATGGGGATGTTCAGCAGCAGCGTGATGCCGATGCCGATCACGCCCGCGAAGAGGCCGATGATAAAGGTCTCCGCGTTGAAGACCCGGGACACGTCCCGCTTGGAGGCGCCGATGGCGCGCAGGATGCCGATTTCCTTGGTGCGCTCCAGCACACTGATATAGGTGATGATGCCGATCATGATGGAGGAGACCACCAGAGAGATGGCGACGAACGCGATCAGCACATAGCTGATGACATTGATGATGGAGGAGACGGACTTCATCAGCAGGGCCACGATGTCGGTGTACTCGATCTGATCCTCCTCGTCCACCGTGTCGTTGTAGCGCTCGATCTCATCGGCGATGGCGTCCTTGTCCTCAAAGGTGGAGGCGTAGATGTTGATGGTGCTGGGGCTCTCGAGATCCACATAGCCCAGCTTTTTGAGGTTGGCGCGCAGGGTGCTCTCGGAATAGACCGGGGGCATGGCGTTTTCGTAGAGCCAGACGTAGTCCTCGTCCTCCAGGCTCAGCAGCTCAAAGTCCCGGGCCAGGGAGTCGTCCGACAGGAAGTGGAACATGTTCTTCATCTGAATGGCGTACTGCTCCTTGACCTGCTCGGAGATCATCTGGCGCACATAGTCAAACAGCGTGTCATCATCCATTTTCTCAAGGTAGGAGGCGTAGCCGGGATAGTAGTCGAGGATCATGTCCTCGATGTCCTTGCGGGTGGTGTCCTCCATCTGCTCGTCGATCTTCTCGTCGATGTAGCTGTCCTCCGGGACAGACATATACTCCACATAGAGATCGGCCAGCTCCTTGGTATCGGCATTTGCAATGTAGTCTCTGGCGGCCTCGATCTTCTTGGATTTGGTCACCGCCTCGTCGTTTTCGTCCAGGAAGGGCAGGCCGGTGAACACGTCGTGCTCGGGGTCCTGGAGCTGTCCCAAAACCAGCTCCTTCTGCTGGGCCTGGCTGACCACATACTCCACCAGCTTGTGGGTGTAGCCCACGGCCCCGCTCATCATGCCGGAGACCGCGTCCTCATTCTGGCGGATGATGCCGACGATGCGGATATCCAGGCCGTTGTTGAAGAGGGTCTTGAGTCCCAGCTCCTGGTCGGCCATGTTGACGTATTCCTCGTTCTCCTCGTCGTACTGGTACTGGTCGGCGGGGTAGACATAGCGGAAGCTGCGGGAGCAGACGTCCTCATAGGTCCAGCTCTCCAGATCCGTGCGCAGGCTCTCCTGGTTGATGAAGGCCTCCATATCCTCGGAGAGGGTCTCGTTGGATTTCAGGCCCAGAGCGTAGAGCACCAGGTCGGATACCTCGTTGTTCTTGTCGATGACAAGGACAACCTCGTCATACTTCTCCGGCCATTTGCCGTAGATCAGGTCGTACTGGCTCTTCAGCAGGGGGCTGATGGCCTCGCCGTTCTCCCCGGGCAGCATCTCCTGCCAGGCGTTCATCATGGTATAGGCCGAGCCGAAGGTGGAAAAGTAGGAGCTGTAGTCGCCGCCGAAGGTGGCGGACATGGCCGTCTGCAAAAGCTCCGTAACGTCGGTCTTGACAATGTTGTCGTCGTCATCCCGGGCAAAAATGTTCATGTCCAGGTCGTAGGAATACTGCACGGAGCTCAGGTGCGAGGCGATCTCAGGGTCGTGCTCCAGATACTGCTTGAAGGGCTTGAGGTTGTTCACCTGCTTCTCGGCCGAGACCATGGAGTTCATCATCTCATAGAGGATGGTGCTGGAATAGACCGCGTCCTTCTCGTGCTGGTTCTCCTCCGCCTCCGCCTGTACGCCCATAAGCGAGCTCATCATGCTGGTCATGTTGACGCTCTCGGCCTCAATGGTGATGGGATAGCTGGAGAGGGTGTCCTCCTGCACCTTGTCGATGTAGTTCTGGATGCCGTTGGAGAGGGACATGATGAGTGCGATGCCGATGATACCGATGCTGCCGGCAAAGGCCGTGAGGATGGTGCGGGCCTTCTTGGTCAGCAGGTTGTTGGTCGAGAGGGAGAGCGCCGTGAAGAAGCTCATGGAGGTCTTCTCCGAGCGGGAGACGCGGTGCTCCTCCGCCGTATCGCCGCTGCCGGAGTCGTAGGGGTCGCTGTCGTCGGTGATGAGGCCGTCCTTGAGGCGGATGATGCGGCTGGCGTAGGCGGTAGCGATCTCTGGGTTGTGAGTCACCATGATGATGAGCTTGTCTTTGGAAATCTCCTTGAGGATCTCCATGATCTGCACGGCTTTTTTTTTTTTTTTTCGCCCAGCCCCGCCTTCTCCAGGGCCTCCACAGCGCGCTGACGCCGCTCGGTGGGGCCCACGCCCGAGAGCGTCAGGGCGAGTTCCACATTGGACAGCACCGTCTGGTGCGGGATCAGGTTGTAGGCCTGGAACACAAAGCCGATGGAGTGGTTGCGGTAGGAGTCCCAGTCAGCGTCGGTAAAGCGCTTGGTGGACTTGTTGTTGATGATGAGGTCGCCGGACGAGTAGTGGTCCAGGCCGCCGATGATATTGAGCAGCGTGGTCTTGCCGCAGCCGGAGTGGCCGAGGATCGCCACAAACTCGTTCTCCCGAAACTCCAGGTCCACGCCCTTCAGAGCGTGAACCAGGGTATCGCCGACCACATAATCCTTTTTGATTTGACTTAGTTTCAGCATAGGTATCCCCTCTGTGCACAGATTCTGGGAACTTGACAGACCGCCGCATGTGCGGTAGAATACTAGGGCTTTGAAAGAAGCTGCAATCTGCTTCCGTAGCTCAGCAGGATAGAGCATCCGCCTCCTAAGCGGAAGGTCGCGCGTTCGAATCGCGCCGGGAGTGCCAGGCATAGACCGCTATGCCCAGCCGCGGCGGCAGAGGACTCTGCCTCTGCGGCTTTTTTGATAAGCACACGACGCTTGATTTTACCACACTTTTCCGGCTTTGTCTCCCCTTGCGGAAAACTTTCATCTTCCGTTCATATTTTGCTGAGGAGGTGCGTGCGATGAAACGGGAGGGCTGGATCGATTCCTGCCGCTTTTTTGCCATTTTTGTCATCATGGCGACGCATTTTCTGGCTGATCTGCTTCCGGACGCACTCCTGCTCTGGGAGAGCATGCCCACCCGGCTGCTGCTGGGCGGGCTGACAGGGAAATTTTCGGTGGCCTTTTTCTTCGTGCTGCTGGGCTACTTTGCCTGTTCCCCGAAGCGCTTTTCCCTCAAGGGCTTCGGAAGCTACGCACTGAGGCGATATTTGCAGTTTGCCTTCTTCGTCCTCGTCACCGAGGCGGTCTACCTGGTGGGCTGCCGGGGCGTTTCCGTCCTGTTCCATGCGCCGGACGAGGCGGCGGCCAGGGTGCTCTCCGACGGCTGGCGCTACAATCTGATCTATCTTCTGCGCGACAGCTTCCTCTTTGAGGATACCTACGACGCCACGCTCTGGTGCCTGCAGCAGCTGTTTCTGGCAAGTCTTGTCTGCAGACTTTTCGGCTATCTGCCAGAGCGTCTCTCCCCCGCTTTGCGCGCCGGGATTCTGTTCGCCGGTGCCGCTTTGCTCCTGCTGCTCTCCCCCGGCTACTGCGTGTGGATTTCCGTCTCCCTGATGGGCTGTCTGCTGCGCATGGTACTTGAGGCGTGGGACGGGCATCCCGCTCTCACAAGGCCATCGGTGCTGGTCGGGCTGTTTATCCTGTCGGTGCTCTGCATCAAGGCGCCGCTGGAGGAAGGCCTGGCACTCTACCTGCTGGAGGGTCTGGGCGCGTTTTTGCTGCTGCTGGTTCTCTTCCGCACCGCCTTTGCCCAGAGGCTTCTGGCCCACCCCCCTTTCCCCCGCCTCGGCCTCTGGTCCATGGGGCTGTTCGTTACGCACACGCCGGTTTTCTCCCTGTTGGATTCCTCCCTTTATGTGCTGCTCAACCGCATGCCCCTGTGGCTGACACTGCCTGTCACCTTTGCCGTCGGCACGGCGCTGTGTGTGCTTGCCTCCCGGTTGGTACACGCGGCCTACGCCGCGCTCTCCCGCCGCTTGATCCGGGAAACCGTCAGAACATAAACAAGATACAAAAACTCCGCGGTAGCAACCGCGGAGTTTTTTTCATTTTCTGGTGAAGCGATCCAGCAGATCGCTGATGCGGTTGAAGAAGCCGGTGACGGAGTCCACCACCTTCTTGACCGTCTGGGCAAAACCAACCACCTTGGTCTTGGCATCGGAGACCTTCTGCAGCGTCCCCTGCACCTCCTCCACACGCTGTTTGAGCTGCTCGGGATCCAAGCCCTCCAGCGAGCGGCAGAGGGAGATGAGCTGGTTGATCTGTGTATCGGTGAGGCTGACATTGTAGCGCGCGGCGATCTCGATGATAGCCTGGCGGATCTCCTGGTCGCTCATCTTCTGGGTCTCGTTGAGCATGAGCTTGAGCTCGTTGACAATGGACATGGAGTCCATGCTGCCGATCTCCTTGGCCAGATCGCCCGTGATGGTCAGCTCCTGGGTACTGACGGCCTTGGCCAGATCGTCCAGCTTCATGCCCGTCATGTCCTCATAGGCCTTGTACACACCGGAGAGGGCCGCGGTGCCGCTGACCTCAAAGGGGGCGGCCACAATGATCCGTGCATCCGTGATGCCTGCGGTGGCCAGGGCGCTGATGTACATCTCTCCGGTACACCAGGTGATGTTGCTGGTGGTGACGGACATTCCGCTTCCCGCGGGCAGCAGCTCCACATACACGCAGGAGATGGAGCGGGTGCCGATCAGACTCTCGTCCACATAGCCCTCCAGATACTTCCGCTCCTCCGCGTTGGTCATGGTCAGCTCGATCACATCCCCGCGCCGGACGCCGAACATGTTATAGACGTCCCCGATCTGCTGCGGCTCGAGATTCGCGCCGATGACCGCACGGCTCTGGGTCGTCTCGGCATGGGCCTCAAGCGGCAGCGACAGCAGGAGCATCAGAACGAGAAACACACTGCAAATTCTTTTCATAGCATTCTCCTTTCACAGCCTTTGGACGCATTCTTTCCCGAAAAGTTTCGTATGCTGTTTCCGAGACGCCCGGCTGTGCTTCATATCCACTAAGCCTGTGCTTCGCTGTACCATAGCACAAGCGCGCTGAAAAAATCAACAGGAATTTGTGAATCTTAAGGAAACTTATGCTCTTGTCCGCTCTGTCATACATCTCTTCCCTGCTGTGGGACGCGCTCTTTTTCCCGCTGCTGCTCTTCGCGGCGCTGTTGCTCGCTTCTGGCGGCCGCCTGCTGCCCCTGCGCCGGCTGCCCCGGGCTCTGGCGCTCCCCTTCTCCGCGGACCGCGGCTCGCGCCGGGCCGCCGCCGTCTCCCTGGGTTCCACCGTGGGCACCGGCAACATTGTCGGCACCTCCCAGGCCATCGCCATGGGCGGACCCGGGGCGCTGTTCTGGATCTGGCTGGCGGCACTGGCGGGGATGCTGGTCAAGTACGCGGAGATCCTGCTTGCCCTGCGATACCGAAAAGGTGCCCGCGGCTGCGGCCCGCCGGATTACCTGGCCAACGGTCTGGGCTGGGGCGGCCTCGCCCGGCTGTATGCGCTGCTGGCCCTGCTTTCCTCCTTTTGCATGGGCGCCCTGGTGCAGATGAACGCCATCACCGCCGCGATCACAAACGCCGCGGAGCGCTTTGCCCACGGTCCGCTCCCCGCGGACGCCGGGCTTCCGCTTTCCATAGGGCTTGCTTTTGCGGCGCTGACGCTGGTTTTATCCCTGGGTGGGGCCGAGAGGGTGGAAAACGCCGCCGCGCTGCTGGTGCCGGTGATGACGCTGCTCTTTGCCGGCTTGTCTGCCGCGGTCCTGGTCTGGCAGCGGCGTGCGCTGCCGGGGGTACTTCGACTGATCCTGCAAAGCGCCCTGACGCCGCAGGCTGCCCTGGGTGCCTCCTGCGGGGTGACGCTGCGCTCCTGCATTCGCTGGGGCGTTCGCCGCAGCGCCTTCTCCAACGAGGCCGGACTCGGCACCGCGGCCGTCGCCCACGCAGACGCAAAGGCCGATGCCCCCGCCCAGCACGCCCTCTGGGGCGTTTTTGAAGTGTTTGCGGACACGCTGGTGGTCTGCTCCCTCACAGGGCTCTGCATCCTCTGCGCCGCGGGGCCGGTCGTCTACGGGATCTTTCCCGAGGGCGGACTGTACGCCCGCGCGCTTTCCGCCCTTCTGGGCGGCCGAGCCGCCGCGCTGTTTCTCGCCCTGTGCATAACGCTCTTTGCCTACAGCAGCACGCTCAGCGCGCTGCGCTTTGCCCTGCGCTGCCTTGCGTATCTCACCGGCGGCAGGGGCGCCGGTGCTGTCACGCTGCTCTTTCCGCTGGCGGTGCTGGCGGGGAGCCTCTTGTCTATGCAGTCCGTATGGATATTCGCGGATTTCATCAACGTCCTGATGGCCGTGCCAAACCTCGCAGCGCTGATTCTCCTGCACACCGAAATTAATTCAGCAACACGAAACACTTTTTCTTGACGAATAAAAAGCAGAAGACTATACTGTTTCCGTCCAAAAAACAAAGGAGGTATTCACATGAAAGTCATCGTTGCCAAGGATTACGCGAGTCAGTGTGCCGCCGGCGCAGATATCATCGAGGAAATCGTTCGCGCCAAGCCTGACTGCTGCCTCGGTCTCGCCACCGGCTCCAGCCCCGTCGGCATGTATCAGGAACTGGCCCGCCGCTGCCGCGAGGAAGGTCTGGACTTCTCCAAGGTCCACACCGTAAACCTGGACGAGTATATCGGCCTGGAGCCCACCCACGATCAGAGCTATCGCTACTTCATGGACTCCAACCTCTTTGACCATATCAACATCGACAAGGCCAACACCTACGTCGCCAAGGGCACCGGGGACATCGACGCCAACATCGCCGAGTTCCAGAAGGTCATCGCCGAGAGCGAGGTGGAGGTTCAGGTTCTGGGCGTCGGCCCCGACGGTCACCTGGCCTTCAACGAGCCGGGCAAGGAGCTGTACTGGCACGCGCACAAGGAAGTGCTGGACGAGAGCACCATCGATGCCAATGCCCGCTTCTTTGCCTCCCGCGACGACGTGCCCCGCTATGCCGTCACCATGGGCATGGGTGAGATCATGATGGCCAAACGCCTGCTGATGATCCTCTCCGGCGCCAGCAAGGCCGACGCTGCCCGCCAGCTGCTGATGAGCGACGCCATCACCACCGCCTGCCCCGCCACGCTGATGAAGCTGCACCGGGACGCCACCGTCATCATCACCGAAGAGCTGGCCGACATGATCGGCTACAAATACTGATTTCCCGCTGACGCAAAAACTCCACCGGTTTACCGGTGGAGTTTTTTGTTATGGGCAAACCTTAGATTCCCTAGTTTTCGCGTGAGCGAAAAGTTTCAAATCCGTTTTCTGCCGCGGCGTGTACGTGGCAGAAAACACTTCTCGCCCCGCAAGTGTGCGAGTTGTCCAGCGAAAGCGGACAAGGAGTGCGCGCAGCGGGGTGTAAAACTCGAAGGCAAAGTCCAAAGGACTTTGCCTTCGACTTAAAACTTTCTGGCAAAGCCGCAGGTGCGGCAGAGGGGCTCGGTCGCCCGGCGGCGGGAGAAGCCCTCCCGGATGTGCCGCGCCCGGTCGGAGGCCAGGATCTCCTCAAGGCTCTGGGTAAAGAGATTGCCCAGGGGGATGTCCCCCTCG
>ONPY01000014.1 GCA_900319835.1 uncultured Eubacteriales bacterium | reverse complement strand
AGAGACGTTCGGCAATGGTATGGCCCACCTTGCCAGCGCCTGCAATGACAATATTCATGGCAGCCTCCTGGGTCGAAAAATCGTTCAACTGATATTTTAACATATTCCTACGCGCCATGCAAGAATTTCCCGCAGCCGCACCGATGTGCAGAGAGGTGCTCGTCTGCGGCACCTGCCACTTTGCAAGCAGGAAAAACTGTGGTATACTTTCTGACAATATCTTACGGAGGCGGTTTTATGGAGAACAACATCCGCGAAAAACAGATCACACGCACCAGCGTGATCGGCATTGTCGCCAACATCTTTCTGGCGGGCTTCAAGGCGCTGGTGGGCCTGCTGTCCCACTCCATCGCCATTGTGCTGGATGCGGTGAACAACCTCACCGACGCACTCAGCTCCGTCATCACCATCCTGGGCGTGAAGCTGGCCAAGCGCCGCCCGGATGAAAAGCACCCCTTCGGCTACGGGCGCATCGAGTATTTCAGCGCCGTGCTCATCGCGGCCATTGTGCTGGCCGCGGGCGCCACGTCTCTGATCGAGTCCGTCAAAAAGATCATCCACCCGGAGACGCCGGACTACGGGGCGGTGACGCTCATCATCGTGGCGGTGGCCGTGGTGGTCAAGCTTCTGCTGGGCCGCCATGTCAAGGCCCAGGGCGAAAAGTACAACTCCGAGGCGCTGGTGGCCTCCGGCTCCGACGCCAGCTTTGACGCCATTATCTCCGCTTCCACCCTGGTCGGCGCGCTCATCAACCTGCTGTTTCACCTGAACCTGGACGGCATCATCGGCGCGGTGATTTCGGTGTTCATCCTCAAGGCGGGTCTGGAGATGCTGATGGACTCCGTCAGCGACATCATGGGCGCACGGCCCGACAGCGAGATCACAAAGGAGATCCGCGAGACCGTCACCGCCGTGCCCGGGGTCCTGGGCGCCTACGACCTGATCCTGCACAACTACGGCCCCGACCAGGCCATCGGCTCGATCCACGTGGAGGTCCCGGACGATCTGGACGGAAAGAGCCTGCACGGGATCACCAAGGCCATCCAGACGGCAGTGCTGGAGAAGTTCCACGTCTTCCTCACCGTGGGCTTTTACGCCGTGGACCAGAGCCGCAAGGCCGAGCGGGAGGCCATCGAAGCCGTGTGCAAACAGCACCCGGGCGTGCTGGGCATCCACGGATTGTTCTTTGACGACGAGAAGAAGTGCCTGAACTTCGATGTGCTGACGGACTTCACCGTCCGCGACCGGGCGGGTCTGATCCAGGCACTGCAGCAGGAACTGGCCCCCAAGTTTGCCGGCTATGCCATCATCATCAACTTTGACACCAACTACACCGACTGAACATGGGGGGAGGCGCGGGAAAACGGAGGAGAACCGCTGGCACTTCGTCGACGCGCTGCGGGGCCTGGCTCTGCTGAACATGCTGGGGATGCACTTCCTGTATGACGTGAACGTGGTCTTCGGCCGCCAGCCCGGCTGGCACCTGAAACCGGGCGTACACATCTGGCAGCAGTATATCTGCTGGTCGTTTATCCTGATCGCGGGCTTCGCCTTCCGCTGGGGCCGCCGCCGCAATATCAAGCGCGGCCTGACGCTGAACCTTTTCGGCTTTCTCATCACCGCCATGACGCTCCTCGCCGTGCCGCAGGAGGCCATCTGGTTTGGCATCCTGAACTTCATGGGCTGCGCCATCTTGCTGACGGTCCCGCTGGAAAAGCACCTGGACCGCCTGCCGCCCCTGTGCGGGCTTGGGCTGAGCTTTCTGCTCTTTGTCCTGTTCTACCGGGTGGACAGCGGCGTGCTGGGCCTGGGGGGTCTGCTTTCCTGGAAGCTGCCCCGCGCACTTTACACCTGCCGGGTGCTGACGCCGCTGGGCTTCCCGTATCCCGGCTTTCGCTCCAGCGATTATTTCCCGCTGCTGCCGTGGCTGTTTCTGTTCTTCACGGGCTTTTACCTGTTTCGGCTTCTGGAGCCGCTGCCCGCCTGGCGGAAGCTCGCCCGGGTCAGGATCCCGCTGCTCTCCACCGTGGGGCGGCACACCGTCTGGGTCTATCTGCTGCACCAGCCGCTGTTGATGGGGCTGTGCATGATTATCTTTAGGGGGGAAGCTTGATGTTCTATCGACTGAGCAAGCAATTCGGCAAGCCGGTCTGCGTGCTGCTGTACGGGGCCTTCGCGTATCTTGCGGCGAAGAAAAAGCCCGTACCCCTGCTGGCGCTCGCGGTTATGCATCTGACGGAGTATTTTGTCATCGGCCGGAAGACCGCCGCCGAACACGGACTCGGCGTTCTGGAGGGACTGTGTCAGTGCCTGGCCTTCGGCTATACCTGGTGGCTGCCCCTGAAAAAGGGAGACTGAGCGCCGCGCAAAAGCGCCCGGAACCATGTGGTTCCGGGCGCTTTTGCGGTCTTATTTCACTTTGTCCCGCCCCGCGAGAATCCACAGCGGCTCGTAGGCGTTCCCGAGCCGATGGAGCAGGTGCATGGCGTCCGCCTCCGTGCGGTAGGGCGTGGCGGAGAAAATCTCCACGGGGCGCAGGCCCGGCTCCTTTTCCCACAGCCGTTCCATCAGGGCGTTTTTCGCGCTCTCCATGGTGGCGCTGCCGGAGTAGACGTAGAGCCCGCCGATGCCCGGCGCGGACTGGGGGCGGCTGACCAGCCGCAGGTGCATGTCCAGCAGGGTGTAGCCAAGGTGCCGTTCCAGAGCGGCAATCCGCGCCTCGCTGTCGATGACCTTGAAGTAAACGATCTCCGCTTCGTCCAGGATCTCACCCTCCAGATAGCTGCGGTAAGGGGAGGCGCGCATCCGGTCCAGAATAACCTTCTCCTCGTCCCGCAGCGGACCCTGGTGGAAGATGCAGGTGCGGCCGTGGTGTACGGTGTAGATGAAGTAGCTCAGCCCCATCTGGTCCAGCAGGCTGCGCAGGGCCTCGGCCTGGGTTTTAGCCAGCGTTTTGGCGCAGAGGTATCGGTTTTCCTTCGCGTCATAGAGAGCAGCTCCGTCCATGACAATCATGGGCACGGAGAGCTGGGCGTCGCGCAGCTGCATGGCAAAAAAGGCCGGCGCGTGCTCGGACATGAGACAGATCTTTGCCCCGTCGGCATAGAGGTAGTTGAGCCGGAAGAGGGCCGCGGCGGGAATGTTGGAAAAGCGGTCGGCAGACAGATCCCGCGTACGCACAAAGAACACCTGATCCCGGCGCTTGACCCGGGGCAGGCGAAAGACATTGACCGCAATGGCCGAGGCGGTGCCTACCATCACGCCGGTAATACGCTTGAGCGCCTGCAGCAGGGGCTGGTTGATCTCCGGAAAGGCGATGACCACGCAGATGAACACGATGGCGGCAAGCCCGGAGATGTCAGGCCGCCGCAGCAGCACCCCGCCGTAGAGGCAGAGCATCATGCCGAGCGCCATCAGCGCGTAGAGCACCAGCAGGTTCTGCCCAAGCACGGGGAAAAGCAGCAGCAAAAATAGAAACAGCAGCCCACAGCCAGCGCCCAGCAGGGTGCCCGCAAAGCGGCTGAGAGCGTAGTCCCGGGTGCCCCGCACATAGGGCTGCATACAGATGATGGCGGTGATCGCAGCCTCCGTGGGCATATCCCGCCCACTGTAGCCTCTCAGGTAGTAAAACAGCAGGCACAGAAACACCGCGACGGAGGTCTTGACGATCCGCTGCCCCAGCCGGGGAAAGCGGAAGGGCTCACCCCGGTCTGCTTGACGCTTGAAACTCATACGGTCTCCTTCACGGGTAAATCTGGCCGGACCTGCACCCGGTCAGGAGCAGAAGACGACGGCACCGCGTTTTTGTGCCCGCCGCGGCGGCAGAGCTTGTAGAGCTCCTCGGTGGCAAGGCGCGCCTTCGCCACGGGCACCGCGCCCTTGGGAAAACAGTAATACTGGACCTGGGTGTCTCCGATACAGATGATGTCCCCCAGCTCGTACCAGTAGTAGTCGGCAAAGAGGCTGTAGCTCTGCCTGGCGGGCCGGTGGAAGGAGAGCTTCCCGCCGCAGCCGGTGAGGGTAAAGCCGGTCTCGTCGTGCCGGAGATGGCCGGAGCCGACCATGTAGATAAACTTGAAGTCCCGCAGGATGCCGATCTCCACGTCGCAATCGAGCAGATAGCGCCCCGCCTTCAGCTCCTCGCGCACCTGGCTGCGCTCCCAGGCATACCAGTCGGGGATGTGGGGAAAACGCGTCTCGCCATTTTCGGCATGCAGCCGCCCCAGCTCATCCATGGTCCAGACGGCGCCGCAGGCATGGCAGGTCAGAGAAGTCCCCTTGCCCTCGGTCTGCCCCTCGCAAAGGCAGCGGGGGCACTTGTAGAGAATGCGGTGCAGCCCGTCGGCCCGGAAGGGCGCGTCGATCCTGACGCCCTTTTCCGCCTGCCAGGCAAAGTTGTCAAAGGAGAACAGATCATCGAGAATCCGGTCGAGCTCCGGCACGGGCTTTTCCCGGATCTCCTCTCTTGTCAGAAGGCCGCGCACTGTGGCCGAGACCTTGACGGGCTGCTTTTGCAGACAGTTGTAGAGCGGGTCGCGGGAGAAAGCGCCCTCGGTGCGGATGCCCACCACCGGCACGTCCAGCCGCTTGAGCATCACGCCGAGCTTGCGCGGCAGGGGGGTGGCCGTGCCGTCAAAGCTGTAGCTGGCCTCGGGGTAGAGCAGCACGCTGCAGTGTTCTTCCTTCAGCGCGTGGCGCATGTCCGCGATCAGGGAGGCGTCGGTAACAAATTTGTTGGTGGGGATGCAGCCGATGTGCCGCATCAGTCCCTCTTTGCCGACAAAGCCGTCGGAGGTGCAGACGATGCAGTAGGGCCTCGGATAGAACACCCGCGAGACGATCTCCAGATCGATAAAGCTGGAGTGGTTCATGACGATCAGGCAGGGCTCGTCCTCAAAGCCCTCCATGCGCTGTTTGGTAAAGGAAAACTGCGCGTCACGCAGGTCGGGAATCGCTGCAAGCCGCACCAGGGTGCGGAAAAACAGATTCGGCTTCTGCGGTTTTTTGTGCGCCGGGGCGGGCAGCGTGATGAGCTCGTCATAGGAGAGCGCTTTTGTCTTGATTTTCATGGCAAACCCTTTCTGTCAAGCGGTGCATCACCAGTCGGTCTCTTCGTAGATGCGGCGCAGGCGCGCGATCTCCTCCTCCGGCAGCGGCGTCTGCAGGGGATTGTTGCCCTCGCGGTAGCAGGCCTCAAAGTAGGGGATCACATCCACGCTTTGCAGCTCCGGCCGCAGATCCACCCGGGCAAACAACCCGTTGGAGAGGGCGAAAATAGCGGCGTCCCGGTAGTAGCCCACATAGGAGACGATCTCGGGCCTGTGGTATTCCTGACGGCTGAGCGCTTCCAGCCCCTCGGTGCCGGGAACAAAGACGGCCTCCAGACTGCGGCGGCCCGCTTCCTCCAGCGCGATGCGCACGGCTTCCTCCTGAGGGAAGCGGTAGTACTGGGAGGAGAGGAAGGGCGTGACCAGCGTCCGGCAGCCCAGCCCCTCGGCGGTATCCAGCACGCTTTCGTAGCAGCGGCGCAGGGCCAGCAGCTCGTTGGCCTTGCCGGTGAGCCAGCGGGGAGCCGCTGTCAGGATCAGATTCGGGTAGGGGAGATTGCAGGCGTCGATGGCGCAGGCGCTGCCGATGGGCAGAAACTTCACCCGGCGCACGGCGGCAAGCAGCGCTTCGCCCCCGGCCTCGGCCAGCCGGTCAAAGACCGGGCCGCCGGCAGGGCGCATGGTCATCTCCACGGCCACCACCGCGGCGTCCGCGGAAACGGAAAGAATATCTTTCTGTGCGATGCGGTAGGACATGGGAACCTCCGAAATGGCGCAGCCGCCGAAATTCTGCTTTCACTTTACCATAGCCGCCCACCGAGGGCAAGGGGGAAAGGAGGCAGCGGAGAGAAATGAAAAGCGCCTGCCGCCGGCAGGCGCTTCGGACTGAAGATAAAGCCCTTTTTTCGTCATTGGGAGCCCGCCTGAGGTGTAAGTTCGCGTTAGCCAAATCAAGGATTTGGACGCTCACTTAAGTGACCGATGTCACTGGCGTGGTATATGCCCTGCGGGTACAATCCGTTATGAAAGCAAAAACCTAAAGTCGTGTCATCTTGAGCGAAGCGAAGCGGAGTCGAAAGATCTTAAAAAACGTGAATGCTGCATGCGCTCTTCTTTTGACTCATCTTTCCACGAAAGGCGCCCGCGGCTGACACGATGGAGAGATTCGCTTGCATTTGCGCCTTGCGGGGGACGGCGCAAATATAGGAATCGACCAGTGTTTGCACTGGTCGATGAACGCCCCACCGGGGCGTTCGATTACACATTCGAATCTCTCCACAGCCAAACAAAAAACCCAGCCTTTAGGCTGGGTTTTTGTTTGGCGGAGATGGAGAGATTCGAACTCTCGAGGAGCTTTTGACCCCTACACGATTTCCAATCGTGCGCGCTCGACCAACTACGCGACATCTCCGTGTGTTGCTCAAGAAGCATCTATCAACTTGTCAGCTTGCTTATTATAATTCAGGGAAAGACCAAAGTCAAGGAATATTTTTACTGTCTGCGGTTTTTTTCTTTTGCGTATAGCGGGCCCGCTGAAACCCATACTAAGAGAAAACAACAGTGGAGGGAACGCCATGAACATGTCCAACGAGGAATACAGCCGCTACGCGTCACAGCACATGCCCCGCTCCCACATGGGGCAAAACATGCTGCGCGCCTTTGTGGTCGGCGGGGCGATCTGCACGCTGGGCCAGGGCCTGACCGCGGCCTACACCGCGCTCGGCCTGGACAGCGAGACGGCGGGCGCTGCCTGCTCGGTGACGCTGATTTTGTTCGGCGTGGTGCTGACGGGCCTGGGGGTCTACGACCGGCTTGCCAAGTTCGCCGGGGCGGGGACGCTGGTGCCCATCACGGGCTTTGCCAACGCCATGGCCTCCCCGGCACTGGAGTTTAAGACCGAGGGAAAGATCACCGGCACGGCGGCTAAAATGTTCGTCATCGCCGGACCCGTCATCGTTTTCGGCGTCAGTGCCGGCGCGGCCTGCGGACTGTTTTTCTGGCTGAGAAGGCTGCTGTGAACGGGCGGGAAAAAAGAGGCGTTTCCAATAAATTGTCAGATTGCAATATCGTACAAAAGCGGCGGAAAAAAGAGCTGTTTCGGCGGCACTTTCCGTCGTTTTTTAAGGTTGATATTCCGCTGGATTTATACTATAATATCGTTACATTCTTAACTATGATAGGGAGATTGTGAGCACTTGGAGCGCGTCTGGATTCACATCCGCGGAATTGTACAGGGGGTCGGGTTCCGGCCCTTCATCCACAAGCTGGTACAAAGCCGCGGCCTGCGCGGCTACATAGAAAACACCTCCTCCGGCGTGGAGCTGGAGCTGGAGGGTGAGCACGGCCAGCTGGAGCGCTTTGTGCGGGAGCTGCCGGAGAAGGCCCCGGTGCTGGCCGTGATCGACGAGATCGAGGCGGTGTACTTTGAAGAGCTGAAGCACTTTCCCGACTTTGAGATCCGCCGCAGCAAGACCGAGGAAAAGCGCCGCACGCTTTTAAGCCCGGACATCTGCATCTGTGACGACTGCCTGCGGGAACTGCTGGATCCGAAAGACCGGCGTTACCGTTATCCCTTTATCAACTGCACCAATTGCGGCCCACGCTTTACCATCATCATGGATGTGCCCTATGACCGGGCGAAGACCTCCATGAGCGTCTTTCCCATGTGCCCGGACTGCGACCGGGAATACCACGACATCGAAAACCGGCGCTACCACGCCCAGCCGGACTGCTGTTCCGTCTGCGGGCCGGGGGTCTTCTATCTGGACGAACGGGGCCGGCGCGTCCCCGGGGACGCCATCGAGATCGCCCGCCGGGAGCTGAAGGCCGGGAAAATCGTGGCAGTCAAGGGCCTGGGCGGGATCCATCTGGCCTGCCGCTGCGACGATCCGGCGCTGGTGCTCAAGCTCCGGCGGCGCAAGCACCGGGACGAAAAGCCCTTTGCCCTCATGGCCCGCAGCGCCGACTGTGCAAGACAGATCTGTGAGGTTTCGCCGGAGGAGGAGAGAATTTTGACCGGCTTTCGGCGGCCCATCGTGCTGCTGAAAAAGAGAGCGCCGGGGCTCTGGCATGTGAGCGAAAACGGCTTTGTGGGCGTGATGCTGCCCTACACGCCGCTGCACGTGCTGCTGTTCGGGGACGATATCGACCTGCTGGTGATGACCAGCGCCAACCGCTCCGATACGCCGATGCTGATCGAAAACGCCGAGGCGGTCAAAGAGCTCACCGGCATTGCCGACGGCTTCCTGCTCCACAACCGCGACATCCAGACCCGCTGCGACGACTCGCTCTGCTGGGTGCTGGAGGGCAAAGAGTACTTTGCCAGAAGATCCCGGGGCTATGTGCCCTTCCCGGTGAAGCTCAAAAGAACCCTGCCGCCGATTCTGGCCTGCGGGGCCGAGCAGAAGGCCAGCTTCTGCCTGTCAAGAGACAGCGAGGTTTTCCCCAGCCAGCACATCGGGGATCTGAAAAACCTGGAGACACTGGACAACTACACCGGACAGATCGCCCACTTTGAGCGGCTGTTTGATATTTCTCCGCGGGCGCTGGCCTGCGACCTGCACCCGGACTATCTCTCCACCGAGTACGCCCGGGAGCGGGCGGAGAGAGAAAACCTGCCTCTGATCCCGGTTCAGCACCACCACGCCCACATGGCAGCCTGCCTTGCGGACAACGAGTACGAGGGCGAGGCCATCGGCCTGGTCTGGGACGGCACAGGCCTCGGCACGGACGGCAGTGTCTGGGGCGGGGAGTGCCTGATCGGCGGCTATGCCGGGTTTGAGCGCTTCGGCTCCATCCGGCCCATTCCCCTCATCGGCGGCGACCGGGCGACGGAAGAGACCGACCGCGTGGCCTTCGCACTGCTGCGGGAGGCGGGACTGGAAACCGGCGGAATGAAAAACGCCGCCCTCTACGCGCAGATGCTTGACGCGGGGCTCAACTGCCCGCTGTCCTCCGGCATGGGCCGGCTCTTTGACGGCGCGGCGGCGCTGCTGAATATCAAGACCCGATGCAGCTACGAGGGTCAGGGCGCGGTGCTTTTGGAGGCCGCGGCTGTGGAGGACGACGGCGTCTATCCCATCACGCTTGCGGGAGATCCGCTGCGCTTTGACTGGCGTGAGATGATCCGCGCCATGATCTCCGACCGGGACGCGGGCGTGGAGCCCGGGCGCATCGCAGCCCGCTTCCACAACACCCTGATCGAAATGGCCGTCCGCCAGTGCGTTCTGGCGCGGGAGAAAAGCGGTCTTAACACCGTGGCCCTCTCCGGCGGCAGCTTTCAGAATATGTTTTTGATGCACCGCCTGCCACAGCGGCTGGAGGCCGAGGGCTTCCGGGTGCTGCGGCACCGGCGGGTTTCCCCCAACGACGAGGGGCTCTCCCTGGGCCAGCTGATGATCGCCGCAAAGGCGATGGAGAGCGGGAGAATCTGAGATTGTGCAGGCGGGGGAAAACCCCTCAGTCAGCCTGCTGGCTGACAGCATTGCCCGCCTTGCCGCGATTGCCGTTTGCAATCCTGCTTCACGACGGCCTGCAAACGGCGCGGCTGCGGAGATTCCGCCCCGCCTTCTTCTGCCGCCGGCAGCGGCGGCGCGAAATCCCCTTTCAGGGGAGCCAAATAGGAAACCGAGGTTGTTGATATGTGCTTGGCAGTTCCGCTGCAGTTGATTGAAATAAACGGCAATGCCGCCGTGGGCGAGGCCATGGGCATGAAGCGGCAGATCCGGGTGGATTTTATCGAAAACCCGCAGATCGGAGATTATGTCATCGTCCACGCGGGCTTTGCCATTGAGCGCCTGCCCGAGCAGCAGGCCATGCAGGACCTGGAGGCCTGGGAAGAGGTGCAGAATGCCCTCCGATAAGACCAGAATCGAGACGCTCCTCCGCGCCATTGAGGCGCTGGACCTGGGCGAGACGCGGATCATGGAGGTCTGCGGCACCCACACCATGTCCATTGCGGAGGCGGGCATCAAGTCCATGCTGCCTTCCCAGATCCAGCTGCTCTCCGGCCCCGGCTGCCCGGTCTGTGTGACGCCGCCCCAGGTGATCGACCAGGTGCTGGAGCTTGCCATGGAGAAGGATGTCGTGATCACCAGCTACGGCGATATGCTGCGGGTGCCCGGCAGCCGCCCCGGCGACAGTCTGCTGCGCCGCCGCGCCCTGGGCGCGAAGGTGGAGACCGTCTATTCCCCGGTGGACGCGGTGGCCCTGGCCGCCGAACATCCGGAAAAGCAGGTGGTGTTTCTCGGCGTGGGCTTTGAGACCACAGCCCCCGGCACCGCCGCCGCGGTGCTCACGGCACAGGAACAGGGCTTGCAAAATTTCACCGTCTGGTCTATGCTCAAGGAGGTGGAGCCGGCCCTGCGCGCGCTGATCGCGATGGACGGCTTCAACATCGACGGCTTTCTCTGCCCCGGCCACGTGGCCACCATCATCGGCGAGCGGGGCTTCCGGTATCTGCCGGAGGAATTTAAGCTGCCCGGCGTGATCGCTGGCTTTGAGGCGGCGGACATCCTGCTTGCCGTGTATCTGCTCTTGCGGCAGATCAAGGAGGGCAGGCCCCGCATCGAAAACGCCTACCCGAGAGCGGTGTCAAAGGAGGGCAACATCCTGGCGCAGAAGATGCTCAAGCACTGCTTTGTCGAACGGCGGGATCTCTGGCGCGGCCTGGGGGAGATTCCCCAAAGCGGCCTCGGCCTGAGAGAAGAGCTGGCGGCCTTCGACGCGGAAAAGCGCTTCGACATTGTCTGTGAGAGCGCCGAGCCGCCCACGGCTTGCCGCTGCGGTGAGGTCATCACCGGCAGGCTCGCCCCGGGCGGCTGCCCCCTGTTCGGGAAGATCTGCACGCCGGAGGATCCGGTGGGCCCCTGCATGGTGTCCTCCGAGGGCGCCTGCGCCGCGGCCTACAAGTACGCTGACGCTTCGTTTGAATGAAATCAAAGATTTCATTCAAACGAGAAAGAATGCACTCCGCTCAGCGCACGGCCTGACGGCCGCACGTTCGCTGCGCGAGAAGTGTTTTTTGCGAGGTACACGCCCCCGCGAAAAACGATGATGCTTGTTTTTCGCCGAGCGCGGCAAAAATCAGAGGGAGCACCCTCTGAACTCCCCCAATTATTTGCACAGGACTACAAGTATGGAAGAAATCATCACTTTGGATTACGGCAGCGGGGGGAAGAAGACCGCCCGGCTGATCGAGGAACTCCTGGTTCCGGCCTTTCAAAACCCCGCCCTCGCGGCGCTGGGGGACGGGGCCATCCTGCCGGGAGCGGAACAACTGGTCTTCTCCACCGACAGCTTCGTGGTCTCGCCGCTGTTTTTCCCCGGCGGGGACATCGGCAAGCTCTCGGTCTGCGGCACGGTCAACGACCTTGCCGTCTGCGGCGCGGAGCCGAAGTTTCTGTCGCTCTCCTTCATCATCGAGGAGGGCCTCGCGATGGAGACGCTGAAACAGGTGGTCGCCTCCATCCGCGCCCAGGCGCAGAAGGCAGGGGTACAGATCGTCACCGGCGACACCAAGGTGGTGGAAAAGGGCCGGGGCGACGGACTGTACATCAACACCGCCGGCATCGGCTTTCTCAAGTACCCCGGTCTCAGCCCGGACAATCTCCGGGAGGGGGACAGGGTGATCGTCTCCGGCACCGTGGGAGACCACGGCACCGCCGTCATGCTCGCAAGAAGCGGCATGATGCAGGGGGAGATTTCCTCCGACTGTGCGGCGTTAAACGGTCTGTGTGACGCGATCCTCTCCACCGGCGCTGCGGTGCGCGTGCTGCGGGATCCCACCCGCGGCGGCGTCGCCACCACGCTCAACGAGTTTATCGAGGGCACCGCGCACGGCATCGAGTTGGAGGAGGAGCGGATCCCCGTCAGACCCCAGGTGCGCGCCGCCTGTGACATGCTGGGGCTTGAGCCGCTCTACTGCGCCAACGAGGGAAAGCTCCTCGCGGTGGTCGCCCGGGAGGACGCGGAAAAGGTCCTCACTGCCATGCGGCAGACCGAGGCGGGGAGGGACGCCGCCGTCATCGGCCGCGTCACCGCCGAGCGGCCGGGCAAGCTCGTCATGCGCACCATTCCCGGCGGTCGGCGCATTTTGCAGAAGCTCGCGGGCGCGCAGCTGCCCCGGATCTGCTAAACGGTTGTACTTGTGTGGCCCCTGCAGACCACGCAATTACGATATAAAAATGAAAGAGAAGAAATTGGAATAACAGAGAGGTGAAAGGTATGCAGGAATACAAGAGAATTGATATTTCCAAGGACCAGGTTGTTCCGATTGCGGAGAAGATGCGAAAAGCCGGCGTGTTTCTGGTGATGATCCACGGCTTCCTCAACGAGGAAGGACAGATGGACATCTCTTACGAATACGCGGTGGATCCCGCCATTGAGTCCTACCATGTGGTGGGCGAGATGACGCTTCCCTCCATCGGGGAGATCTACGACGTGGCGGCAACCTGGCCGGAGCGTGAGCTCAACGAAATCTTCGGCGTCGAGTTCGAGGGCCTTGATATGTCCAAGCGGCTCTTCCTGCCCGAGACGATGCTCGAAACCCAGGGCAAGGGCCAGATCATGGTGGTCCCCCTGGACGAGCTGAGAGCGAAGAACATCAAGGAGGAGAAATAAGATGAGCTACATTGTCCCGATCGGCCCCTACCATCCCGCATTGGAGGAGCCCATCCACGCCAAGCTCTACACCGAGGGCGAGATCATCAAGGACGCCGAGGTCTTCGTGGGCTACAACCACCGCGGCATTGAAAAGCTCGCCACCGAGCGCAACGCCATCCAGACCCTGGTGCTGGTGGAGCGCGTCTGCGGCATCTGTTCCCACTCCCATGCGTTCACCTACGCCATGTGCGTCGAGCAGATCAACGGCATCGAGGTGCCGAAGAGAGGCCAGTACATCCGTGTGATCACTGCGGAGCTGGAGCGCCTGCACTCCCATCTGCTGTGGCTGGGCATCGCCTGCCACATCATCGGCCACGACAGCATGTTCATGCACATCTGGGACGAGCGCGAGCTCGTCATGGATCTGCTGGAGAAGCTCTCCGGCAACCGCGTCAACTACGCCATGGTCACCATCGGCGGCTCCCGGCGCGACATCGACGATGATCTCAAGCGCGAGCTGCTGGCCGCCTGCGACAAGCTCAAGGGCCCCATGGACCGCATCGTGGAGATCGCCCTCAACGACAAGACCATCGCCCTGCGCACCAAGGGTGTCGGTGTCCTGCCCAGAGAGGACGCGCTGCGTCTGGGCGCTATCGGCCCCCACGCCAGAGCTTCCGGCGTCGATGTGGACGTGCGGCGGGATTCCCCCTACTCCTCCTATGACGATTTCAAATTCGACATCCCCGTGGTGGACAGCGGCGACGTGTTCGCCCGCGTCGTGGTCCGCGCGCTGGAGTGCTACGAGAGCATCAAGATCATCCAGCAGGCGCTGGAGAAGCTGCCCGACGGGCCCATCAACCTGGGCAACAAGCTGCCCAAGATCCAGAAGGGCCAGGCCGTCTGCCGCCACGAGGCGCCCAGAGGCCAGCTGAGCCACATGGTGGTCGGCAACGGAGGCTTCAACAACCACCGCATCAGCGTCCACGTCCCCAGCTTCAAGAACACCCCCACCATTCCCTTCATGCTCCGCAACAACTCCGTGGCCGATGCCGGTCTCATCATCGCCAGCATCGACCCCTGCTTCAGCTGCCTGGACCGCTGATGCACGAGCTGGCTGTTACGCGAAGCCTGATCGACCTGGTAGATCGGGAGGCGAAAAAACAGGGCTTTCAAAGAGCGCTGGAGATCCGCCTGAAGGTCGGCGCCTATTCCGGCATTGTGCCGGCGTGCATCCTCGATCTCTTCCCCTATGCCTCCAGGGACACGGCGGCGGAGGGGGCC
Source organism: uncultured Eubacteriales bacterium (assembly GCA_900319835.1). The sequence goes on along the minus strand of ONPY01000014.1, from coordinate 17,752 downwards.
GAGCTCGTTTTTGAGACCGTGCCCGCCCGCTTTTCCTGCCCCGACTGCGGCTGGGAAGGGGAGATCGAGAGAGGACAGGACGCCTGCCCCCGCTGTGGAAGCACCGCCCTGAAAATGACCCGGGGCCGGGAGTTTTACGTGGACAGTCTCAAGGTCGAATAAAGAGTAATAGAAATCCGAAAGGAGAGGTTTATCTTGCCCAAGACCAAATTTCCCGCGGTCATATCCACCTTCCTCCTCTGCTTTGCCTTCTGGATCCTGCTCACCTGGAGCTTCAAGGCCCAGGAGCTGGCGGTGGGCGCGGTGGTGAGCCTTGCGGCGGCTCTGTTTGCGTCCAGATTCCTCATCCATGACAAGGCATTCTGGCTGTTCAATCCCGCGAAATTCGGCGCGCTGTTTGTCTATGTGTTCGTCTTCCTGGGCGAGCTCATCAAGGCAAACGTTGACATGGCCAAGCGCTGCTACGGCGGCTGCACCAACGTCAACCCCGGCATCGTGAAGGTGCCCTCGGAACTGACGAAGGACTACGGCGAGGCCATGCTCGCCAACTCCATCACCCTGACGCCCGGCACCATCACCCTGGACATTGCCGAGCAGGACGGGAAGAACTACTACTACATCCACTGGATCGACGTGAGCGATCCCGACCGTGAAAAGGCCGGCGAGGTCATCAAGGGCCGTATGGAAAACTGGATCAGGAGGATATGGGAATGATTGAATTACTGATCTTCGCCGTCGGCTACGCTTTCCTGGCCGCACTGAACTTCTACAGACTGGCCAAGGGCCCCACTGCCGCCGACCGTATGGTCGCCGGCGACAGCATGGATGTGCTGGTCTGCTGCGCGCTGGTGCTCTACGCCATGTACAGCGGCCGCGGCATCTATCTGGACATCGCCCTGATCAGCGCCATGCTCGGCATCATTGATACGATGCTGGTTGGCCGTTATCTCGAGAGTGGGAGGTGGCACAAGTAATGGTTTTGAGAGTGATCATTGACGTGCTGATGGCCGTCGGCCTGTTCTTCGCCGTGGCCGGCACCAAGGGCATTCTGAAGATGCCCGATACCTTCTGCAGAATGCAGGCCAGCACCTGCGTGTCCACCCTGGGCATGATGGGCGTCATGGTCGGCGCCGCGCTCTACGCCTTCTTTGTGATGGGCAGCCCCTCCGCCGGCGTCAAGGTGATCGTGCTGTGCCTGCTGATCCTCACGGTCAACCCCATCGGCGCCCACTCCATTGCCAAGGGCGCCTACAAGAACGGAATCCGCCCCGACAAGGAAATGGAAATTGACGACTACAGGAGGGATTTCGATGAGTAATCTGGTTGTTCTTCTCGACGTGCTGATTGTCGGCGGCCTTGTGGTCTCCGCCATTCTGGCCTGCCATTTCGAGAAGCTCTTAAGCTCCATCATCGCGCTGGGCGTCACCGGCATTTTCGCCGCCGCCGCCTTCCTCCTGCTCCACGCCCCCGACGTGGCCATCTCTGAGGCCGCTGTCGGTGCGGCCCTCACCCCGGCGGTGTTTATCGTCGCCCTGCGGAAAATGAGAGGAGGAGACGACTCGTGAAAAAATGGCTTACTTACGTCTCTCTCGGCGTGATCCTCTTCGCGTGCATCTTCACTGCCGTCACCATGGGGCAGATGGAGCGCACCTATGAGGGACAGGACGCTGCCGTCTCCGTCTATGAGCTGCAGCAGAACCCCGAGAGCTATGACGATACCTTCGCCTCCGGCGCCGCCGACGCCATCGTGCAGGAAAACCTCGCCAAGACCCATGCCAACAACGATGTCACCTCCATCGTGTTTGACTTCCGTGGCTATGATACCATGGGCGAGGCCTTCATCCTGATCACCGCCGTCACCGGCTCCGCTGTGATCCTTTTCAAAAACACGGGAAAGGAGAAGAAGAAAGATGAACAATAAGCCCGAAGTCAAGAACATCATCCAGCGCTGCGGCTGCGACCGCATTCTCCCGCTGTGCGTGGTGTATATCTTCTACATCATCTTTCACGGCCACCTCTCTCCCGGCGGCGGCTTCCAGGGCGGCGTGCTGATGGTCGCGGCCGTCATGCTGGTCTACTTTGCCCACGGCTACGAGACCACCGTGAGAGCCTTCTCCTTCGATCTGCTGCATGAGACCGAGGCGCTGGCCTCCATCTTCTATGTGGCTCTCGGCCTGCTGGGCGTCGCAGCCGGCGCGCAGTTTGCCGAAAACGTGCTCTACCGCGCGGGCGCCGCGGGCGACCTGTACAGCTCCGGCACCATCTTCTGGATGAACTTTGCCGTCGGCGTCAAGGTCATCACCGGCGTCGGCTCCATCGCCCTTCTGCTGCTGGGTCTCCTGCAGGAGAGGGACACGGACCCTGAGAAAGAGGTGAAGTAACGATGATTACCTTCAACTATATTTGCTCCTTTTTCCTCATCGTCCTCGGCTTCTACACCATTGTCACCAAGTACAATCTGGTCAAGACCGTCGTCGGCATGTCCATCATGGACTACGGCGTGAACCTGCTGATCATCTCCATCGGCTTTAACCCCGGCGGCACCGCGCCGATTTTCACCCAGGGTGAGCTGACGGCCGCCAGCTATTTCGTGGATCCCATCCCCCAGGCTCTGACCCTGACGAGCATCGTTATCGGCGCCTGCGTGACGGCCATGTCCATGTCGCTGGTGATCCGCATTAAGGAATCCTACGGCACGCTCGACACCAGAGAGATAAGGAGGCTGAGAGGATGAACCTGATGAATATGATGGATTACCACCACTTCCCGATCTACTCGATCATGGTGCTGTTCCTCGGCGCCTTCGTGGTTGCCGCCTGCGGCAGCAAGCCCTCGAAGAATCCGAAGAACCCCGCCGGCGTCCGGGCCTGGATCGCCCTGATCGCCACCGGCCTGAGCCTGACCTTCCTCATCCTGCTGGTCAAGCCCGTCATGCTGGGCGGAGAGATCATTGCCTACTGGATGGGCTCGAGAGCCATTGCGGGCGGCTACGCCATCGGCATCGCCCTGGAGGTTGACGCCCTGAGCCTGTTCTTTGCCCTGCTGATCGCCACCGCGGTCTTTGTCTCCTGCATCTACTCCATCCGCTACATGGTACACGACAACTGCGTGCCCCAATACTATGTGCTCTACTGCATGCTGGCCGGCGGCGTGCTGGGTCTGGTCCTCTCCGGCGACGTGTTCAACATGTTCGTCATGGTCGAAATCCTGACCTTCGCGGCCGTGGCTCTCACCGCCTTCCGCACCAAGGTCTACGGCGCGCTCGAGGCCGCCTTCAAGTACCTGGTGGTCGGCTGCATGGGCTCCACCGCCATCCTCACCGGCGTCATCATGCTGTACGCGCAGTTCCACACCTTGAACCTGGCGCAGCTGGCCTCCCTGATCCCGGGCCACATGACCGGCGTGACCGTCCTGGCCTTTGCTTTCCTGTACATCGGCTTTAGCACCAAGGCCTTCATCGTGCCCTTCCACCCCCTGGCGGCTGACGCCCACGGCGCCGCTCCCGCCTCCATCTCCGTGCTGATCTCCGGCGTGCTCACCAAGTCCGGCATCTACGGCATTGTGAGACTGACCTACTTCCTGTTCCAGACCATGGGCCTGGGCACGATGCAGTTCATGCTGGTGTTCATCGGCAGCGTCTCCATGTTCGTCTGCGTGACGATGGCGCTGGCCCAGCACGACTTCAAGCGTCTGCTGGCCTACCACTCCATCTCCCAGATCGGCTACGTCCTGGCGGCCATCGGCCTGTCCACCGCGTTCGGCTTCTCCGCCGGCCTGTACCACGCCATGAACCACACCCTGTTCAAGGGCCTGCTGTTCCTTGCGGCCGGCGCAGTCCTGCATGAGACCGGCACCACCGACCTCGGCAAGCTGGGCGGCCTTTCCAAGAAGATGCCCCACACCACGGTGCTCTTCCTCATCGGCGCCTTCTCCATCAGCGGCATCCCGCCCTTCAACGGCTTTGCCTCCAAGTGGATGATCTACCAGGCCACCTACCAGAAGGCCGTGGAGTCGAACAACATCGGCTTCATGCTGGTCACCATCGTGGCCCTGATCACCTCCGTTTTGACTCTCGCCTCCTTCGTCAAGGTCAGCCAGTCCGTCTTCTTCGGACAGCTCCCCAAGGAGTACGAGAACGTCAAGGAGGTCCCCTTCGGCATGCGCCTGGCCATGGGCATCCTGGCCGCACTCTGTGTGATCACGGGCCTGTTCCCCAAGGCGGTCACCACGTACCTGACCGAGCCCGCGGCCCGCGCCGTCTGCTCTGTCGGCGATTACATCCGCGCCATGGGCTTCAAGAGCGAGCTGGCTGTCCAGTCCGCCGACTTCACCCAGACCGGCATCTGGGAGCCCGTCAACTGGCTGCTGATGCTCTGCATCGCCCTGCTTGCCATCACCATCGTGGCGGTCGCCTCCAAGTATGACAACGTCAGCGAGAGCAGAAACGCTGAGAACGTCGAGAGCAAATACCAGCTCTTCTACGGCGGCGAAGCCAACGTCTACTCCCAGGTTGGCGGCGGCGACCTGTTCTGGGGCTTCAAGCACAACTGGCGCCACTACTTCAGCTTCATGCATGATCTGCACAGCGGCATCGTCAACGACTACGCCCTGTGGGCCGTGGTCGCTCTGGCCCTGGCCATCGTGTACCTGCTGATCGTGCTCTAAGGAGGTGGGAACATGACTTCTACGATTCTTCTCAACGCCCTCCAGTATCTGGGCTACATCCTCATCTTCCCGGGCTTCCTGTTCTGCTTCCTCTGCGGCATGCTGCTGGTCGGCATTGACCGCAAGCTGGTCGCCAGAATGCAGAAGCGCGTGGGCCCGCCCATCCTGCAGCCCTTCTACGATTTCTTCAAGCTCTGCGGCAAGGAGACCATCATCCCCGCCCAGGCCTCCAAGACGACCTTCCTGATCGCCCCGCTGGTGGGTCTGGCGGCCCTTGTGGTCATCCAGCTCTTCATCCCCATCCACGGCTTCAGCGCCTTTACCGGCACGGCGGACATCATCGTCATCCTCTACCTGCTGCTGATCCCGGCCCTCGCCTCGATCCTCGGCGCCGCGGCCTCCGGCTCCCCCTACGCGGGCGTCGGCCTGAGCCGTGAGATGGTCACCGTTATCTCCTGTGAGCTGCCCCTGGTTCTTGTCCTGCTCGCCATCGCCCGCACCGTGGGCAATGCCATGGACACCGGCCTCTGCTTCTCCCTGGGCGCCATCGCCGAGTACCAGTTGGAAAACGGCAGCCTGATCTGCAAGCTGAGCATGATCCCCGCGGCCATCGCGTTTCTGATGGTGATCCCCGGCGAGACCGGCAACCACCCCTTTGACGCGGCCGAGGCCGAGACCGAGATCTGCGAAGGCATGCTGGCCGAGTACAGCGGCGCGCCCCTGGCGGTCTACAAGCTCAGCCACGCGGTCAAGATGCTGACGCTCACGAGCCTGTTTGTGGCCCTGTTCCTCGGCGGTATCGGCACCGGCATCGCCGCGGTGGACGGCGTGATCGTCTTCGCCCTGTGCGTGGTGATCACTGCGGTCTTCATCTCCTTTGTCCACGCGGTCACCGCGAGACTGAAGATCGAGCAGATTTTCAAATACTACTGGACTGTGGTTTCCGGCCTGGCCCTCATCAGTGTGGTCCTGGCCTGGTACGGTCTGTAAGGAGGCGCCTGTATGTTTAAGAAACTGATTGCGGAAAGCACGGCCAAGTCCCCTTGGCTGTATCACATCAACAGCGGCTCCTGCAACGGCTGTGACATCGAGCTGGTGGCGGTCCTGACCCCGCGCTTTGACGCGGAGCGCTTTGGCTTCCGGCTCGCCGGCAGCCCCCGCCAGGCGGACATTGTCGTGGTCACCGGCCCCGTCACCCGCCAGAGCCTGGACCGCGTCCTGCGCTCCATCGAGCAGGTCCCCGAACCCCGCTGCATCGTGACCATGGGCTCCTGCCCGCAGTCCGGCAACGTGTTCAAGGGCAGCTATTCCGTGTGCGCCCCGCTGTCGAAGTATGTGCATGTCGATGTGGACATCGCCGGCTGCACCCCCAGACCCGAGGCCATCATGGACGGTCTTGTCAAGGCCACCGAAATTTTAAAAGAGAAGAGGGGGCAGATGTAATGGATTTCCCGTTTGTCAGAGAAGCTGTCACCAAGCTCTTCAGCAAGCCCAGCTGCGCCATGTACCCGGCAGTGCCCAGTGAGGCGGCTCCCGGCTATCGCGGCCGCATCGTCTTCCATCCGGAGACCTGCATCAACTGCAACATGTGCGAGCGCGTCTGCGCCGGCGGCGCCATCACCCACACCGAGGAGAAGGTGGAAGAGGGCCTGAAAATCACCCGCTCATTCGATCTGGGCTCCTGCACCTTCTGCAACACCTGCGCCGACTTCTGCACCCGCCACTCCATCGAGCTGACACGGGACTACCACATGCTGGGCATTGAGGAGGGCGATCTGATCGTCTCCGGCACCTTCGTGAAGGCGCCGCCCAAGAAGCCCGCTCCCAAGCCTGCTGCGGCCCCTGCCGCCAAGCCCGCTGCCGCCCCCGCCGCCGCTCCCGCTGCGGCGGAAGCGCCCAAGGCGGAGGCTGCCCCCGCCGCTCCCGCCGTGGAGCCCCGGGGCGACGGCAAGCCCGCCCAGGATCCCAGCAAGTGCGTCTACTGCACCATCTGCGCCCGCAAGTGCCCGGGCGAGGCCCTGACGGTCGATCGCGCCGCCAAGACCTGGACGCTGGATGAGGACAAGTGCGTGATGTGCGGCACCTGCGCCGACGTGTGCCCCAAGAACGCCATCGTCATCTAAGCAAAAACCCAAACAAAAAATCCACCTGCTTTTCGCAGGTGGATTTTTTGCTGCCTATTGAGTTTATACTAGAACCTCATAAAAACCGTTAATTGCTTAAAGGCTTTTATAGCGCCGTTAGGCGCGCAGAGGTTCTGCACGAGACGGATTTTCAGCGCCTTCGCGCTGAAAATGCCGCGGGAACCACGGCTTATCTGACGAAAGGTTTTCATCAGATCATGGTATTAATCTTCAATCTCGTCGCAGCAGGTCTTGTACATCCGGTAGACCAGCACCGCCATCAGCAGGCAGCAGAGACCCATGGAGCCGTAGCAGGAGAGATACCAGTCGCCGTGGCGCTGCACCAGATATTCGGTAATGCCCACGCCGACGCCGCAGGCCACCCAGCCGATCCAGATGAGCCAGTGGTAATAGCGCATGCCGTTGGCACGGACGGAGTGAACGGTGTAATAGACCAGAATGGCGCAGATGCTGACAGCCGCCACGATCTGCACGAAGCTGACAAAGCCGTTGATGGGCAGAAAGCTGGAGTCATAGCGGGTGGAGTCCAGCACCAGCTCGCTTGCGGAGTAGAGCACTAGGAACATCCGGGCGACGTTGCCCTCCTCGGCGCCGGAGAGCATGGGGGTGTGCCGCCTGGCCGCGAAGAAGCGCAGCAGCCAGTGGCAGATCAGCAGCATGATCAGGAAGTGGATGAAGAAGGTGGCAAAGCGGTAATCCAGCGCCCCGGCGGAATTGAGGATGGGCGAGCCCACCGGCAGATGCTGCAGTGCCGGAGTTGTGACACTGATCTTACTGCGGCAGGAGCTGTTAAAGAGAGCGCTGAGCCGGATGAAGGCGACAGCGAGGGCGGCCCCCGGGGCGAAGGCGTCCAGCAGAGAGGCGCAGCTCTGCCTGTCAAGCCGCGTCGCCAGCCACGCGGCAAGCCAACTCCCCAGCAGGGCGCCGGCCAGCACATAGCTGCCGGAGGAGTAGTCCGTCATGGCGCTGGAGAAGCTGCCGTACTGCTCGGCATGGCAGTACCAGTGCAGCAGTCGGCAGAACGGGACGGAGAAGGCCACCGTCAACGGGACCAGAAGAAAGACCAGAAAGCCCGGATTGCGGTCGCTGCGCTGGAGGCCCAGGGTCATCAGCAGAGAGGCCACCAGCCCGAGGGTGATGACGATCGCGCTCCAGTAGAGCACGGTGCTGCCGCTGTAAATGGCGATGGGGTTGCTCATGAGCGCACCTCCTCGGGAAGAGCTGTGGCAAAGTAGATGATGTCGCTGACAATGCGCTCATAGCCGAAGTCCACATGGTTGATGGGCGCGCCCATCATGATGATCTCCGCGGTCTGGCCGCCGTCGAGGGTGTAGGCCTTCTTCACGTTCTTGGAGTAGATGATGCGGGCCAGCTCGTTGATGGTGGCGCGGGGCCGGGCGTCGGGGGTGTGGTTGATGGTCATGAGCAGGTAGTGCAGATCGTCCGTCATGGCGATGCAGGAGCGGGAGTACTCGGTGTTGATCTCCCCGATGGGGTAGGACTGACAGTACTGCAGCTCGCCGCCGTCCACCAGAACGGGGCCGAAGGCCACGGCAAAGACCACGTCGTTGTCCTCGATGAAGCGCTGGGTCTCCCCCTCGCCGGTGAGCTCACCGGCCCGGGAGAAGAGCATGTCGCCCGAGGCGGTAAAGAAGCAGGAGTCCACCTGCGCGGGGTTGTTGCGGTAGAGCTTGCGCTGGTAGACCGTGATGCCCAGATCGCGGAAGGCGTAGAAGTCGCCGTTCATGGCCACCACCGCGTTGGAGGCGTTGGCCATGTCAGAGGCGTAGAGCTGTACGGAGGAGCTGTAGCTGTCCTCGGCCAGCTTGCGGCGGATCTGGGAGCCGTGGGCGATCTTCACCTCGGCAAAGGTGCAGCAGCGCTGCTCGATGTACTCCTGCCAGGCAATGACCAGGATGGTGTCGTCCAGGTAGTAGCGGATGGGAGCGTCGGGGACAAAGTCCGCCTTGGGGTCAAAGGTGACGCTCTGCCCGTCCAGCAGAACCGCGGCCCGCTTGATCACTTCCTCGACCTCCGCCGGGTCATTGGTGGTGCCGAAGCCCGCGGGGTTGGGGACGGGGGAGACGGTGTCGCTCTCCTGCAGCGTATAGATTTTCTTGATAAAGGCCAGGTCCCCCAGCGCGTCGCTGGCGGCATTGTTGACGTAGACATCCAGCTTCTCGGCCAGGCGGAGCTTTGCGTCCGAGCCGGAGAAGGAGAGCGTGCCGGAGGCCGGGTGCAGGTTGAAGAGCGACCAGACCATCGCGCCCAGCGCGAGACAGGCAGACACCAGGCCCAGCAGGAAGCGTACGCCGCCGGTGAGACGCCGCCGGGGCTTGGGTTCTCTGGGCGCCCGGGGGGCCTTCTTCGGCTTGGCGGCTGGCTTTTCCGGCTCGTTCAGGCTCCCCTTGGGAGCCTTGCGAAACTTGGAGGGCTTGCTCTCCGCCTTTTCCCCTCTCGCGTAGAGAGGCGGCAGATCCTCCGGCGGCAGGTAGGGCGCGGGGGCCGGTTCCGGCTCCGGGAGGTCGGCGGTCCCATAGATCGGTTCCGGGAGGCCGGCGTCCTCATAGACCGGCTCCTCCATAAGGGCGGGGGCCTCATCATCCGGCACCTCCGGTCCCGAAGCATCGAGCACCAGCTCCTCCGGGTCCGTATACGGGCGTGCGCTCTCGGATTCGTCTCTGGCGGAGAATTCCGCCAGGATGGCGTCGAGATCACTGAAATCGTAGCTGTCTTTACTCATCTGTGTTCTCCGTGTCATGCGGCGGTTCCGCCGTTGAGAGCCCGCAGCAGGGCGGGACTCGTCAGCAGCTGCCAGCGGCCGTCGGTATAGGTCAGATCGAGCGTAAAGCTCTCCTGGGTGTAGTAGTCTTCCGCGTGGGCCAGCACCGTGTCCAGCGCGGCCAGGTAGGCCTCCTCGGTCACCTCGGGGCGATAGCGCTTGTTCTCGTCGTAGACCTCGCTGGTGGTGCGGGCGTTGACGATTTCCTCAATCTGGCGCTTGGTTTCCGCCTCCACCTCGCCCTCCATGGCGGGCAGATTCAGATAGGTCATGCGCACGCTCTGCTTTGCGTCCAGCTTGTCGACGGCGCAGTCGCCCTCCAGCTCGTAGGAGAAGCTCTTGTGCAGGGCCTCGTAGACCTTCTGCCCGGCGGGGGTGGAGGGCGGGACGGCAAGCCCCAGGTCGGCGTAATCGCGAAGCTGGTCATAGGCGGTGTCATAGTCCCCGGCGCAGAGTGCGTCAAAGAAGGCGCGGACCGCGGCCTGCGGATCTCCGCTGGGCTTGGCGTAGAGCGTGCCCAACTGCGTTCCCGCCGCGGCCAGCAGCATGGCGGCGGCAGAGACCACCAGGGCAAGGAACAGCGAGAAGAAGCGCAGCTTGTGCTTTACGCAGAGCACCAGGATGGTGATCAACCCCAGCAACAGGAACAGTCCCACAAAGGCGGCGGGGAGCAGAAGAGAGGTCTGATGCGCGGTGCTTGCCGCCGCGGTCACGGCCGCAGATTCCGCAGCGGCGGGCGTCTGGGCGGGGAAAGGCTCCGGTGTGGGCTCGGGGCTGGGCTCCGGCGTGGCGGCAGCCGCGGCGGCGCGGGCCTCGGTATACTCGCACATGGCGGTGGCAAAATCCGAAATAAACTCCTCCGCGTTGTTCTGGCCCCGGGTAAAGAGCACCATAGCGATGGGCTGTTTGGTGAAAGCCAGACCGCAGTCGTTTAAGCAGGAGGGCCCGCCGTTGGGGTCCTTGTACTCGCCGTACTTGTGGGCGATCTTGAAGCGCGGCTCGTTGAGCTTGAAGAAGCGGTCGGGCGTGGCCTTCTGCATGGTCTCGATGATGCCGGGGAAGCGCTCCTGCTCGTTGTACAGCAGGGCCAGGCAGTGGATGAACTCCCGGGCCGAGTACCAGTTTTCAAAGTTGTTGATGTTGCGAAGCTCCTCGTCCGGGTCCACGCCCATGTAGTCGGCGGTCAGCCGGCGAAACTCCGTATACCCGCCGATCATGTTGGTGAGGAAAATGGCGTCCTCGTTGCTGGAGTTGATGAGCACGCTGTCCCGCTTTTCCTCAAAGGTGAAGTGAGACTCGTATATGCTCCAGTCGATGTCGCCCGCGGCCAGGTGTTCGGTGAAGTACATGCACAGGGGGACCTTGTACATGCTGCCGGTGAGCATATAATCGTCCCCGTTGAGATAGTGCTCCTCGCCGGTTTCAAGGTTCAGGTATCCGGCGGCGACAAACTCGGGCTTGATGCGGTAGTCGGTCAGCAGCCGATCCATCAGCTCGTCCCATTCCAGTTCCCCATAGGGGATCTTCTCGCCGCTCTCGGCGAAGGCCCCCGGCATGAGCCCCAGACAGAGCGCCAGGACCAGCGCGGCGGCAAAAAAACATTTCAAGGCTTTCATTCGATCTCTCCGAGTCGCAGTCTTTGACAAAACAGTCATACCCTATTATTTTACCATGAACTGACCAGAATGCAAGTCAAAGCGCGAAAAACTCCCGGGAGCGCGGACGCCGGGCGCGCATAGAATGAAGCAGCGGGGGAAAACTCGAAAAAAAGGAGGCGCTGCGCTTGAACATTCCAAATGCCCTGACCGTCCTGCGGCTGCTGCTGACGCCCTGCTTTGCGCTCCTGCTGGGACAGGGACGGCGGCGGGAGGCGCTGGCAGTGCTGGCCCTGGCCGCCCTCAGCGACGCGCTGGACGGGTATCTGGCACGAAGGCTCCATCAGACGACCGAACTCGGCAAGATCCTGGACCCGGTGGCCGACAAGCTGATGCAGCTGACGATGATGCTCTGCGCGCTGCGCTTGGCGCCGCAGGTGTCGTGGCTGCTGGGCCTGCACCTTTTGCGGGAGGGCTGCCTCGGCGTCCTGGGCCTTGCCGCGCTGCGGCGGCGCTGCGCCATCCCCGGGGCCCGCTGGTACGGAAAGCTCTGTACCGCGGCGCTGGATACGGTGCTGACGGCGGCGCTGATCTGGCCGGACCTGCCCGCGGCGCTGCTGCGGAGCGGGCTGCTGCTCTGCTGTGCGCTGGTGCTGCTTTGCCTGGTCCTCTACGCGCGGGACTTTCTCACCCTGCTTGCCCGGGCAGACGGGAAATCGCCCCGCTTCCTGTAGGACGCGGGGCGCGGGTTTTATTTGCGGCCTCTCAGTCTGCCGGCCAGGGCGGCCAGGCGGGACTTTTCCCGGACCGGCTCCGGCTCCGGCTGATGGCCGATGAATTTCAGCACCGCGATCTGGGGCTCCATCCCGCGGGTGATTTCAATGCGGTCCGTGTCGTAGGTCTGGACCATCTCCGGGGCAAAGTGCTTGGTCAGCTCTTCCAGGTGTTCGAGCCTTCTGGGGCCGCGGCTGCCGTCGCGGTAGTGCATGGGGATGATGACCCGGGGAAACAGCTCCTCCGTCAGGCGCCAGACCTCCTGGGAGGGCAGAGCGGTGCAGGAGCCGGCTGTGATCATCATGGCGTCCAGGTCATAGAGCTTGGACTGCTGCTCGCCGGTCAGCGGCGCGCCGATGTCCCCCATGTGGGCGATGCGCAGGCCGTCCGCCTCCAGCAGGTGGATGAGGCAGGAGCCGCGCATGATGCCGCAGACCGTGTCGTGCCAGACCTCCATGGTGGTGATCTTGAAGGGGCAGTCGCTCTCGAGTCGGCCGGAGAGCACCACGCCGGGGGTGTAGTTGTGGCCGTAGCTGTCATGACTGATCAGCAGCTTGTCAGCCTTGACACCGACGAGCTTGGGGTAGCCCGGGATATAGTCGCTGTTGTAGGGGTCGATGACCACGGTGTAGCCCTCGTGGGTGATCTTGAAGCAGGCGTGGCCCAGCCATTGGATTATCATACGTTTATCCTTCCATGATGTGCATCGAGCGCAGCTCCTTGCTCTCGATGTGCTCTATGATCTCGTAGGCGTGGGGCTCGAGATAGTCCCAACTGCCGTGGGTGAGACGCTGGCCTTTCAGCTCCCGGACCACCGAGGCGCACACATCCTCCACCACGGCGGATTTGAGGATGCGGCCCTGCTCATCGTTGTCGGCGGTGAGCAGAAATTCCAGGGCTTCCCGCAGGTTTGGGAGCTTTTCCAGCCCCTCCATGGCGCGAAACTGCCACTTGTAGTAGGGCATGTGGCGGCGGTTGAGCAGGTACACGGCGGCGCAGGCGGCATTGACAAACTCCGTCAGCGCCAGCATCGCGGCGCCCTGCTCCCCGTGGCGGACGCAGCGGGGGTAGTTGTACTGCCCGGCCTGAGCCATGGTGATGACCCGGGCGGCGAGCTTCTTGAGCCGCACATCCTCCGGCATACCGTGCAGAAGTGTCTCCCGGATGGCGGTGAAGGCGCCCTGATCGTCCCGGAACACCTCGCCGTTGGTGGCCTCCGCCAGCGCGTGGGAGGGGAGGCTGAGCCACTGCATCACACTCTCCGGCGCGCCGGCGGAGCCGGTGTAGCGCCGGTAAAAGGCGTCGATGCGCAGCACGCCCCGGCTCACCTCGCCCATGGCGCTGCGCTCCCGGGCCGCGCCGAAGGGCAGAGCACGGTAGGCCCGCGCCAGCGGCACGCCGATGGCCCGGTCGGTCTCGTCGTCCAGCCACAGGCAGAAGCCTTGGGGGAAGTCGTGATCCCGGCTCAGCTCGTCATCAAAGCCGAAGCACTCCGATCCGTGGCCCGCCAGCCCCACGGCGATGCGCCCCTCCCAGCCCGGAAACTTCTCGCGCAGCATGGGCGCGCCGTATTCCTCATACAGCGCTCTGGCCTCGTCAAGACCCCGCATAGATTTTCGCCGTCCTTTCTCTGAGCTGCTTTGCGTACAGGAAGTAGCCGAAATAGTCAAAGCAGGGCGCGCACTTGGAGATGGTAAAGGCGTGGTAGCCGTCGTGCGGCAGCTTGGGATCGCTGAGACATTCCCAGGCCTTCTCCATGCACGCCTCAATGCGCGGGTCCTCCGGATCCCGCCGGGCGTACATCTCCGCCATGTTGCACCAGGTGACGGCGCTGTCGTTGCCCGGCTGCTCCGTCTTCTCGATGGTCTTGAGCGCGAGCTTAAAAAAACGCTCGGCGGAGGCCAGGTCTCCGGCCTCGTCATAGCTCAGCGCCATGTTGTTGTAGAGCCCGGCAAAGCGGTAATCCGCGGGATCCAGGTGGTCGGCGTAGACCCGGGCAACATGGGTGAAGATGGGGATGGACTCCGCCGCGTGGTGAAAGCACTTGAGCGTGGTGGCGGCGTTGAGCATCACGGTGGCGGCGGAGACCGTCTGCCCCATGCGGTGTTCCCGAATGAGGGCGAGAGCCTCATTGACCGCGGCAAGCCCCTTCTCCTCGTTCATGCTCCGGCGGTACTGGCCCAGCAGCTCCGAGAGCATGCTCAGCTCGGCCCGCCAGTCTCCGCCCAGGCGGGCCTGGGCAAGTTTGCCCTCCAGAAAGGCCCCGGCCTCGTCCTCGCGGCCCTCGGCGTACAGCGCGTCCAGCGCGCGGATGGTCTCCGGCACGTCCACCGCGCGTGGACAGGGGTGCCCGTCCGGAGTGCCGGTGTACTGGTTCGCGTCAAAGATGCAGCAGAATTCGTTATGATCCATGCTTGTTGACTCCTTACTTGAAAGAAGTCCCGAAAACGGGTATAATAATCTATCAACCAAAAAACCGGAGGTCCGGCTATGAGCAACAGACTGCAAAAGGAAAAATCCCCTTACCTGCGTCAGCACAGCGAAAACCCGGTGGACTGGTACCCCTGGGGCGAAGAGGCTTTTGAAAAGGCCCGGCGGGAGGACAAGCCCGTCTTTCTCTCCATCGGCTACTCCACCTGCCACTGGTGCCACGTCATGGCGCACGAGTCCTTTGAGGATGCGGGGATCGCCTCTATTCTGAACGAACATTACGTTTCTGTCAAGGTGGATCGTGAAGAACGGCCCGACATCGACTCTGTGTATATGGCGGCCTGCGTGGCGGCAAACGGCAGTGGCGGCTGGCCGCTGACCGCAATCCTCACTCCGGAGCAGGAACCCTTCTTCGTGGGCACCTATTTCCCCCGGGAGAACCGGGGCGGGCGCATCGGCCTGAAGGTCCTGCTGGCGGCTGTCGCGGAAAAGTGGGAAAACGAGCGGGAGGAACTGCTGCACACCGCTTCGGAGATGACCGCCTATCTCCGCCGGGAGGACGCGCTGATCCAGGTCGGCGGCGCCGAGGGTCTGCCGAAGAAGGCGGCCGAGCAGCTGCTGGGCTCCTATGACAGGGAGTACGGCGGCTTTGGCTGGCAGACCAAATTCCCCACGCCCCACAACCTGATCTTCCTGATGGAGGCCGCGGCCCTCACCGGCGACAAAAAGCCCCGCGAGGCCGTGGAGCACACCCTGCGCCAGATGTACCGGGGCGGCATCTACGACCATTTCGGGGGCGGCTTCTGCCGCTACTCCACGGATCGGGAGTGGCTCAAACCCCACTTTGAAAAGACCCTCTACGACAACGCCCTGCTGGCCCTGTGCTATACCGAGGCCTGGCAGGACGGACACATGGCCCTCTGGCGCCAGGTGGCCGAGGACACGCTGGACTACTGCCTGCGGGAGCTCAAGGGTGAGAGCGGCGGCTTCTTCTGCGGCCAGGACGCCGACAGCAACGGCGCCGAGGGCGCTTACTACCTCTTCACGCCCGAGGAGGTCAAGCAGATCCTGGGCGAGGACGCGGGCCGCGGCTTCTGCGAGTGCTACGACATCACCGCCGAGGGCAACTTCCAGGGCAAGAGCATCCCCAACCTGCTCCTGAACACCCGCTGGAACTTCCTGCCCGAGGGCTACGGGGAATACCGGGAGCGCCTGCGCCTGCACCGGGAGGGACGGCTGCCCCTGCTGACGGATCAGAAGATCCTCTCCGGCTGGAATGGGCTGATGCTCATGGCCCTCTCCCGCGCCGCGCGGGTCTTCTCCGACCGGCGCTATCTGCTCGAGGCGCAGGAGCTGGCCGCCTTCATCCGGGACAAGCTCTCGGAAAACGGCAGACTCCGCGCCCGCCTCTGCGACGGGGAGCTGCGCTATGAGGGCTCGCTGAGCGATCTTGGTTTCTGTGCGCTGGGGCTGACGGAGCTCTATGCCGCGGACTTTGACCCCGCGCATATCGCGGAGGCTGCGGCCCTGGCCAAACAGCTTCCGGCGCGCTTTGCAAACGAAAAGGGCGGCTATTTCTCCACCCCCGCCGACGGCGAGAAGCTGATCCTGCGCCCTATGGACACCGAGGACGGGGCCATGCCCTCCGGCAACAGCGCGGCCCTGCTGCTCTTCGACCGGCTCTTTGCCCTGACGGCGGAGGAGACCTGGCGCGCGCTGGGGGACCGGCAGGCAGATTACCTTGCCGGGCTCTCCGCGGACTATCCGGCCTCCCGCTGCACGGCCATGCGCGCCCTGCTCCTGCGTGAGCACGGGACAAGGGAGACAGTCTGCGTCTCCCCGACAGAGACCGTGCCGGAGGGACTGAAGACCATCCTCGGCCGGTACGCCCCGGAGCTGACGATTCTGCTGAAAACGCCCGCCCGGGCGGCGGCGCTGGATACAGTCGCGCCCTTTACCCGGGACATGACGGCAATCAACGGCAAGCCGACCTATTACGTCTGCCAGGATGGGCACTGCAGCCTGCCTGTAACGGAATAAAGGGGGACGAGCCATGAAACGCTTCATCGCCCTGCTGCTGGCGCTTATGATGATGCTGACGCTGTGCGCCTGCGGCAAGAAGAAAAAGAAGGAAAAGACCCCGGAGGAGACCGTACCCGCGGTGACCACTCCCGTGCCAAACGACGCTTTTGAGGTCAAAATCACCCTGGACAATCTCTTTGATTGGTTCGACTACAAGGAGTTTCGGGCGGATGTGAAGGAGGAGAACACCGGCGAGGTGACCTCCTGTACGGTCAACTATGGCCTGCAGCTCAAGCCGGCCTTCACCGCCGCCAACGACCCCAAGCACCGGGACACCATGACCATCCAGTTTGAGGCGGAGGGCGTGGTGCTCTCCGGGGACTTTCAGGTGGACTTCACCCCGGAAAAGCCCAGCTTCTCCGGCACCACGGCCACCGCGGAACATACGCACGTCTCGGAGACGCTGCGCTTCTGGCCCAAGGGGGACCGCACCACCTGGTGGGCCTTCGGCAACTACTCCAGCTCCAACATCATGTACTTTGAGAGCTTCACCGTGACCAAGGCCACGGGCAGTGTGTGGCTCAAGCGGGCCGAGACGGAGGTCACGCCCACCCCGATCCCCACGCCCTGGCAGGCGAGCCAGCCTTGACGGAAGCGGGAAAACCCGCTACAATACGGTGTACCTGCGGGAGAGGAGGGTGGACTTGCAGCTTTCGGAACTCAAACTGATCTTTGCCAGCAACCTGATCCGGCTGCGCAACCAGCGCGGCATGAAGCAGGCGGAGCTCGGCGCGTTGCTGAATTATTCGGACAAGTCCGTCTCCAAGTGGGAGCGGGGCGAGGCGATCCCGGACGCCTGGGTGCTGACGCGGCTCGCGGAGATCTTTGACGTCACGGTGGACTATCTGCTCTCCTCCCACGACAAGTGGGTCCCGCCCGAACAGGAGGAGGAAGCGCCCCAGTACAGCCGCGGCATGATCTACGCGGTGGCCATCCTGGGTGTGTGGACCATGGCGCTGGCGGGCTTTGTCGTGCTGTGGTGGATCGACATCATGTGGTGGCCGGTCTTTGCCGTGGCGCTGACGGCCTCGGCCCTGGTGTACCTGGGACTGAGCATCTATTTCAAGCGGCTCAAAAATCTGCAGTTCATTCTGGCGGGCCTGGTGCTGAGCATCTTCATCCTGCTCTATGTGCTGACGCTTCCCCTGGGCAACAACTGGCAGTTGTTTCTCATCGCCGTCCCGACGGAGATCCTGGTGTTCCTGGCCTGCAACATCCGCCGTAAGCCCCGGCGCAAAAAGCCGGAAAATACAAGCAAATAAGCCGATTCTACGATTCGT
>ONPY01000001.1 GCA_900319835.1 uncultured Eubacteriales bacterium | reverse complement strand
GCCTTTCGGTTTTGTCTCGACAACTCAACCTTAATACAGGCCACTCCTATTCGCTATCTTTTTTTCACTTTCTGTCACACATCATTGTAAACCCTACACGCCGATGATTTCGGCGGCTGCTGCAGGGAAAGGAAGAGGGCTTATTCGTAGTCGGCGACATTGGCCCAGCGGAGCAGGAAATCCCGCTCCTCAAGGTTGCCCTTGACGGACTGGGAGGCGGCCACGATGGGCATCCACTTCTGGACATAGCGCTTGTCGGTGCCGCTCTTGAGGCAGAACAGATCCAGATACTGCTCGGCAGTGTCGGCGTCGCCGGAGAGGTGGAAGGTCAGATAGGTGCGCGCCACATCGGCCGAGGCATTGCCCTGGGTGGCGTGGGCCCAATCGAGGATATAGAGCTCCCCCGACGGGGTGAGGATGATGTTGGAGGGGCAGAGGTCCCCGTGGCAGAGCTTGTCGTGGGTGGGCAGACCCTCCAGGCGAATCAGCAGCTCGTAGCGGGTCACCGGCTCGAGGTCGGCGGAGAGAATCTTGCGGTTCATCTTGTCCTTGAGGCGGCTCAGCAGCGGGCAGCGGCGCGAGTGGATCAGCATCTGGGTGTCCACCAGCATTTCCAGGTATTTGTCCCGGTTTTCGGGATCGTCCCGCATGAGGTGGGAGAGAGTCTCGCCCTCTATGAACTCGGAGACGATGGCCCACTTGCCCTCGTGGTTGGAGACCTCGAGAATCTTCGGGATGTTCAGCCCCACCTCCTCCACGCGGGCCTGGTTGAGGGCCTCGTTGAGGATGTCGGCCTTGGAGTAATTGGAGTTGAAGAGCTTGATGCAGGTGTCGCCGTCGCGATAGAGGGTCTTGGTTTTGCGCGTGGCGATGACGGTGTCAAAATTCATTCCGTGACGCTCCTTTCAAACTGGCTCTCGTCCGGCTTTTCCAGCTCTGTAAAGCTGCGGCCGTAGTAGGCGTTGAGATACATCTGCCGGATCTCGCTCATCAGCGGGTAGCGGGGGTTGGCCCCGGTGCACTGGTCGTCAAAGGCCTGCTCGGTCATCTCGTCGAGCGTGGCGAGGAAGGCCGCCTCGTCCGGCACATAGTCCCGGATGGTGGGCTTGATGCCGATGCGCGCCTTCAGCGCGTCGATCTTTTCGATCAGAGCCGCGACCTTCTCCGCATCTGTCTCCCCGCCGCAGCCCAGCGCGTCTGCGATCTCGGCATAGCGGGCCAGAGCATGGGGATGGTCGTACTGGGGGAAGGTGCCCATTCTGGTGGGCGCCTCGCAGGCGTTGAAGCGGATGACCTCGTCCATCATCAGGGCGTTTGCCAGACCGTGGGCGATGTGGTGGAAGGCGCCCAGCTTGTGGGCCATGGAGTGCATCACGCCGAGGAAGGCGTTGGCGAAGGCCATGCCCGCCATGGTGGCGGCGTTGGCCACTTTCTCGCGGGCCTCCACGTCCGCGCCGTTGTCGTAGGCCCGGGGCAGATACCGGAAGAGCGTCTGCAGCGCGCGGATGGCAAGCCCGTCGGTGTAGTCGGTCGCCATGACGGAGGCATAGGCCTCCAGCGCGTGGGAGACCGCGTCGATGCCGGAGGCGGCGGTCAGCCCTCTGGGGGCGGTCATGTGGAAATCCGTGTCCACAATGGCCATGTTGGGCATGAGCTCATAGTCGGCCAGGGGGTACTTGATGCCGGTGGACTCATCGGTGATGACGGCGAAGGGCGTGGCCTCACTGCCGGTGCCGGCGGAGGTGGGGATGGCGATGAAATACGCCTTTTCGCCCATCTTCGGGAACTTGTAGATGCGCTTGCGGATGTCGGAGAAGCGCATGGCCATGTCGGCAAAGTCGGCCTCGGGATGCTCGTAGAGCACCCACATGATCTTGGCCGCGTCCATGGCCGAGCCGCCGCCCAGGGCGAGGATCACGTCGGGCTTGAAGGCTGCCATCTGCGCCGCGCCCGCGCGGGCACAGGCGAGCGTCGGATCGTTCGGCACGTCAAAGAACACGCTGCACGCCAGTCCCAGCTCCTGCAGCTTTTTCAGCACGGGCTCGGCCGCGCCGGTCTTGTACAGGTGGGGGCCGGTGACAAGAAACGCCCGGGTCTTGCCCATGTCCCTGAGCTCGTTCAGCGCCACGGGCAGGCAGCCCTTCTTGATATACACCTTCTCCGGGGCACGGAACCAGAGCATGTTCTCCCTTCTTTCCACAACGGTTTTGATGTTCAGCAGATGCTTGATGCCCACGTTTTCGGACACCGAGTTGCCGCCCCAGGAGCCGCAGCCCAGCGTCAGGGAGGGCGTGAGGGCGAAGTTGTACAGGTCGCCCAGACCGCCGTGGGAGGAGGGGGTGTTGACCACGATGCGGCAGGTCTTCATGCGGGACTGAAATTCCGCCAGCTTCTCCTGCCCCGTGGCGAGATCCAGATAGATCGAGGAGGTGTGGCCCAGGCCGCCGTCCTCGATGAGCTGCTCGGCCTTGGAAAAAGCGTCCTCCAGATCCGCCGCGCGGTACATGGCGAGAACCGGGGAGAGCTTTTCGTGCGCAAACTCCTCGCTCAGCTCCACCGACTCCACCTCACCGATGAGGATCTTTGTCCCCTCGGGCACGGCAAAGCCCGCGAGAGCAGCGATGGTGACGGGCCGCTGGCCGACGATTTTCGCGTTCAGCGAGCCGTTGATGATCATGGTTTTGCGCAGCTTGTCCAGCTCATCGGGCTTTAAGAAGTAGCAGCCGCGGGCGGCAAACTCGTGCCGGACCGCGTCATAGACCTTCTCGTGGACGATGACCGACTGCTCGGAGGCACAGATCATGCCGTTGTCAAAGGTCTTGGAGTGGATGATGGAGTTGACCGCCAGCAGGATATCCGCGCTCTCGTCGATGACGGCGGGGGTGTTGCCCGCGCCCACGCCCAGCGCGGGCGTGCCGGAGGAGTAGGCGGCGTTGACCATGCTGGGGCCGCCGGTGGCGAGAATGATGTCGGATTGCTTCATCAGAAGGCCCGTCAGCTCCCGGGAGGGGACGCTGATCCAGCCAATGATGTCCTCAGGCGCGCCGGCCTCCACCGCCGCCTCCAGGACGATCCGGGCCGCCTCGGCGGTGCAGCTCTTGGCCCGATGGTGCGGGCTGATGATGATGCCATTGCGGGTTTTCAGCGCCAGCAGCGTTTTGAAAATCGCGGTGGAAGTCGGGTTCGTGGTGGGGATGATGGCGCAGATCAGCCCCAGGGGTTCGGCAATCTTCCGGATGCCGTAGGCCCTGTCCTCCTCCACGACGCCGCAGGTGCGCGTACTGCGGTAGTTGTTGTAAATATACTCGGAGGCAAAGTGGTTTTTGATCACCTTGTCCTCCACAACGCCCATGCCGGTCTCCGCCACGGCCGCCTTGGCCAGGGGGACGCGGGCCTTGTTGGCCGCGGTGGCGGCGGCCAGGAAAATGCGGTCCACCTGCTCCTGGGTGTACTGCGCGTAAAGCCGCTGCGCACGCTTGACGCGGTCGATCTCGGCCTGGAGCGTCTCCACGGAATCCACAAACGGGTAGTCTCTTTGCATACAATCGCCTCCTTGATTCGTCAATAAAATAACAAAGTCAGAGAAGGTTGTCAATCATTTAACATAAATTTGGGGAGGTCTACAAATTTCCGAGGCGCGCGAGAAGAAAGCGGCGCGCGCTCTGTGAAAAATGCTCAATTTTTCTGACGGGATTTGGAAGAAGTGCACAGAACCCCGGACAACAAAAAACAGCCGTCCCAGTGGGGCGGCTATTATCTGTTACATCGGAATCAGAACGGAGGTCTCCGCGCCGTTTTCCGTGAAATACACCCGCAGGCCGTGCTTTTCAAAGGCAAGGCGGCGGAAGCTCTCCTTCGAGAGCGTGGCCAGGCGCTCGTACACGGCGCGCTTATCACGGTCGTATCTGGCCACGTTGTCGGAGGTGAACAGCACCCCGCCAAAGAGGGCGTTGACCGTGGCGAGCAGTTCGCGCTCGGCCGGGGTCAAGCGGATGTTGTCGTCCCGGAGCAGGAACACGTCCGGATCGTTGCGGAAGGCCCTGCCGTCCAGATGGCGGCGGAAGACCGTGTTGAGGATGGTGTTTTTGGTGGAGGCCCGCTCCCGGTGCATGGGGCGCATGTAGAGCTGGTCATCCCAGCTGAGACTCATGTCGCAGCCGATGCGGCAGTAGTCCACCAGCCCGAAGGCGGGAAGGAGCGGCACCCCGCAGCCGAGGATCAGCGCGTCGCCGCAGAGCTCACGCAAAAGCCGCATGCCGTCAAACATCACCTGGGCGCGGGTCTTGTCCTTTCTCGGGATCAGGCAGGCACAGTAGAGGAAGTCCAGCTTCACAAGTCCGTAGCCCCAATCCCGCACCACGGTGTCGAAGACCTCTTTCAGATAGGCGCGGACCTCGGGATGATAGATGTCCAGCCCGCAGAAGCCCGACCAGTTGCAGCCGCCGAGCGGCGCCTTGCCGCTCTCGTCCCGCAGCAGCCAGTCCGGGTGCTCCTTGGCGAGGCGGGAGTTCTGCTCCGCCGTGAACGGCGCCAGCCAGATGCCGGGGATCATCCCGGCCTCACGGATGGCCATGGCCGCGGCCTTCATGCCGTGGGGAAATTTCTCGTTGGGGGTCAGCCAGTCGCCGACTGCGGCCTCGTAGCCGTCGTCGATCTGGAAGACGTCGGGCTTCTCTCTCTCGCCGGCAAAGCCCTCCAGGTCCTCGCGGATGGAGTCCTCGCTGATGTCGAGATAGCGGTTGTACCAGCTGGTGTAGCCGCTCAGGCGCTTGCCCTTGGCCGGGGCCACACCCAGGTCGGAGAACCAGGCGTCAAAGACCGCGTCCTCCGCGCCGTGGTAGATCTTGAGATCGAAGATGGGATAGTCGCCGGTGAAGGTGTGGCCCGCGCAGTCCTTTTCCAGGGTGACGGTGCCCGCCGCGGTGTCAAAGCGCAGTACGGTAAAGCCGCTCTCCTCGCAGAGGGAGCCCAGGAGCATCAGATGGTCCTCCCGGCGGATGTAGCCGTAGGAGAAGCCGTGCTGCCGGCCGGGCCGGTCGTCGTAGCGGACGAAGCGGTAGTCGCCGTAGCCGTCGAAGGAGAAGCGGTCCACCACGGGCTTGGGCACCGCGTGCAGGGAGTGCATGTGCTCGCGCGTGCCGCGCTCGCGGCTGTCGGTCCAGCTCTGGTAGCCGTTGAGATAGAGCAGGTCGCTCTTTTCAAAGGGGAAGGAGAAGCGGGCGCGGGCGGACTTCAGCACGGTCTCCGCCTCCGCGTGGAGGGTGAGCGTGAAGCGCTCGGGCGTGTTTTCCACGGACCACTTGAGCCGGGGACTGCCGCCGCTGCCGGTGAAGTGCTCAGTTCCGCGGGAGGAAATCAGTTCAATCTGTTCGAGAATCATGCGTTTTTCTGTTTCAGCTCCTCGATCCTGGCGAGGATCATCTTTTCATTGTACAGCAGGAAGAGGATCGCGCCGATCAGGCAGGTCACAAAGGCGACCGCCGCGGAGGCGCGGTAGCTGGCCTTGGTGCCGGAGACGGTCAGGGAGGTGAAGACCACCATGGCGATGGCCTGGCCCATCTTGAAAGCAAAGGTGCGGGCGGCAAAGAACATGCCGCTGCGGTCCTCGCCGGTCTCGAGCCTGGACAGCTCCGCCACGTCGGCCACGCAGGCCTGGGGCAGAATGCCGAGAATGGCCATGGGCACCGCCGCACACACGGCGATGATGAAGCCCCAGTGCAGGCCCTTGCCCACGAAGGTGGTGATGAGGAAGACCAGCGCGTAAGCAAAGAAGCCGGTGACGATCAGCTTCTTCTTGCCGAGCTTCGGGGCCAGCTTGTTGACCACCGGGTAGAGGCAGACAGAGATGAAGGTCATGGTGGCGGTGAGCACGAAGGTCCAGGTGTCCTCAATCTCCATGAGCTTGGTCTCATAGAAGGCAAGACCGGTCTGGAACAGGGTCAGGGCGAAGAAGTAGATCACATCGGCATAGACAAAGCGCCTGAACTGCCCGTTCTGGAAGGTCTTGAGCAGGGAGGAGAAGGCCTTGGTCTCGCTGGGCTTGGAGTCGATGTATTCCCGCTCCTTGATGTACAGGGAGGGGATCAGCATGGCAATGCAGGCGATGGTCGCCATCACGGCCACAGCCATGCGCACGGAGCCCGCCTGGCCGAAGGCGCCCTCGAACATGCCGGCCACATTGGGCAGCATGAAGGAGATGGACTGGCCGACGATGAAGGTGAAGGAGATGTAGGTGGAGACGTTGATGCGGTGCTCCTGGGTGTCGCCCAGCTCCGCGATCAGGGCGTTGTAGGGCGTGCAGAAGATGGTCATCACCAGGTAGAAGAGCATCAGCAGCACGAAGAGGAGCGTGTCGTTGAGGGCAACGGAGCCGGTCTGGGGCAGGGTGAAGAGGCCGATCGTGACCAGGGCGAAGGGGATGGCCACGGCCTTCATGAAGGGGATGCGGCGGCCGCCCTTGTAGTTGGAGCGGTCGGACCAGCCGGCGATCAGCGGGTCGGTGATGGCGTCAAAGATGCGCCCGACGGCCAGCACAAGACCGAAGAGGGTCAATTTAAAGAGAATGGGGTTCTGGGTGATGCCGGCGGCAAAGATGCCGGTGTTGGGGTTCTGAGCGTCGGGGCTGCCGGTGTAGTAGTAGACCATCCAGTTGGTCACGATGCCGGAGAGCAGGCTCCAGCCGAACTGGCCGATGGCAAAGATCCACAGCAGCTTGTTGGTGATCGGTTTCTTCTGCATGATGCTTTCTCCCTTTTTTTATGAAATGTATATGCCTCCCTTTCGAAAAGGGAGGCGCCCCGAAGGGGCGGAGGGATCGAGGCCTCCGTTTTTCCCAGGCGTGGTCTGACCGGCATAGCCTCCGATGTTCGATCCCCCACCGCTCCGCGGAGCCCCCTTTATCCAAAGGGGGCCTTATTTGATCACTTGACTGCGAGCTTCACGGCTTCGTAAGCGCCGTTGTAGATCCCGGCGTTCTTGGCCCGCAGGATGCCCCGGCAGAGGGCGGGCAGGATCTCGTCGCCGTTCGTGATCTCATCGAGCATGGCCAGGACCTCCTCGGTCTTGTCCAGCTCGTAGCTGCCGTCGCCCACCTCGGCCGCGCGGATGGCGCCCCAGGCCTCGTGCCCGCCGACACGGTGGATCATCAGCTTCGGCACCGGGTAGAAGCTCAGCTCGCTGGGCTTGGTCAGCAGCACGTCGCAGCGGCGCAGCAGCAGGTTCGTCACATAGACCGCGGCGAAGATGTCCTTGTGGCAGAAGGCCTGCACGCCGTCCAGCTCGTCCTTCTCCAGGAAGGCCTTGGCGGCCGCATAGTCGTCAAAATGGGTGTTCGCCAGGCTGCCGAGCTCGGGGATGTGGGAGACGATGGCGTTCCAGACCTCAAAGTGGTCGCCGGTGTTGATGAGCAGAGCCGCCTTGCCGGCACGCACCTGGGGCAGCAGGTGGCGGATGATGTCCTCAAACAGCTTCTGCTGCGCGCCCGCGCCGCCGATAGAGAGCAGGTAGCGCCGGGGCTTGCCGGCGGCCATGCGGTCAAGCCGCGCCTGGCAGTCGCGCTCGATGTTCACCACCAGCTCGTGGTCCACATAGTGGCCCACGTCAAAGAGACTGCCCTTGGGCATGGGCTTGAGTTGACGCTTGGGGTCCATGCCGCGCAGCATCTTGTAGCCCAGGAAGGCGGAGGGCGTCTGCACCGTGTGGATGCTGCCCTCGGCGAGGTGCAGAGCCATGGGCCAGTTGTCCGGGATGGCGTTGACCACCCGGGTAAAGCCCGCGTGGATGGCGGCCTGGGCGGGCCAGGCGTGGGTGGCCACATAGGGCACGTCCTTGGGGAGGTTCCGCAGCAGCGGAGCCATCAGCTCGGCGTTCTTCTGGTCGGCCGCGTTGTAGGTCAGCTTCCGGAAGCCCTCGGAGTTGATGGGCTCCCACACCAGCTTGTTGAACAGGCCGATCTTCTGGCTCAGCCGGGAGCCGAGAGAGTACAGGTCGTTCTGGTGGGAGATGAGCTTGGTGGCCGTGGACACCGGGTAGGAGTTGAGATCCAGCCAGTAGGGTTCAAAGCCCAGGGCGTGGGCCGCGGAGGCGATGGCCATGGAGATGCGGTAGTGGCCGTAGCCCATGCGGATGTTGCCCACGATGAGGGCGTTGTCCGGCAGCTTGAGCCCCGGTTTGTCCGTCAGTACCAGGTTCTTCACCCCGATGGGGGCGAGCACCGGATTCTCCGCCGCGGCAAAATAATATTCGGTGCCGCTGTCGTCCCCGAATTTTTTCTGATATTTCGCTTTTCCGCGGCAGGCCTTCTGATAGTCCTTTTCCGCGATGGTGTTGCCGAAGATCACTTTCGAGTGCTCCATACGCCATCCTCCCGTCGTTCTTGACAAATCTTGCAGGGTGTGATAGTCTATCTATCAATCTGATAGATAGACTATCACACGTAGCGGAGCCTGTCAATATGATGCTTGAAAATATCGGAAAAAGTTTAAAGGACCTGCGGGAGGAATCCATCGTCTATGTGGCGGCGGAGCTGTTTCTGCAGGACGGGATCGAAGAAGTCAAGATGACGGACATCGCCGCCAGGGCCGAGGTGGGGGTGGCCAGTCTCTACCGCTACTTCGGCACCAAGGAGGCGCTGGTGATCCGGGCCGGGGCCCTGCTGTGGCAGGACCTGAACACCCTTTTTTCCAGCGTCTACGAGGCGGAGGACTTTCACGCCCAAAGCGGCATGGAGCAGATCACCCGGCTCTTCGGCGTCTACCGCAGACTCTTCCAGGAGCAGCCTGACTTCATCCGCTTTGTGGGGGATTTTGACGCGTTTATTATCCGCAGCCGGGTGGATATGTCCCAGCTTGCCGAGTACGAGCAGAGCGTGCTGAACTTCTACCCGGTGTTTCTGGGCTCCTATGAGGCGGGGCTGGCTGACGGCTCGGTGCGGCCCATCGAGGATCCCAGACGCTATTATGAGGCGGTGTGTCACGCGGTGATGTCCCTGAGCCAGAAGCTGCTCCGGGGCGAGATCCTGCCGGCGGACGGCTTCAGCGGCCCCGGGGAACTGGATCTGCTGCTGGACATGGCGGCGCACTATCTGCGCCGATAAGGGAGGAAGACAAGATGCTGTACAACATCGCCGTCAACGACATGGCGCTGGGAGATGAGATCGAGGGGTTTTACCTGCTCTCCGCCGCCAGCCAGAGAACCACCAACAGCGGCAAGCCGTATCTGACCGGGACCATCTCGGACCGCAGCGGCAGCATGGAGCTGGTGGTCTGGGACTTTCCGGGCGGCATCGGGACAGAGGACAACGGCAGCGTCGTCAAGCTCCGGGGCAAGGTCTCGGAGTATCGGGGAGGGCGGCAGTTTTCCGCCCAGCGCATCCGCCTGGCCGACGTAAACGACCGCTATGAGCTTTCTGAGCTGGTGCCCACCGCGCCCATTGACCTTGACGCGGCGCTCGCGGAGGTGGAGGCGCTGATCGCCTCCCTGGCGGATGACGACTACCGGCGCATGGCGGAGGAGATGCTGCGCCGCCACCGGGAGCGCTTTGTCCGCATCCCGGCGGCCAAGTCTGTCCACCACGGTTTTCTGGGCGGGCTGTTGATGCACACGGCCAACATGCTGCGCACGGCGGACTTCCTCGCCGGGCAGTACGCCGAGGTCGTCAATCGGGACCTGCTGCTCTGCGGCACGCTGCTGCACGATCTGGCCAAGGAGCGGGAGTTTGACTTTTCACCTCTGGGGCTCGCGGTGGACTATTCCCTGGAGGGGCAGCTGCTGGGCCATCTGGTAATGGGCGCCCAGGAGGCCGCGCGCATGGCGGAGGAGCTGGGCCTGCCGCAGGAGAAGGCGGTGCTGCTGCAGCACCTGATCCTCTCCCACCACGGGGAGCCGGACTTCGGCGCCGCGGTGCGCCCCATGTGCGCCGAGGCGGAGCTGCTGCACCTCATCGACATGATCGACAGCCGCATGGAGATCTACGCGGAGACCTTCCAGTCCATGCCCGCGGGATCCTTCAGCGGGAAGATTTTCGCCCTGGACAGGAAGATCTACAAGCCGACTGACAGGGAAACAGAATAAAGCAACCCCGCAGGGTTCGCCCTGCGGGGTTGCTTTACGTCTCGCCCTCGGCGGGGTTGACGTGGATCATGATGTGCTTGACCTGGGGGAAGGCGGCCTCGATGCTGTCGTGGACGGTCTCAGCGATGCGGTGGGCCTCAAAGAGTGTCATGTTCCCGTCCGCGCCGATCTCCATCTCCACATAGATGCGGCTGCCAAAGGTGCGGGTCTGCAGCAGGTCAACGCTCAGGACGCCGTCAATGTCCAGGGCCTGACGCCGGATGGCCTCCTCGGTGTCCGCGTCACAGGCGCGGTCGACCATGCGGTCGATGGCGTCCCGGAAGATGTCCAGCGCCGCTTTCTCGATGAAGACGCAGATGACCAGACTTGCCAGGGCGTCCGCCGCGGCAAAGCCCAGCCGGGCGCCGGCGATGCCGAGCAGCGCGCCGACGGAGCTGAACGCGTCGGAACGGTGGTGCCAGGCCCCCGCCATCAGCGCGGTCGAGCCGATGCGCCGGGCAACGGACCGGGTGAACCAGAACATGCCCTCCTTGACCAGCACCGAGACCCCGGCCGCGACCAGGGCGAGGAGACCGGGGGCGGCTGCGTTCTCCGCCGGCCCCGCGGCGATGGCCCGCACCGCGTTGAGACCGATGGAGAAGCCCGTCACCGCGAGGATCAGGGCCAGAACGATGGCCGCCACACACTCAAAGCGCTCGTGCCCGTAGGGGTGCTCCCGGTCGGAGTCCTTGGCGGCGGCACGCACGCCCAGAATGACGATGACAGAGCTGAACGCGTCCGAGGCAGAGTGCACCGCGTCGGAGATCATGGCGCCGGAGTGGGCGACAGTGCCCGCCAGCAGCTTGAAGGCGGTCAGCGCAAGGTCCACGCCGATGCCGATGCGGGAAGTCCGCTCCGCCTCCCGCTGGGACGCGGAGGCCGCGCCCGCGCCGCCGTGGGCTGCGATATGCAAAAGCTTCATGTGGGTCGCTCCTTTGCTGAGGATACAAACAGAATATGCCGGGAAAAGAGAAAACATCCGCGGGACAGAATACGCTGTCCCGCGGATGTTGGTTCATCTGCTGTCACATGGGTGACCCGGCTCCGTCCGGGAAATCCGGACCGGCCTGTTCAGTGTGGGTATTATATCAAGTCTCCGTTTCGCCGTCAAGTGCCGGGCGGCTGCCGGTGAGCTTATCGAGGATCTGCTGCCGCCGCTCGTCAAAGAGCAGCTCCTTGTTGTGGCGGAAGTAGGCCTCGCAGCCAAACTCCTCCACAAACCAGGAGGTGTCAAAGCCCGCGGTGATCTCGGTGACAAAAAGCACCAGCTCCTGACTCTGGCCCACGGCCTGCTCGAGAAAGGCAAAGACGTTGTCAAAGGCGCCGCCTGTGCCGTCTGCCAGCGTTTCCCGCAGCCCGGTCTCCCGGGAGAAGGCGCCCTTGAGGGAGGCAAACTGGGCATCGTTCTCGGCCTCGGGCATTCCGGCGAGCAGCTTCCCATACTCCTCCAGGCGGTTGATCTCCGCCTGAGCGAGTGTCTGCTTCTCCCGGTCGTTCTGCCCGGCGGCGGCCGCCCGCTTGAGAGAGGCCCTGCGCGCCTCCAAGATCTCCCGCAGCACGTCGGCGGGCGCCTCTGCGTCCATGCGCCCCTTCACGCCGGAGAGATCGTCGTAGAGCGCCTGGCACAGCCCGTCCTGCCGGCGGGTATCCCGGGCCAGCTCCGAGAGCCTGGCCAGCAGCAGGCCCATCACCGCCAGCTTCTCGTCAAAGGGCGCGGCGGCAAACTCCGTCTTCGTGACGGCAGGGGCGCGGCCCTGCAGAATATCCTCCACATGGTAGACCTGGCGGTACTTGTTGTAGAGGCGGAGATAGTTCATGAAGTCGCGGGCCAGGGCCGGCATCTGCACATACTGCACCACCAGGCTCTCGTCCACCTCGATCCACAGATCCTCGTAGACGTAGAGCAACTCGCTGAGATCCTCCCAGCCGCGGGCGGTGGCAAACTGCAGACCCTCGGGGGTGTTCTCGATGCGGTAGAAGTTCTCCTTTTTGATGTCCAGGTAGGAGACCACCGCGCCGTGCAGACCCTTCTGCCGCGCGTACTCCTTCCAGACCGCGAAGTCCTCCGCCACGTCGATGCGCTTGACGCGGTCGAGCGTCACCACGTCAAAGTCCCGCACGGACTTGTTGTATTCCGGCGGGTTGCCCGCGGCCACGATCAGCCAGCCCTCGGGCAGACGCTGGTTGCCGAAGGTCTTGTTCTGCAGAAACTGCAGCATCATGGGGGCCAGAGTCTCGGAGACGCAGTTGATCTCATCGAGGAATAAGATGCCCTCCCGGATGCCGGTGTTCTCCATCAGGGCGTGGACCGCGCCGATGATCTCGGACATGGTGTACTCGGTGACGGTATACTCTACCCCGCCGTAGCTGCGCTTTTCGATGAACGGCAGGCCCATGGCGCTCTGCCGGGTGTGGTGGGTGATGGTGTAGGAGATCAGACCCACCTGCTCTTCACTGGCGATCTGCTCCATGATCTGGGTCTTGCCGATGCCCGGGGGGCCCATCAGCAGCACAGGGCGCTGACGCATGGACGGGATGCGGTAGGCGCCGTACTCGTCCCGGGCGAGATAGGCCCGCAGGGTGTTTCGAATCTGGGTTTTGGCTTGCTTGATGTTCATGTCGTCGTCCTCGCGCAATTAAAATTCGGGCAGGTCGGCCAGGATGTCCTCCAGCCAGACGTTCTCATCCAGCTCTCTGGGCTTTTCCAGCTCCGGCGCCTCCAGCACCAGCTTGATGGCCCAGGGGGGGATTTTCAGCGTCATGGGGGGCTCCTGCAGCAGGATGAAGGCGGTGTCCCAGCTCGGGCGCTTTGCGGGGTAGATGCCCATGCCGTCGGTAAAGTACAAGAGCCCGCGCAGATTGGTGAAGCTGCCGGCATCGACCAGCTTCTGCACATGCTCAAAGACCGGGCGGAAGTCCGTGGCGCTGCCGCCGGTGAGGGTTAACTCCGCCATGTAGCGGTGCAGCTCCTCGGCCGAGCGGATCAGCGTGTCGGAGCGCAGGCGGTCGTCGCACTGGAGAATGTGGATGTTGAGCCGCCGGGTGAAGGTGTCCGTGGAGCGGAGAATGGCGTAGGTGCTGGCGAGAAAGGCCCGCACCAGCGCGCCGGAGGTGGACATGGAGGTGTCGATGGCGATGACAAAGTCCTCGATGCGTTCCTCCTCCTTCGTCTCCGGCGGCTCGATGAGCGGCATGTTGCCGTAGGTCTGCAGCCCGTAGCTGTAGTAGATGTAGTCAAAGGCGTCGTCATCCGGGCGCAGCACCTCCCGCGGCGCGGCAAAGCGGCGCAGAAAGCGGCGGTAGTCCACATCGTCTCTCGCGGCCACGGCCAGAAGCTCGCTCATGGCCTCGCCCTGCTGTCCGCTGGGGGAGGGGATGGTCTGCATGGAGGTCTGGGTCTTGGAGGCGATCGACTGCCAGAGCTGGTCCTGGCGCTCCGTCTGCTCCTTCTGGCGCTTTTCCTCCATATCCCAGAGGCTGTGGTCGTCCATCAGAAAAGCCCGCTGGAGCTGGGCAATCTCATATTCGGGCCTCGGGTTTCTGAGCAGCAGGCGGTAGATGCCCTCGGCGGTCAGGACCTTGAGCTCCCGGCGGCATTCGCCGTAGAACTTGGCCCTGCTGGGGGCGCCCGGGTTTTGCAGGCAGGGATAGGGGAGCGAATCGATCACGCTTTCCACCGCGGCATCGCAGGCCAGATCCCAGAGCGCGGCGTCCCGGCCCTGGCGCTTGCGGATGTGCCGGAACATGCAGTGCAGGATCCCGTGCAGCACCAGGCGGTTGACGATTCTCCCGCTGCGCAGGTAACAGTCGGCAAGGTAGCTGCCGTTATAGTAGAGTGTTTCGCCGTCGGTGGCGGCGGAGATCGTCACCGCGTCCCCCGGCGCGGGGGTGAGAGCGTAGAGCGCCTCGGCCAGGTACGGCATGCTCATGCCGAGCTCCGCCCGGGCGGCCATCAGGATGTCCAGCCCCACGGCGGCAAGTCTGTCTTCGTTCATGGGTGTGTCCTCAGAGTTCAAAGCTTCTGCGCCGTCCGGCCCCGAAGCGGCGCTGCCGCTCGGCCAGCAGCAGAGCGACTGCCTCCGTGCGGCCCAGAGAGCGCGCCTCGTCCAGGGCGGCGGAGAGCGCCTCACTCTCGCCCACACGCGCCCCAAGCAGCAGGCGCAGGCCCTCCGCGTCCTCCAGGCGCAGCGCCAGGGAGAGGGCCGCCGCGGCGTTTCGGCGCAAATGGTCGAGATAGCGCGCGCGGGCGGCCTCGGAGAGATCCGTGGGATGGCGCAGACGAAAATAGGCCAGGCGCAGGGCGCAGCCGTCCTCATGCTCGGTGGCGAGATACTGCTTCCACAGCGCGTCGTAGTCGGCCAGGAAGAGCTTCTTGTCCCGGAAGACGCTGTGGTAGGGGTAGCCCGCGCCGATGATGTTCAGGTTGAAGATGCGGGCGGGGCTGTTCTCCTCGTAGAGCTCCACATACTCGGGAAAGAGCAGGCGCGTGGTGTCCCCGTTTGGCATGTGCAGGGTCACGTCCAGCTCCTGGGGCAGGGTGGAGACGATGTTGGCAAGCGCCGGGCCCTGCTCCGCGCCCGTGCGCGTCAGGTGCAGCCGGGAGAAGACCCGGCAGTTCATGAAGGTGCAGGTGCCGGTGGAGCGCAGCGCGTCGTACAGCCGCAGCTCCTCCATGGCGCGCAGATTCATCATGGCGTAGCTGTCGATGTGCTTGAGTGTGCGCGGCAGGGAGAGCCGCCGGATGCGCCGGTTGTTCCATTCGCCCGCCTCCGGCCCGCCGAGGACGCGGAGCTCCTCATAATCCTCCCTAAGCTCCCGCGCGTCCGGGGCCAGGCACCGGTCGCCCACCCGGGTGACCGGCAGGCCCAGCAGCGTCTCGGGCAGGGAGACGTCCGTGTCGCAGGTGACGGCCCGGAGGATGGCCACGCCGTCCTCCTCGCGGCGGAGCTTCAGTTTCCAGTTGTTCAGTCCGCTGACGGTCTCGATTCCCGCCGCCTCCTTTGATGGGTGATTGCAAAGATGTGGTTCCTGGCATAGCCTCCCCTTGGATAAGGGGAGGGGGACCGCGCCTGCGCGGTGGAGGGATCGATACGCCAGGAAACGCTTCACGTTCGATCCCCCAGTCAGCTGCGCTGACAGCCCCCTTTTTCGAAAGGGGGCCATGAGACGAGCGTCAAAGTTTCCCTCCCCGCGCAAAAAACCGGCCCCGCGGGGCGGGGCGGCTTCACGTTTTCGCGCTGTTACCGGACAGTGTAGGGGATGTTCAGCTTGTCCAGAATGGCGGCGGCACTGTCGTAGTCGGCCTTGATGGCGCCGGCGTCCACCAGCTCCACCGTCTTGCCCTCGCCGTAGGCGCGCAGCAGCGCCTCCTCCAGTTCCTCCGGCGTGACGGCCCGGCCCTCAAAGATGATCTGGCTCTCCTGCACGGACACGGTGAGCACACCGTCGTCCTCCTGGGCCGCGGGCTCTTCGGCCTCCGCGACCTGGACGGCCTCGGTCTGTTCCTTTTCCGGCAGCAGGCTGTCGCCCTCGCCCGGCAGCAGGCCCCAGCCGCCGTTTCTGACGCCGTTGCCCGCCAGAAGCAGCAGGGCTGCCGCCGCGGCCGCGGTGGTCACCCGCCGGCCGGTCTTGCCGCGTTTCTTCTCTTGCTCCGCCATGGCGCTTCCTCCTTATTGCGTGAGATCGGTTTCAATATACTGCAGCGCCGTGCCGGCGCTTCTTGCCTCTTCCTTCAGCTGGCGCACCACGTTGCCGACCAGCAGATATTCGGTCTGGTAGATCCGGTTCCGGTCGTACTGAAAGACCACAAAGACCGTCTCCTTCCCGCTGTCGCGCACGAGCCCCGTGAGCGCCGCGCGCAGGCGGTTGACGGTATAGGTCTCGTCCTCCGGGTCGAGGGGGACGCGGATGCTCCCGCCCTCCCGGGGTTCGATGAGCGCGTAGCGGCTGTCCCCGCCCTGAACGCTCAGTGTGAGCACCAGGCTGTTTTCCTCCACCACCCCGACGGTGATGCCCTCGCGCTCAAGCGTCTCGAGCCGTTCGGCCAGCGCGTCCCGCTCGGTCTGCGTCTGACTGAGCGCCGCCCGGACGCTTTCCGCGGCGGCCTCCGCCTCGGCCTTGGAGCTGATGGCCGCGTCCGTCTGGGTTCGCGCCTGGGTCAGCAGGACAAAGAGCATGATGAGGATCACGTCCAGCAGGCTCGTCAGCTCAATGAAAATCTCCCGCCGTCTCACAGCTTTGCGGCCTCCGGCTCCCGCGCCCGCCGCTCCAGCAGCATGGCCACGCTCTTGTCGTTGTCCTCCATCCGCGCCGAGAGAAAGCCGTCCAGCAGCTTGAAGAGGATGGCGAAAATCAGACCCCAGAGCGTGGAGGTCAGGGCGGCAAAGAAGTTCATCTGCATGTTGCTCAGGTCTGCCACCATGGGCAGCAGGGACAGCACCGTGCCCAGAATGCCCAACAACGGGAAGATGGCCGTGACATTGACATAGACGGCATAGAGGCTCTCCGACCGGTGGCGCAGGGCGATGATCTCCTCCTCATCCACAGCGGACAGCTCCCGCACCAGCAGCTCGGGGTGCTCCCGGCGGGAGGGGACGAAGATCAGCCGGTGCAGCCGGCGGTAGAGCTCGTTTGCCTGCCGGCGGGTGGCGGCAAAACACAGGGCGTTGCCCAGGGCGACCAGCACGATCACCAGATCGAAGCCCCATAAATTGTGAAGAACAACCTGCCAAACCGACATGCCGCGCACCTCCCTTATGCCCCTACTATACAATTTCCGGCGAGATTTTACAACCAAAATGCGCGCGGACGGTGGAAAAAAGCTGAGAGATCAGATATACTGGGATCACAAAAAGAAAATTTGGGAGGACACTGCCATGAAAAAAACCGTGACTCTGCTCCTTGCCGCGGCGCTGCTGCTGGGATTGTTCTCCGGCTGTGCCGCCTCCGCAGCGCCCGCGCCCACAAGCGAACCCAAGCCCGCTGCGCAGACGCCGGCGGCTGCCGCCCCGGCGGAAAAGAAGCCCTCTGCCGCCGAGGTGCCGGATCTGGCCGAGACCGCCGCGGGCCAGGCCTTCGCCGTGGCCATGGCCTACTACAACGGCGGCTTTCCCGAGGGGACCCTGCCGGAGGATCCCGCCTTCCTGTTGGACGCCACGGGCTGGTATACGGCCTGGCGCTGCCGCACCGCCGACTGCGACATGATCCCGATCGCCGAGGCGGAGGCCTTCCAGCGCTCCATCGGAAACCAGGGGGAATTCGTGTTCTACCCGGAGTATGAGGATTACGGCTTTGCCAAGCGCATGAAAACCGCCGACGGCACCGTAAACATCGCTTTTCCCACCCACATGCAGCGGCTGGAGGAACTGTTGGGCGTCACGCTGGAGACCCGGCTGGAGGCCGACGGCAATTCCGCCGTGAGTCTGACCGTCATCCGCCACTTTGCCGGCGGCGACACGGCGGAAAAGAGCTACCGGCTGCTCTTCCGGCCCAGCGGGGAGGCGGACTTCCCCTACCGGCTCACGGACGTGACGCTGCCGGCGGGCGGGGCAAAGATGGATCCCGGGCTGGACTTTGACTGGGAACTGCTCATGGCGCAAAACAGCCTGCGCTTTCTTTTGACGCAGAACCAGGCCATCTGCATCCGAAACAACTATTTTGACGACATGGAAAACTGGCTGGTGAACCGCAGGGGAGATCTCTGCGTGATGAACATCCAGCCCGACTACATCTCCGGCCAGTACCGCGGCTGCTACTTCGAGTATGAAAAGACTGCGGAGGGCAAGATGCGCGCCCGCGTCAGCGGCTTTGACGAGAGCGCCGGTAGCTGGGAGCGCTGGGAGAGCTGCATCCAGGACTATTTTTCAAACGTGGCGGTGATGCGCCTTACCGGCGTTGAGAACGACGTGATCCATATCCGGGCCGTGACGGAATACGACGCGCGGCAGGACTTTGACGTGGACCGGGGGACCCTCGCTCTGCGGCGCGAGGCGTACTACTACGACCCCGCGGCGGAGCCCGGCAGCGTCATGACACTGAGCTTTCCGCAGAAGCTGCCGGAGCTGAGCTTCCTGGACGGCTGGGACAAGCCCCTGCGCCGGGTCCACCTGGTGTGGGAGGACTACTACGACGGCGGGCCGCACGTGCGGGAGGAGACCGTGGAGCTGCCCGGCGACTGGGAGTACATCCCTGCCGAGGGGCGCTACGGCGACTACACCATCTACATGAACGCGGGCTACACCCAGAGCTACTTCTACCCCGGAGACAACGTGGATTATACCCTCTATCTGACGACCGCAAAAGGATAGTTGTACTTTCCTGAAAATGTGGTATAATGCCAGAGTCTGTAATGAAAGCACGGAAAGGCGTTTGAAATATGCTTGAACTGAAGAACCTCTGCTTCGGTGTGGAGGATGAAAACAACACCAAGGAAATCATCAAGGACGTCAGCTTCGTCGTCCCCGACGAGAAGTTCGTCGTCATCACCGGCCCCAACGGCGGCGGCAAGTCCACGCTGGCCCGCCTGATCATGGGCATTGAAAAGCCCTCCTCCGGCAGGATCTTCCTGGACGGGGAGGACATCACCGATCTCTCGATCACCGAGCGGGCCAAGCTCGGCATCAGCTTTGCCCTGCAGCAGCCCGTCCGCTTCAAGGGCATCACGGTCATCGACCTGCTGCGCTTGGCGGCCCAAAAGGAGTTGAGCGTGGGCGAGGCCTGCGAGTATCTCTCCGCGGTCGGCCTCTGCGCGCGCGACTATATCCACCGCGAGGTCAACGCCAGCCTCTCCGGCGGCGAGATGAAGCGCATCGAGATCGCAACCGTCCTGGCCCGCGGCACCACCCTCTCCGTCTTTGACGAGCCGGAGGCGGGCATCGACCTCTGGAGCTTCCAGAGCCTGATCCAGGTCTTTGAGAATATGCAGAAGCGCACCCACGCTTCCATCCTCATCATCTCCCACCAGGAGCGGATTTTGAACATCGCCGACTCCATCATCCTCATTGCCGACGGGCAGGTGCGCGACCAGGGCAGCAAGGACCAGATCCTGCCCGAGCTCATGAAGAGCACCATCCCCGTCACCTGCAACCGCATTCTGGAAGGAGGGGTCAACTGATGCTCAGCGAGATTCAGAAACAGCTGCTGGCCGAGATCGCCGACCTGCACAAGGTGCCCGAGGGCGCCTACAACATCCGCGCCAACGGCGAGGCCGCCGGCCGCAACTCCACTGCCAACATCGAAATCACCAGCAAGACCGACAAGCCCGGCATCGACATCCGCATCAAACCCGGCACCGTCAACGAGAGCGTCCACATCCCCGTGGTGCTGTCCGAGAGCGGGCTGAAGGATGTCGTGTACAACGACTTCTTCGTGGGCGATGACTGCGACGTGGTCATCGTGGCCGGCTGCGGCATCTCCAACTGTGGAGACCAGGACTCCGCCCACGACGGCGTCCACCGCTTCTTCATCGGCAAAAACGCCAAGGTCAAGTATGTGGAAAAACACTACGGCGAGGGCACCGGCCGCGGCAAACGCATCATGAACCCCAAGACCGAGGTCAACATCGGTGAGGGCAGCAGCGTGGAGATGGAGATGGTGCAGATCAAGGGCATCGACGATACCGTCCGCGACACGATCGCAAAGCTTGACAAGGACGCCAAGCTCGTCGTGCATGAGCGCCTGATGACCCACGGCAGCCAGCGCGCCGAGAGCGGCTACACCATCGAACTCAACGGCGAGGGTTCCAGCGCCGACGTGGTCTCCCGCTCGGTCGCCAAGGAAGAGAGCTGGCAGCTCTACCGCTCCCGCATCGTGGGCAACACCCTCTGCTCGGGCCATACCGAGTGCGACGCCATCATCATGGACAAGGCCAAGGTCCTGGCAGTGCCGGAGCTGGAGGCCAACAACATCGACGCGGCCCTGATCCACGAGGCCGCCATCGGCAAGATCGCCGGCGACCAGATCATCAAGCTCATGACCCTGGGACTCACCGAGAGTGAAGCCGAAGAGCAGATCATCAACGGCTTTCTGCGGTAAATGATTTGAACAGAATCGAAAAAGCGCCCCGATCCAAACGGATCGGGGCGCTTGCTGCCAGATGGTTTATTCCTTGATCGGCCGCAGGACCATGGCGGTTCTGGGAGGCAGGCCGAGGCGCAGGGCGGGGGCCGGGTAGCCCGGCACGAAGGCGGAGCGTGTCTCGTGGCTGATGCGGCCAAAGCCGCCGAAGTCGGGGTCGTCCGAGGTGAAGAGCACCTCGTGGTCGCAGCCCTCGCTGACGGGGATGAGATAATTCTCCCGGCTGAACTGGGGATCAAAGTTGAAGACAAAGACCAGACCGGCCCGCTCGTAGGCCAGTATGTGGTCGTCCTGGTGGATAAGCCGCAGATGGGCGGTCCCGTCGCCGAAGAGGTCAAACTCCCGTGCAGTGTGGATCATCATCTTGTCAAACTCGTTGAGCTGCCCGTATTTCAGGTAACCGTTGTCCACCAGACTCCACTGACGGCGGCAGTACTGGTGGCTCCAGCCATTGCCCTCGCGGGGGAAGTCGATCCACTCGGGATGGCCGAACTCGTTGCCCATGAAGTTGAGATAGCCGTTGCCGCCGGCGGAGAGCGTCACCAGCCGCAGCAGCTTGTGCAGGGCTATGGCCCGGTCGATGATCTGGTTGTGGCAGATCTTGTCCATGTCCGTGTACATATGGGCGCCGGCCAGACGGAAGATGACGGTCTGGTCGCCCACCAGGGCCTGGTCGTGGCTCTCCACATAGGCGATGGTGGCGGCCATGCGGGCGTTGAGCTCGTGCCAGATGCGGTCAAGATTCCAGTCCTCGTCCCGCTGCTCCCTGATGAGCTTGATCCACATGTCCGGCAGGCCCATGGCCAGGCGGTAGTCAAAGCCGATGCCGCCCTCGGGAACCTTCACGCACATGCCGGGCATGCCGGACATATCCTCGGCGATGGTGACGGCGTTGGGGTTGACCTCCCGGATCAGCTGGTTTGCCAGCTGCAGGTAGGTGATGGCTTCGGTGTCGGTGTTCATGGAGAAGTACATCTTCAGCGCTGTAAAGGCCGAACCCAGACCGTGGTCGTGGTAGAGCATGGAGGTCACGCCGTCAAAGCGGAAGCCGTCAAAGTGGTACTCCGTCATCCAGAACTTCAGGTTGGACAGCAGGAAGTGCAAAACCTCCGGCTTGCCGTAGTCAAAGCACTTGGTGCCCCAGGCGGGGTGCTCCCCCTGGGCCCCGGCGTGGAAGAACTGGTACTCGGTGCCGTCAAAGCAGTTGATGCCCTCCACCGTGTTTTTCACCGCGTGGGAGTGCACCACGTCCAGCAGCACCGCAATGCCCATCTCGTGCGCCCGGTTGACCAGGTATTTCAGCTCCTCCGGGTAGCCGAAGCGGCTGGAGGCGGCGAAAAAGTTGGAGACCTGGTAGCCGAAGGAGCCATAGTAGGGGTGCTCCATCACGGCCATGAGCTGAATGGTGTTGTAGCCCAGCGCCTGCACCCGTGGCAGCACCAGATCGGCAAACTCCCGGTAGGTGCCCACCCGGTATTCCTCGGTGGCCATACCCACATGGGCCTCGTAGATCAGCAGGTGCTCGTCGGGGACAAAGCCCTCGTCCGTCCAGGAGTAGGGCGTCCGGGGATCCCAGACCTCACAGATCCACTCAAAGCTCTGGCTGTCCTGCACCACGCGGCGGGCATAGAGCGGGATGTGATAGCTGAGCGTGGAGCCGTTTTGCACCACGGTTTTGACACGGCAGCCGTCGCGCAGCGCGTCGGCGGGAAGGTGTAATTCCCAGTTGCCATCTGCCAGACGGCGCATGGGATGAGAGGTCTGATCCCAGCCGTTGAACTCGCCCATGAGATACAGGGCGTCGGCCGCGGGGGCCCATTCGCGGTAGACCCAGCCCTCTTCGGTCCGGTGAAAGCCGTAGTAATCGTGGGCGTTGGCAAAATCGATCAGTCTGCCGCCGTGGGTCAGCTGACCGCGCATGCGCTTGTAGTTTTCCATGCGCAGCTCAATATCTTTCTGAAACGGAAGCAGCGCGGTATCCTGCTGTAGAATCTTATACACAGTGTGTCCCCCTTCCTCTGTCTGCTGCCCGGCGCGTCACGGCCGGGGGAGACTGGCTTCATTTTATCAAATTATTCTCCGACTGTAAACAGGCTTTCCGCGACAGCGGCAAAAACAGGCAGCAAAAGCCGGGAAAAAATGGCAGAAAAAATCCCCCGGATTTCCCGCCGCAGAGCTTTCTTTTTCCGGGCGGACATGCTAAGATAAAGAAAACACGGACAAACTTGGGGTGCAGTATGACAAACGGGAAAACGGGACGGTATGACAGAGATCACATTGGCGTGATCCGCAGGATCCGGCTGTGCATCGGCCTTGTGGTGCTTTTGCTGGTGACCTTCGGCTTCGTGCTGGGGCTGGCCGCGGCAGGGGACAGCGCCATGGAGCCGGAGTATGCCAGGGGACGGCCGGTCCTCTTCTTCCGTCTGGCCTCGAGCTACAAGCGGGGCGACGTGGTCGTGCTGCGGCTTGAAAACGGCAAAGCCGTGCTGCGCCGCGTCATCGCGGTGGCCGGAGACACGGTGGAGCTGCGCGGCGGCGCGGTCTACATCAACGGCATGACCGAGCGCGGCAATTACACCATCACCCGCACGGAGCCGACCGAGGACGGGATGAGCTACCCGGCGCTGCTGCGGCAGGGGGAATACTTCGTCCTGGGCGATCTGCGGGAGATCTCCACCGACTCGCGCACCCTGGGACTGCTGACCCGGGCGGATATTCTGGGAAAAGTGCTGGGATAAAAAAAGGACCTCTTCGGAGGTTCTTTTTTTATTCCCAGACGGCATAGAGGGTGACAAGGCCGTCGGGCTCGTCGCAGAGGTTCAAAACCGGCTCGCCCGCCGGGAAGAACCGACCGCCGCCGGGCTCCGTGCTCCAGCCGGTGCAGCGGCGGCCCCAGAGGGAAAAGCCGCAGGGGGAGAGGGGGGCCGCCTCACCGTAGACGTGATAAGACTCAGGCGTCTCACCCCGCACCAGAAGCCTCGCAAGCCCCTTCAGACCGGGCGCGTAGCGCACGGTGTAGCGATTGGGCGCCCAGAGCGCGTGAAAGGCGAAGAAGTCCCCGTCATATCCGGCGGGCCAGTCCGCTTCCAGCGTCAGGCGCGCGCCGGGGGCAAAGACCGCCGCGGCATCCGGCCCCTCCTGCCAGCCGCCCTCGGCGTACCAGAGCCCGTCGCCGCGCTCGAGCTGCCAGCCGCGCAGAAGGTGGCCGGTCCGCGCCAGGGTCTCCGGCAGTGTCAGCGGCGCGCCGGTGGACAAAATCTCGCTGCCGCCGCCCTCCCCGCCGTCGGGGAGAAAGCGCACGCAAAACTCCAGCGGCTCCCACACGGCGTAGAGAGTCAGGGCGCGGTCCTCGGTATAGACCGCGCCGGGGGCGTAGTCCAGGGCGTTGAGGCCGGGCTGCTCGCTCCAGCCGATGAGCGCGTAGCCGTCCCGCCGCAGGGCCGCCCCGTTGCTGAGCACCACATCCACCCCGCCGGTCTTGAAGCGGCCGGGGATCTCGCCCTCGCCGCCGTTGGGGTCATAGCGGATGGGGTAGGAGCCGAAGCTGTCGATGGAGACCCAGAGCCCGCTGTAGTCGGTGGGCGCGTGGTTGCGCAGACAGTAGCGGGTCTCGGCGGCCCAGCCCTCGATGATGATCTCGGTGTCCTCCGAAAGGAAAAAGGCGTCAAAGGGGAAATCCGTCCCCCGGAAGGGATTGGAGAGCCCCTCGGCCTTGCCGCGGATGACCACAAGGTGGACGTGCGGCGCGGTGACATAGCCGTCCGGGGAGCGCATCCCGGCCTGGTAAAAGGGTGTGCCCTGCCGGATAATCTGGCCGGTCTGCAGGTCGCTGGTGTCGTTGTCGTGCATGAAGCCCACGGACATGTAGTCCAGTGACCCGTCGGCCCAGTGGACCTTGTCCAGACTCTGCAGCACCACATAGCCGTAGCTGCTGTCCATGTGGACGATTTGGCCGGTGAAGGGGGCAAAGACATCCCCCTCCGGGAGAATGTCCGTGGCCATAACCTCGGCGTGGGAGTAGTTGCCGTAGGGGATCTGGGAGACCTCGAGGACGGACGCGGGGAACATGGCGCACTCGTAATCCACATCCCGGGCATGGGCCCTCAGGGGCGGCAGCAGACATAGCGACAGCAAAATGCCTGCCAGCACGCGGCACGCTCTCTGCATCCTGTCCCCTCCCTCTTGCCCGCCCTGCCGGCGGAAGATGGTCCATTATACCGCGAAAACCCGGCCCTGTTCAATGCCCGCGGCAGAAAAACAACGGCTTTTCTGTTGAAGGCCGCAGAAAAACATATTATAATGACTTATCTCAAGCGAGAGTGTTATCACATTTTCGAATAACAGGAGGGGAGTACATGGCGGTCAAGCTGGAGCTCTATCGCGTGTTCCGGGCGGTGGCGGAGAAGGGGAACATCTCCGCGGCGGCCCAGGAGCTCTACATCTCGCAGCCGGCGGTGAGCCAGTCCATCCGCCAGCTGGAGGAGCAGCTGCAGATCCGGCTGTTTTCCCGGGGGTCCCGGGGCGTGACGCTGACAGGCGAGGGAAAGCTGCTGCTGGAGTACGTCCGGCGGGGCCTGGGCCTTTTGGAGAGCGGCGAGGAAAAGCTCTCCCAGGTACGGGAGCTGCTGGCCGGGGAGCTGACCATCGGAGCCAGCGACACCGTCACCAAGACCTACCTGCTGCCAAAGCTCGAGGCCTTCCACAAGGCCTACCCGGATATCCGCATCCGCATTCTCAACGGCACCTCACGCATGGTGCTCGACCTTCTGCATGCCGGGCAGGTGGACGTGGCCTTTGCCAGCGAGATGCAGGACGAGAGCGTCTACGACGTGCGCCGCTGTCTCGACACGCACATGGTCTTTGTGGCCTCGCCGGAGTACCCCTGCGATTTTGAGCGGGCCTACAGCATGGCCGAGATCGCGGCCTTTCCGCTGATCCTGCTGGAGCGCAAGGCCAGCTCCCGCCTGTATCTGGAGCGCTGCTTCCGCGAGCACGGAATCGAGATCGAGCCGGAGATCGAACTGGGCAGCCACAACCTGCTGATCTCCCTGGCCCGCATCGGCCTGGGGGTGGCCTGTGTGACGGAGGAGTTTTCTCAGTCCGGGCTGAGCCGCGGGGTGATCCTGCCGCTGAAGACGGATTTTGCCCTGCCGCCCCGGGCGGTGGCGATGTGTACGCTGCGGGCGGTCTCCCCCACGGCGGCCGCGGCCAGGTTCATGGATTTCATCGCGGAGTGAGACCGGGGCATGTTATCAGGTTGTGAAGCACAGGCAAAAGCAGGAAGAGGACACCCTGTATGAAGCAGGGCGCCAACTGAAGCTGCCGAGTTCCTTTTTCAACCATTACCGACAAAGGAAAGAGGTGTTGCCTCTCATTGGCAATCGAAGCTGCTTTGAGACAACGCCTTTGTTTTCCCTCTGGACTTTTTCCCGCCGCCGCGGTATGATGGGACCTATCTTGTGGAAGGGAGGCGTTCTC
This sequence comes from uncultured Eubacteriales bacterium, assembly GCA_900319835.1. Next base: position 78,297 of record ONPY01000001.1, on the reverse strand, counting down.
CGTGCCCAAATCCTCCGGCCAGAAGCTCAAGCTGCTCTACCTGCGCGACTTCCTGCTGCGGGAGACCGACGATAAGCACAGCGCCACCGTCCGGCAGATGATCGCCCATCTGGAGGGGCGCGGCGTCTCCGCCGAGCGCAAGAGTCTCTATGACGATCTGGCCACCCTGGGCGCCGACGGCTACGGGCTGGACATCGTCTCCGACAACGGCAACTATTCCCTCGCAAGCCGGGACTTCGAGCTGCAGGAGGTCAAGCTGCTGGTGGACATGGTGCAGTCCTCCAACTTCATCACCCGCCGCAAAACCGCCCAGCTCATCACGAAGCTGGAGGGCCTCTGCTCCCGGCACGAGGCGCGGCTGCTCAGCCGTCAGGTCTATGTGCGCAACCGCGTCAAGGCCATGAACGAGAGCGTCTACATCAATGTGGACAAGATCTCCGAGGCGATTGCGGGCGACCGCCTGCTGCGCTTTCAGTACTTTCAGTACAACACCCGCAAGCAGAAGGAGCTGCGCCACGCCGGCAGGCTGCATGAGGTCAGCCCCTTCGCGCTGATCTGGGTGGACCAGAACTACTATCTGCTGGCCTACAGCGCCGAGCACGAGAGCATGCGCCACTACCGCGTCGACCGCATGACCCGCATCACCAGCGCCGAAGGCCCCCGCCGGGGCAAGGAGGTCTTTGCCGCGACGGATATGTCCACCTACACCACCAAGGTCTTCAACATGTTCACCGGGGAGGAAAAGCGGGTGCGCCTGCGCTGCGACGCCTCCCTGGCCGACCCCGTCATCGACCGCTTCGGGGAGGACGTGAGCATGATCCCCGAGGGGGACGACGCCTTCACCGTCACGGTGGACGTGGTGGTCTCCCCACAGTTTTACGCCTGGCTCACCCCCTTCGGCACCCGGGTCGAGATCCTGGATCCCCCCGAGGTGCGCGAGGGCTTTTGCCGCCAGCTGAAGGCGCTGCTCACACTCTACGAATAAAGGACAGACGACCATTGGAAACCAAAGGCTTTACCCCCGACGGCTTCATCGCCGATCAGGATTGCTTCGAGGATTACGAATACCGCACCATCCCGGCCAGCGACAACGGCTGCGGCTGGATCGCCGCCTACAACATCCGCCACGCGCTGGGGCAGGACGTCCCCTTTGAAGAGGTGCTCAGGGAGATGGACGGCATGCACCGCCTCCACGTCCCCGGCCCCACCACCATGAACGTGATGCGGGCCTATCTGAGAAAGTACATGCCCGACATGCGCGAGACCAGCGGGCGCAAGGCCGCGCTCCAGGCCGCGCTGAAAAGCCGCATGGGCATCCTGCGCTACTCGGAGGCCGGCATCCCCCACTTCATCTCCTTTATCCGGCAGGGGGAGGTCTTTCGCTTCTTCAACGTCAACGACGGCTTGGAGGACTTTGTCTGCTCCATGGAGATGTTCTTCCAGAGCCATGTGGGCGTCAGCCAGTATGTGTCCGTGTTCACGCTGGAATAACCGATCCGTTCAAAGCGCGCCGTCCCCAGGGGGCGGCGCGTTCGCGTTTACAACGCGGGGCAAAAATGGTACAATCGGCCCAAAGAGAAGCCAAAAGAGGGTGAGACCGTGAAACTTCTGCACAGCTCGGACTGGCACCTGGGGATGAGCTTTCAGACCCGCAGTCTCGAGGAGGACCAGCGCTTCTTCCTCCGGGAAATCTGCCGCGTCATTGAGGAAGAGCGCGTGGACGCGCTGATGCTGGCCGGGGACGTGTTTGACCGCTCGGTGCCCGGCGCCGGGGCCATGAAGCTCTATGACGAGGCTGTGACCGAGATCTGCGACCGGCTGGGCGTTCCCATGCTGGTCATCGCCGGCAACCACGACAACGCCGCGCGCCTTGCTGCCTGCCGGAGCCTGCTGAAAAAGGCCGGGCTCCACGTCGCGGGGGAGCTGACGCGGGATGTGGAGCGCATCTCCCTCGGCGGGGCGGACGTCTGGCTGCTGCCCTGGTTTACCACCGAGAAGGCCAGGGCCGTCTTTCCCGAGAGCGCCGAGGAGATCGACTCCATGGAGGACGCCTTCCGGGTGGTGCTGGACTCTGTCCGCGCCCGCTTTGTTCCCGGCCGGAGGCAGATCCTGCTGGCCCACGCTTTCCTGGTGGACGCGGAGACCTGCCTCTCCGACCGGGCCGCCGAGGTAGGCCGGGCCGCCGCCGTGGGCCGCGGGGTCTTTGAGGGCTTTGACTATGTGGCCCTGGGCCATCTCCACGGCCCGCAGGATGTCGGGGCGCACATCCGCTACAGCGGCACTCCCATGAAATACGCCTTCGGCAGTGAGGAGAGCCAGGAAAAAAGTGTGACGCTCCTGGATACCGAGACCCTGGAGCGGAAGATCATCCCCCTGCCCGCCCTGCATGAGCGGACCAGCGTGGAGGGGACATACGAGCAGGTGCTCTCCGCCGCGGGGCTCAGCGACGCCCAGCGCCGGGGCTATGTCCGCGCCCGGATCACCGACCGCTATGTGGGGCTTGAGGCCATGGCCTCCCTGCGGGAGACCTATCCTCTGCTGCTGGAAGCCAGCGGCCTGAGCTACGACCGCGAGGACGCGGGCGTGCGCATGACGCTGGAGGAACTGGAGCGTGAGGCGGACGATCCTCAATCCATCTTCCGCCGTTTCTGTGAGGACTGCGCGGGGCTGAGCCCCGACGAACATCTGCTCGCACTGTTTTCCGAGGCGGAGGCGGACTATGAAAGGAGCGTGCAGGCATGAGACCGATGCTCTTGGAGCTGCAGGCCTTCGGCCCCTTTGCCGGGGCGGAGCGGGTGGACTTTGAGACCCTGGGCCGGGACGGGCCCTTCCTCATCGCCGGCGAGACCGGCGCGGGGAAAACCAGCATTCTCGACGCCATGTGCTTTGCCCTCTACGGCATGAGCAGCGGCCACCACCGGGACAATCTGGAGGCCATGCGCTGCCGCCAGAGCCCCTGGGGGACGGACACCTATGTGCGCCTGACGCTGGAGATTGAGGGCGAGATCTACCGCTTTGAGCGGGGCCTTGCCTGCAAGAGGCTGAAGCTGAGCGCCTTCCAGAGCCTGCTGCGAAAAAACACGGCGGGCGTTTTCGAGCCGCTGTTTGAAAACTGCAAAGCCGCGGAGATGAGCGACAAGGCCCGGGAGCTGATCGGCCTGGACTATGAGCAGTTTCGCCAGGTGGTGATCCTGCCCCAGGGCCAGTTTGAGCGCTTCCTGACCTCCAGGGTGGAGGACAAGGAAAAGATCCTCAGCACCCTCTTCGGCATCCGCAAGTGGAGCGGCATTGCCGAGAGCTTCTTCCGCATCGCCAAGGAGCGCAAGGACGCCTCCGACGCCCTGAAGCAGACCGTGGACGCCCTGCTGCAGGCCGAGGGCTGCGAGAGTCTGGCGGCGCTCACCCAGAAGGCGGAAGCCTGCCGCGCCGATCTCGAAGAGACAGAGCGGCGCTTTGCCGCGTCTGATCTGCCGGGGCGCAAGCAGGCGCTGGAGACACAGCGGGAGCGGCTCCGCCGCTTTGAACAGCTGCACGCGCTGGAAAAGGCCCGGGATCAGTTGTTGGCTCTGCTGCAGATTGAGGAGGAAAAGGAGGCTCTGCTGCACACTGCCGACCGCGCCGAGGCGCTGCGGGGCGAGCTGGAAACGAGTGCGCGGGCCGAAAAGGAGCGCCTGCGCCGCGATCACATGGTCCTGGACGCCGAGGCGGGGATGCGCGTCGGGGCGGAGGCGCTGAAAAAGGCGGAAGCCCTGCTGCATGAATGCCAGGCCCGGGAGGAAGAAAACCGGGATAAGGAGGCGCTGCTGCTCCGCTGCCGGGACCAGCGCCAGGCCTACGCCAATCTCTCCGCTCTGCGCCGTGAGGATCTCCGGCTGGGTCAGGCCCTGGAACAATCCCGCCGGACCCTGGAGCGGCTGCAGCGTGACTGCGAGACAAAGCGCGAGGCGGGCCGCCTGGCATACGCCGCGCTGGACCGGGCGGAGCGTGAAAGCGCCGACGGGCGCAGGCGCTATATGGAGGATATCTACGGGCAGATCGCCGGGGAGCTGACAGACGGCGCCCCCTGCCCGGTCTGCGGCAGCAAACAGCATCCCCATCCGGCCGCGCGGCACGAGGCCGCCCCGGACCGGGAGGCGCTGCGGCTGCTGGAGGAGGCGGTTGAGGGAAAGAAGGCCGCCTGGAGCGCTGCCGACCGCGCCCGCGAAGAGGCGGAAGGCGCCGCGGCTGCCGGGAGCGAGACCTGCCACGCGGCAGAGCGGGCGGCTGCAGCCGCGCGTCAGGCGCTGGAGACCGCGCTTGCCGCCCGGCTCCCCGGGATTGAAGACCAGGCCGCGCTGGAGGCGCGGATCAAGACCTTGACGGCGGAGACCGCCGCTTTCCGGGAAATCCTGCGCACACGTTCCGAGCGGGCAGACCAGACCCGCGCCGCGCTCTCCGCGTCTGCCGCCCGGCTGGGCCAAGCGCGCCGGGAGGCGGAAGGCGCGGCTGAGACGGCCCGGACAGCCGCCCTGGAGCTTGCCGCCGCCCTGGAAAAGCAGGGCTTTGCCTCCCCGGGGGAGGCCGCCTCCGCCATGCTGGACACGCGGGAGCGCAACCGGCTGCGGGAAGAGTTGCAGGCTTTCCGCACCCGCCGGGAGGAAAACGCCCGGCAGCTTGCCGAGAGCGCCGCGGCGCTGACCGGGCTCGAGGAGCCTGACGCGGAGGCGCTGCGCGCCCAGGCGCTCGCCCTGGAAGAGGAGGAGGCCCGCTATCACCGGGCCCGCGCCACGCTCTCCAATGAGAGCCGCCGCCTGGAGGAGCGGCTGCGACAGATCACACAGATGGACGAACGCTTCACCCGCGACCGGGCGCAGCTGGAGAGCGACCTGGCCTTTGCCCGCGTGCTCCGCGGCGACAGCGGGGTCGGGCTGCAGCGCTATGTGCTGGGCGTGCTGTTCTCCTCGGTGATCGGGGAGGCCAACCGCATGCTGGAGAAGGTGCACGGCGGCCGTTACCGCCTCTACCGCTCCGACGCCAAAGGCGAGGGCAACAAGCGCGGTCTCGAGCTCTACATCCACGACGCCCGCGCCCCGGAGGACGTGGGGCGGAGCGTGGCCACGCTCTCCGGCGGGGAGAAGTTTCTGGTGTCCCTGGCCCTCTCCATCGGTCTGAGCGCCACGGCCCAGCGCAGCGGCATCCGTCTGGGCACCCTCTTCATTGACGAGGGCTTTGGCTCTCTCGACGAGCACTCCATCGACGACGCGCTGGACGTGCTCTCCGGCATCCAGCGCTCCAGCGGCATGGTGGGCATCATCTCCCATGTGGGCCTGCTGTACGACAACCTGGCCTCCAAGGTGGAGGTACACAAGACCGAGGGCGGCAGCCACATCGTCCAGAGCATCGGCTAATATCATTTTTCCTTATATCAGTTATTTGTTTTAGGTACTTTACTTATATCTTCCCCGGGATTATACTGTCTTTCGTCAGTTAAAAATCTGCCGTTTCGGCAAAGGAGCGTTCAAGATATGAGAACAATCGGAACTGTGGTGCGCGGCGTGCGCGCCCCCATCATTCGCCAGGGCGACAACATCGCCAGGATCGCCGCCGCGTCCGTCATGGAGGCCTGGAAAGAGGCCGGCATCACCCCCTGCGACCGCGACATCGTCGCCGTGACCGAGTCCGTGGTGGCCCGCGCCCAGGGCAACTATGCCTCCGTGGCTCAGATCGCCGAGGACGTCCGCCGCAAGACCGGCGGCGGCACCGTGGGTGTGGCCTTCCCCATCCTCAGCCGCAACCGCTTCTCCCTGCTGCTGCGCGGCATGGCCGCCGGCTGCCGGAAGATCGTCCTGCTGCTCAGCTACCCCTCCGACGAGGTGGGCAACCATCTGGTGGACTGGGACCGTCTGGACGAGGCGGGCATCAACCCCTACAGCGACGTGCTGACGCTTGAGCAGTTCCGCGCGGCCTTCGGCCACATCGTCCACCCCTTCACCGGCGTGGACTACATCGACTTCTACTCCAACCTGATCCGCGGCGAGGGCTGCGAGGTGGAGGTGCTCTTCGGCAACAAGGTCACAACCCTGCTTGAGCACACCGACACCGTCATCACCTGCGACATCCACACCCGCGCGCGTTCCAAGCGCCTGCTGAAGGCCGCCGGAGCCAAGACCGTGCTGGGCCTGGACGATCTGCTCAACGCCTCCGTCGACGGCAGCGGCTGGAACGACACCTACGGTCTGCTCGGCTCCAACAAGGCCACCGAGGACACCGTCAAGCTCTTCCCGCGCGACTGCACCCCCGTGGCTGAGGAGCTCAGCCGCATCCTCTCCGAGGCCAGCGGCAAGCGCATCGAGGCCATGGTCTACGGCGACGGCGCCTTCAAGGATCCCGTCGGCAAGATCTGGGAGCTGGCCGACCCCGTGGTCTCCCCCGGCTATACCGTGGGCCTGATCGGCACGCCCAACGAGCTCAAGCTCAAGTACCTGGCCGACAACGAGTTCGGCGACCTCTCCGGCGACGAGCTGCGGGCAGCCATTGAGGAGAAGATCCGCGCCAAGACCGGCGACAGTCTGGTGGGCAACATGGTCTCCGAGGGCACCACCCCCCGCCGCCTCACCGACCTGATCGGTTCGCTGTGCGACCTGACCTCCGGCTCCGGCGATAAGGGCACTCCCATCGTCTACATCCAGGGCTACTTCGACAACTACACCAACGAGTAATTTCCCGCGCACACGAAAAGGCGGCAGGCAAAAGCCTGCCGCCTTTTGACTTAATCGGGCTGTTCCTAATTTCGGGCTCTACATGGCTTTCCCCCTGTTCCTTTTTCAACCATTGCCGAAAAAGGAAAGAGGCGTTGCCTCTCAATAGCAATCTCAGCTATTTTGAGACAACGCCTTCCGTATATCCTTATGCTTTCCAGTCAAAGAGCGTCAGCACGGTCTCGGGCGAGGAGAGCAGGTGAGCGCAGAAGTGGCCGACCATGGCGTCCTCCGGGGTGCGGCAGAAGCAGCGCAGGGCCTCGCCGTAATTTTCCGCGTCGAAGCGCCTGACGCGGGAGACAACCGCATCCGAGTCCAGCAGACTCTGGGTCATCTTGCCGCAGACATAGAGCACCGCCTCGGGGTGCTCCCGGCGCAGCCGGTCCAGCAGCCGCCGCAGGGCGGGCAGATAGGCGGCACGGTAGGTCTTTTCCCCCAGCAGGTCCAGTGTGGCGATGGGGTCTGCAAAGGAGAGCACCTTCGCACCCCGGGCCACGGCCCAGTCAGCCCAGCGGCAGATCCAGTCCTCCGCGAGGCCCAGCAGCTCGTCGGACTTGCGCAGGGCCACAAAGAGCCTGCCCATGGGGATGAGCTGGCCGAGCACGGTCAGCGGCCCGTCCAGCTGCCAGATGAGGTCCTCGCCCGCAAGCAGCGCCATGGCGCCCTCGATCGCCCGCACGCGGGGCAGGTCGAAGTTCGGCCCGGCCGGAAGCTGATCCGCCTTCTGGTACGGCGTCTCGGACACCCGGGCGCCCTCGGCGTCCAGGAAGGGCCTGGCCCCCAGGGACTCGGCGATCAGCGTGGTGCAGAAGGGCAGGATGCGCCAGCCCGCGGCGCCCTGGCTCCTGGCCTCGGCGGCGAGGGTGGCGGCGGAGAAGTGCCAGGCGCTCTCGTCGCCGTCCGCGCTCTCCACCCGGCGGACCCGGTGGTCGCCGATGCAGGTGAAGCGCTTGAGGGGGGCGGGCACAAAGCGCATGGCGCGCATGAGATCCTTTTCGTAGCCGGGGTAGGCGGAGAGCTCCAGGTAGTGGACGTTCTCGGCCTGGTGCAGGGATTTCTGCCGCATCTGCCCGGAGAGCAGGCAGGCCACCGCGCCGGCAAGCGAGGTGTTGCCCACATAGGCGATCTTGTCAGCGAGGGACCCGGGCAGCAGGCCCGAGCCCACCAGGCTGTGGGGCGTCAGGTGCGCGCCGAACTGGCCGGCCACCAGCACCTTGTCCATCTCCTCGGGATCCAGCCCGGCCTCCTTCAGGAGGATCTCCACCCCGGCGAGAATCGCGCCCTTGGCCAGCTGCACCTGGCGGATATCCGCCTGGGAGAGGTAGATGTCCTTCTCACTGTCCAGCACGACCCGGCGCTTGCCGTCCACCGCGGTGACGAGCGGGTGCAGCTGAAGGCGGCCGTTTTCCCCGATGGCCCCGGCCTCCACCAGCTCCGTCACGGCGGCGAGCAGACCGCTGCCGCAGAGACCGCAGGCGGGCGCACCGCCGATGGTCCTGTTGACCCAGTGGGGCCGACCGTCACGCCAGACGATCTGTGCATCCTCAATGGCCCCGGCCGCGGCGCGCATGCCGCAGCGGATGTCCATGCCCTCCAGAGCGGGGCCGGCGGCGCAGGAGCAGGAGAACATGGTCCCGTTCCGGCTGAGCACCATCTCGCCGTTGGTGCCGATGTCGATCAGCAGGTTGTTGCCCGGCATGGCGGCGAGGTCGCAGGTGAGCATGCCGGCGGTGATGTCCCCGCCCACATAGGCGGACACCGCGGGCAGGCACCAGACCCTCGCTCCCTCAACGCCGGGCAGACCCAGCTCCGCCGCACTTAAGTCCCGGGCCCCGGTGTAGGCCGGGGTGAAGGGGTAGGCGGCAAGCCCGGCGGGATCGGCGCCGGTAAAGATATGGGTCATGACGTTGTTTGCCGCGACCGTCCAGGCCGCGATCTCAGTCGGCTGAAGCCCCACATCGCGGCAGAGCTTTTCGCCCAGAGTACGCAGGTCGGCGCAGACGGCCTCCTGCATGCGTCTGAGACCGTCCGCGTTCTGGTTGGAGTAGTCGATGCGGGTGATGACGTCCTGACCGAAGGCGCGCTGGCTGTTGAGACAGGCGGCTTTGGCCAGCTGCCTGCCCGTGCGGCGGTCGACCAGACACGCGGCCACGGTGGTGGTGCCGATGTCCACGGCCACACCAAAGCCCTCCGCCGCATCCGGGGTGAAGGCGGCCTCCGCCCCCGCGGTCAGGGGCTCGGGCGTTTCCTCCCGCTCCGGCAGGGCGACGGCCATACCGTCCTCCGCCGTGTGCAGGCAGGCGAGACGCCAGCCGGCCTCAAGTTCCTCTTTGCTGAAAAAACGGTATTCCTCGTCCTCGGGGGGGCAAGGCGTGAGCAGGCGCACCCGGCATTTACCGCAGCGCCCCTTGCCGCCGCAGGGCCCCTCGGTGAGCCCCCGGCAGGAGAGCAGCTCATAGAGCTTGTCCCCCTCCTGGGCCTCGATCTCTCCGAAGCCGGAAACAGCAATGTGGATCATGTCATCGGCTCCTTTGCTGCCTCCACCATCGCCTGGATGACCGGCAGGGGCGTCACGGTGGGCAGACCGCAGGCCGGGGCCACAACATCGATGCCCTGGCCGCGCACATAGCGCACCATGGAGCGCACATGCTCCGGGCTGGTCTCCTGCAGGGCCAGGGTGGAGACGTTGCCCATCAGGGCCCGCCCGGGCATGACCTTGCGGACCTCGCTGATGGGGACCACCGCGTCAAAGCTGAAGATGTCCGAGTGGATGTCCGGCAGCTGCTCGTAGACCCGCTGGAGTCTGCCGCACATGTGTACCATCTTGACGGAGGTGTCCAGCGCGTCCATGACCTTGTTGATATAAGGAACGGTAAACTCTCTGAAATACTTCGGGCCCACCACCTCGCCGGTACCGCTGGGCTCGGCCAGGCAGATGAAGTCCGCCCCGGCCTCGAGCATGAGCCTGCCGTAGGCGATCAGCTGGTCCGCCACAAAGCCCATGAGTCCGTGGACGCTCTCGGGGTCCTTGCGCATGGCGGGCAGCAGCTTCTCCATGGCGATCAGCTCGCCGGCCACGGAGGTGGGGCCGTTGATGTTGCCGATGACGGGGACGCCGTCGTTTCGAGCCTTGAGCTGGCGGATGGCCTGCAGCACCACGGGCACGCGTCCGGATGTTGCCGTCAGGGGGGTGAGCGTCCGCCAGTCCTTGATGTTCGTCAGGGGAGAGTCGACCACGTGCGGCTCGCACAGCAAATCGCCCATCTCCACCTTGGCGCCCATGGCCTCGGCCTCCACGGTCATGCAGAAGGGCACGCCGTAGTTTTCAAAGCCGCCGGCGTCATAGAGCCCCGCGGCGAGGCCCGCCATCTTGTCCGGATCGCTGTGCGCCTCCGGCCAGAGACAGCCGGTTCTTTCCATGATGTCCCGAAACATCATGTTCATCATGCCGCCCGGACAGATGCAGGGCGGCCGGTCCAGCGCCTGCATGGCAGCGGCTGCCATCAGGCGCTCCTTCGGCGTCATGCTCATGGCTTACGCCTGCCTTCCGGTCAGGCGGTCGACCAGCTTGACAGCCTCGGTGGCGTTCTCGGAATAGCCGTCGGCCCCGATCTTTTCGGCAAAGCCGCGGGACACGGGGGCACCGCCCACAATGACCTTCACACTGTCGCGCAGACCGGCCTTTTTCAGCTCCTCGATCAGGGTGCCCATGTGGGCCATGGAGGTGCTCATCAGTGTGGAGAGAGCCAGAATCTGGGGCTTCTCCTCCCGCACGGCGTCCACCAGACGGGCGATGGGCACGTCGCGGCCCAGATCCACCACCTGGTAGCCCGCGGCCTCCAGCATGATCTTGACCAGGTTTTTGCCGATGTCATGGGTGTCGCCCTGGATGACGGCGATGACCACCTTGGTCCCGTTGCCGCCCGCGTCCTGGGGCAGCAGGGGGCGCAGCACGTCCAGACCGTTGTACATCGCGTCGGAGCAGATCAGCAGCTCGGGAATGTAGTATTCCTCCTCCTCGTAGAGCTTGCCTGCTTCGTTCATACCAACCACGAGGCCGTTCATGATACCCTCCTGGGGGTCAAAGCCGGCGTCGGCATATTCCTGCGTGACCTGGACGACTTCCTCGTCCTCCATATCCCGCACGCAGCGGGCCATCTCCGAAAGGAGTTCTTCCTTCGTTCTCATAAGATTCCGTCCTCCTCAAAATTCGCGGGGTTGACCGGGTACTTGGCGCAGCGGCGCGCCTCCTCCATATAGGCCAGGGCGTTTGCCATGGGCGTGCCGTAGGCGGTGCCGCAGCCCGGGGCGATCATGAAGCCGCAAGGGGAGTCCCAGCACTGGCGGAAGCACTTGCGCACGGCGGCCTTCATCTTGCGGGGTGTGCCGTTGTAAAAGCCGTTGACGGGGTCAACGTTGCCCACCAGGAAAGCGCGATTGCCGATGCGGCGCTTGGCGTCCTCGAGATCGACCTTGTTGTCGATGGAAATGGTGGTGTAGCCACAGTCGGCCATGTCCTCCAGAATGGGGGAGGTGTCGCCGCAGATGTGGATGCAGGGGTCCATTTCGCCCATCTCGTGGCAGGCCTTGACAAACTCCTGGTGGTAGGGCTCTACGAATTTGCGGAAGAGCCGGGGGGAGATCACCGTGCCGGAGGCGATGGGGTCGGACACGCTCAGCCCGCAGCCGATGGCCACAAAGTCCTTGGCGGACTGGATGTTGACGGCGTTGACAAAGCGCATGATCTCGTGTACCTTCTCCGGCTGGCGGAGCATGGCCTTGAGCAGGACCTCCGTGCCCACCAGACCCGCCGCGCAGGTCAGAGGCCCGGTCAGCTCCATGCCGCAGCCCACTTCGTCGCCCAGCTTGTCCATGATGCGCTGGGCTGCCTCGTAGCAGATGCCCAGCTGCTTGTCGTGGTGGATGTCCAGCCGCTCGGGGTCGAGCTGGTCAAGCTGATCCAGCGTCAGGGGGTGCTTGACAATGGCCGCGGGGTTGTAGTGGTCGTCACTCATCTCCGCGCCATAGGTGACGGCCATGCCGTGCAGACCGTATTCCACGCCCACATTGTCACAGCCGAAGGTCTCATAAATTTTGCAGCGGGTTTCGCACATGGATACGGGATCGCCGTAGGCCTTGGTGCGCGTCCAGCCCATGAGGCCGGGAGCGGGGGAGCCGAAGAAAAGCGCGATGGGCATTCTGTCCACCGGCTGACCCGCCTTCAGCGCCGCGCTGCGCTGCTTGGGGGTCATCTGATCGTCTTTGTGTACCATGAGTACACCTCCTTATGATAAATCCGGTGTGCCGGCGTTCAGCCTCGCCGGGGCACGGTTGCTGGGGCGGAGCTCCGGCGTTCAGCCTCGCCGGAGGGAGCCGCGGAAATCCTATTAAAATAATCAGGATTGGCAAACGAAAGGCAAAAAAACGGCGGAAGCCGGGGTTGGGGTGGCTTCCGCCGACGAAAGGCTCAGGAATTTTCGGGGGCGGCATCCGCCCGCAAAACAGGGCGGAGGCTCTCGGTATAGCGGATGGAGTCGGCAATGGCGACCTCCAGCTCTCGCACAAAATTCTCCGCGTGGGCGGAGAGCCGGCTGCTTTTGGGCGCGATGTAGCCCAGGCGCACGGGGGGCTTCCCCTCCAGCGGGAGGGAGACGATGCCGCCGCCGGAGACCAGCTCGTCCAGCAGACCGCTGCCGGTGGTGAACGCGTCGGTATGGCGGATGATGTTGATGGCGGTAGAGCGGTTGGAGACTGTGATGCTCTTGGCGGGCTTCCACATGGAGAAATGCTGCCCCTCTTCCGAAAAGCTCTCAGACACGCCTGGGGCCTGCTCAAAGGAGAGATAGGGATAGCCCCGGGTGCTGGCCTCGGTCACGCGCGCCTGCCTGGCCAGGGGGTGCCCCTCCCGCACATAGACGCAGAGGGGCACGGTGGCAAGCTCGTGGAACACCAGGCCGCGGTTTTCCAGCAGCCGGGAGACGATGACCGCGTTTGTCTCGTTGAGATAGATCACGCCGAGGTCCGCGCGGTGGTCGTACACGTCGTCGATGACCGCGTCCATGCTGGTCTCCCGGATGGCATAGCGGTAGCGGTTATCCTTCGTGCCCTGAAGCACGCGGAGAAAGGCCGTCTCCGTAAAGGGGTAGCGCTGGGTGGAGACGGACAGGCGCGTGGTCACGGTCAGGTTGTTGTTCTCACGGTACAGACTCTCCAGCAGACGCTTCTGCTCCAGCAAACTCACAGCGAAGCTGAGAAATTCCCGGCCGTCCGCCGTCAGCTCCACCCCCTTGTTGGTGCGGTTGAAGAGGGTGATGTTCAACTCGTTTTCCAGCTCGTGCACCGCGGTGGAGATGGCCGACTGGGACAAAAACAGCTTGTTGGCGGCTTTGTTGATGGAGCCGCATTTGGAGATTTCCACCACATACATCAGCTGCTGAAAGGTCAAAACCAGCCCTCCCTCCGGCACGGGCACTTTCACCCGGAAAAGTCGAAACCATTATAAACGAGAAAACCGTTATCGTAAAGAGAAATCATTATCTAAAAAATAGATAGCCAATTCCCGGAAATCAGAATTAACACCTTTTTCCGATCAATGGTAATATTTCTGTGTAGAATCCATAAATAATCCCGGATACCCATTGCGGCACTTTGTAGAAACATCACAGCAATTTGCCCCAGGCTAACCCGCGGCGCCGAGCGCGCCGGAACACCATCCGTCCATAATATATCATCGATATATTGAAATTTGAAAGGAGTAGATTATTATGGTAGACCTCAGCAAGTGCGGCTTCGCAACCAAGCAGATTCATGTTGGCAAGCATGAGAACAGCGCCGGTGCGCTGACCACCCCCATTTACCAGACCTCCACTTTCGAGTTCGATTCCGTCGAGCAGGGCGGCCGCCGCTTTGCCGGTCAGGAACCCGGTTACATCTATACCCGTCTGGCTAACCCCACCGTGGCCGCGGTTGAGGAAAAGGTCGCTGCTCTTGAGGGCGGCGAGGCTGCTCTCGGCACTGCTGCCGGCATGGGCGCCATCTCCTCCGCTCTGTGGTCCTCCGTCGTCGCCGGCGATGAGATCGTCGCTTCCGACACGCTGTACGGCTGCACCTTTGCTCTGCTGAACCACGGCATGACCAAGTTCGGCGTCTCCGTCAAGTTCATCGACATGGCCGACCTCGAGGCTGTCAAGGCCGCCATGAGCGAGAAGACCAAGGTCGTCTACCTCGAGACTCCCTGCAACCCCACGCTGAAGGTCGTCGACATCGCCGCGGTCGCCAAGATTGCCCATGACTTCAACAAGGACATCCGCGTCATCGTCGACAACACCTTCGCTTCTCCCTACCTGCAGCAGCCCCTGAAGCTCGGCGCCGATACCGTCGTGCACTCCGCCACCAAGTACATCAACGGCCACGGCGACGTGATTGCGGGCTTTGTCGTCGGCAAGGCTGACTTCATCGCCAAGGTCAGAATGTTCGGTCTGAAGGATATGACCGGCGCTGTCATGAGCCCGTTTGACGCCTTCCTGATCGCCCGCGGTCTCAAGACCCTGGACATCCGCATGGAGAAGCACTGCGCCAACGCCATGAAGGTCGCCCGCTTCCTGCACGATCACCCCGCTGTGGCCAAGGTCTACTACCCCGGCCTTGAGGACTTCGAGGGCTATGAGATCGCCAAGAAGCAGATGAAGCTGCCCGGCGGCATGATGAGCATCGAGCTCAAGGCCGACCGCGACAAGGTCGCTGCCGCTCTGAACAAGCTGCAGCTCTGCACCATCGCCGTCTCCCTGGGCGACGCCGAGACTCTGGTCGAGCATGCCGCCTCCATGACCCACTCCACCTACACCAAGGAAGAGCTGGCCGCCTCCGGCATCTCCGAGGGCCTGGTCCGTATCTCCGTCGGTCTGGAAGACGCCGAGGACATCATCGCCGATATGAAGGCTGTCCTGGACACGCTCGTCTGATCTCGTACCCCAGACAATTTATCTGAGCAAATGAGAAATGCTCTTGCCTAATCGCGATTTATTCTATATAATAGCTTTTAGGCAAGAGCATGATCTGCTCTTCATACGAAAAGGAGGATTTAAGCAATGAAGTACACGAAAAAAAGTGGTCTGGCATTGATCCCGTTCCTCGTCTTTATCGTCGTTTATCTGGGCGCTGGCCTGATCTACCAGGCCAAGGGCGAGGCCATGGCGTTCTACATGTTCCCGTCTGTCACCGCAATGTTCCTGGCCGTGATCGTGGCCTTTGCCATGAGCAAGGGCTCCATCAACGAGCGCTTTGAGACCTTCGCCAAGGGCGCCGCCAACGTCGACGTTCTGACGATGCTCATCATTTACATCCTGGCCGGCGCTTTCGCGACTGTTGCCGCCAACATGGGCGCAAAGGACGCCACTGTCAACCTGGGCCTGAGCCTGGTTCCCCCGGCCCTGCTGGCCGCCGGTCTGTTCATCATCGCCGCCTTCTTCGGCACTGCGACCGGCACCTCCATGGGCACCATCTCCGCTCTGATCCCCATCGCCATCGGCGTGGCCGAGAAGGGCAATCTCTCCACCACCGTGGTCATCGCGGCTGTTGTCGGCGGCGGCATGTTCGGCGACAACCTGTCCATGATCTCCGACACCACCATCGCCGCCACCCGTTCCCAGCGCGTTGAGATGCGCGACAAGTTCCGCGTGAACCTGATGATCGCGCTCCCCGCCGCCATCTGCACCATTATCCTGCTCCTCATCCTCGGCCGTCCCGAGTCCGCCAACTCCCTGGGCGATCTGTCCTTCAGCTTTGTCAAGATCATCCCCTACCTGGCTGTTCTGATCCTGGCCCTGTGCGGCATGAACGTGTTCCTGGTCCTCGTCATCGGCATCTTCGCTGCCGGCATCATCGGCATGCTCACCGGCTCCATGGATATCGCCGGCTTTGCCCAGTCCATCTATGACGGCTTCTGCGGCATGAACGAAGTCTTCTTCCTGACTCTGCTCTGCGGCGGCATGTCCGAGATGATCGCCAAGAACGGCGGCATCAACTGGATCATTGAGAAGCTGCGCGGCGTCATGAAGGGCAACAAGTCCGCTCAGGTCGGCATCGCCGCTCTGGTCTCCGCCTGCGACTGCGCCACTGCCAACAACACCGTGGCCATCATTGTTGCCGGCGATATGGCCCGCGAGGTCTCCCACACCTACAAGGTCGATCCTCGCCGGACCGCCTCCCTGCTGGACGTGTTCGCCTGCGTCTTCCAGGGCGTCATCCCCTACGGCGCCCAGCTGGTCGTCGCGGCCTCCCTTGCCAACGCCGCCACCACCACCGGCGCGGTCTTCTCCGCCGCCAAGCTGGTCGGCAGCATGTGGTACTGCTGGCTCCTCGCCATCTTCGGCATCATCTCCATCTTTGTTCCCTTTGCCGACGGCGTGACCCGCAAGGATCCCTGGAACTGGGAGTATGACTGCGCTGAATCCAACGTCGAGGCCAAGAAGGCCCAGATGGCCGCCGAGGCTGCCGAAGTCTGATCTCCGGATGATTTCGGCAGAACCCGAAATCGAAAAAGCAACTGCACAGCAGAGACAAATATTTGTCTCTGCTGTGTCTTTGAAAGCCCCGGTTGTCAAATTAAAATTTTTGATCGAAGCGTGCAAATTCTTGATTGTTTGGGAAGGGCAACTTTCCTTGACAATAAATTAACCCGGCATTATAGTTGAATTACAGTATTCAAACAGAAAGGATGTAATTCCCAATGGCTGATACCAAAGTTTTCAAAACGATGGACGGCAACGAGGCTGCCGCATATGTAAGCTATGCGTTCACCGAAGTCGCCACCATCTACCCCATCACCCCGTCCAGCCCCATGGCCGACCACGTGGACGACTGGGCCGCGCACGGCAAGAAGAACCTCTTCGGCCAGCCCGTCAAGCTCGTTGAGCTGCAGGCCGAGTCCGGCGCCTGCGGCGCCATGCACGGCGCGCTGGAGACCGGCTCCCTGACCACCACCTACACGGCCTCCCAGGGCCTGATGCTGATGATCCCGCCCATGTTCCGCATTGCCGGTTCCATGCTGCCGGGCGTCATGCACGTCTCCGCCCGTACCGTCGGCACCCACTCCATCTCCATCTTCGGCGATCACTCCGACGCCATGGCCTGCCGCCAGACCGGCTTTGCCATGCTGGCTTCCGCCTCCGTGCAGGAATGCATGGACCTCGGCGCCGTCGCCCACCTGAGCGCCATCAAGGGCTCCATCCCCTTCATGCACTTCTTCGACGGCTTCCGCACCAGCCATGAGATCCAGAAGATCGAGCTGCTGGACTACGACGAGCTGGGCAAGCTGCTGGATTGGGACGCCGTGCAGCGCTTCCGCGACCACGCGCTCAACTCCGAGCACCCCACCATCCGCTCCACCCTGCAGAACCCCGACACCTTCTTCCAGTCCCGCGAGGCCTGCAACACCGCCTACGCCGCGCTGCCTGAGATCGTCCAGGAGAAGATGGACGCCATCAGCAAGCTGACTGGCCGTGACTACAAGCTTTTCAACTACTACGGCGCCCCCGACGCCGAGCGCGTCATCGTCGCCATGGGCTCCGCCTGCGAGACCCTGCACGAAGTCGTGGATTACCTCACCGAGCGCGGTGAGAAGGTCGGCATGATCCAGGTCCACCTGTATCGTCCCTTCTCCGCCAAGCACCTGGCCGCGGCCCTGCCCGCCTCCGTCAAGACCATCACCGTCCTTGACCGCACCAAGGAGCCCGGCGCCGCCGGCGAGCCTCTGTTTGAGGACGTCTGCACCGCTCTGCGCGACACCGCCTTTGCCGGCGTGGAGATCCTCGGCGGCCGCTATGGCCTGTCCTCCAAGGACACCATCCCCGCCCACATGAAGGCCGTCTACGACAACATGAGTGGCGAGAAGAAGAACCACTTCACCGTCGGCATCAACGACGACGTGACCCATACCTCCCTGCCTGTCGGAGAGAACATCGTCACCTCCGGCAAGAGCATCATCTCCTGCAAGTTCTGGGGTCTCGGCTCCGACGGTACGGTCGGCGCCAACAAGAACTCCATCAAGATCATCGGCGACAACACCGACCAGTACGCCCAGGCCTACTTCGAGTACGACTCCAAGAAGTCCGGCGGCGTGACCAAGAGCCATCTGCGCTTCGGCCACGAGCCCATCCGCTCCACCTACTACGTCACCATGGCCGACTTCGTGGCCTGCCACAAGCAGAGCTACATGAAGGACTTCGACATCGTCTCCGAGATCAAGAAGGGCGGCACCTTCCTGCTCAACACCGACTGGGATATGGCCGGTCTCGAGGAGCACCTGCCCAACCGCGCCAAGCGCATCATCGCCCAGAACGGTCTGAACTTCTACACCATCGACGCCACCCACATCGCCGGCCAGATCGGCCTTGGCAACCGCACCAACACCGTGCTGCAGGCCGCCTTCTTCAAGCTCTCCGGCGTGCTGCCCATCGAGGACGCCGCCCAGTACATGAAGGACGCCATCGTCAAGACCTACTCCAAGAAGGGCGAGAAGATCGTCAACATGAACTGCGCCGCCGTGGACGCCGGCCTTGCCTCCGTCAAGAAGATCGACGTGCCCGCCGCCTGGGCCGAGCTCAAGGACGAGGAGCCCGTGGTGGATCCGTCCCTGCCCGACTACATCCGTGAGATCCAGATCCCGGTCAACAAGCAGGCCGGCGACAAGATCCCCGTCTCCAAGTTCATGCCCTACGCCGACGGCGTGAGCCCGGTTGAGACCTCCAAGTACGAGCGCCGCGGCATCGCCACCAACGTCCCCAAGTGGATCCCCGAGAACTGCATCGGCTGCAACATGTGTTCTCTGGTCTGCCCGCACGCCGCCATCCGTCCCTTCCTCGTGACCGAGGAGGAGAAGGCCGCCGGTCCCGAGGGCATGGTCACCAAGAAGGCTCTCGGCAAGGGCTTTGAGAACTACACCTACCGCATCCAGGTCGACCCGATCGACTGCCAGGGCTGCTCCAGCTGCGCCAATGTCTGCCCCGCCAAGGAGAAGGCACTGGTCATGCAGCCTCTGGAGAGCCAGATGCACGAGCAGCCCAACTGGGATTACCTGGTCAACCTGCCCGCAAAGAAGAACCCCATGGACAAGTTCAGCACCAAGGGCAGCCAGTACGAGCGCCCGCTGTACGAGTTCAACGGCTCCTGCGCCGGCTGCGGCGAGGCCCCGTACATGAAGCTGATGACCCAGCTGTTCGGCGAGCGCATGTACATTGCCGATGCCACCGGCTGCACCTACGTTGTCGGCTCCTCCACCCCGACCTTCCCGTACGCCAAGACCGCCAAGGGCTACGGCCCCGCACCTTCCAACTCTCTGTTTGAGAACAACGCCGAGTATTCTCTGGGCATGTGCCTGTCCGTGGAGCAGATGCGCCGCCAGGCCAAGACCCACGCCGAGGCCGCTCTCGCCGCCACCGGCGACGAGGCTCTGAAGGCCGCCATCGCCGCCTGGCTCGAAAAGGGCGACGATCCCGAGACCACCCGCGAGGTTTCCGACAACCTGAAGGCCGCTCTGGCTGCCACCACCTGCGATAATGAGGACGTCAAGTGGCTCGCCAACCGCACCGACGCTCTGGTCAAGAAGAGCATGTGGATGTACGGCGGCGACGGCTGGGCCTACGACATCGGCTACGGCGGACTGGACCACGTCCTGGCCTCCGGCGTGGATGTGAACATCCTGGTCGTGGACACCGAGGTCTACTCCAACACCGGCGGACAGGCTTCCAAGGCCACCTCCATCGGCGCCGTGGCACAGTTTGCCAACGCCGGCAAGGAGACCGCCAAGAAGGATCTGGGCCGCATCGCCATGGTCTACGGTGACGTGTACGTCGCCAAGGTCGCCATGGGCGCCAACCCCGCTCAGCTCATCACCGCCCTGAAGGAAGCCGAGAAGCATCACGGCCCGTCCCTCATCATCGCCTACGCGCCCTGCATCAACCACGGTCTGGTCAACGGCATGGGCAAGGCCATGCAGGAGGAGAAGATGGCTGTCGAGTGCGGCTACTGGCCTCTCTTCCGTTACATCCCCGAGAACATCGAGCAGGGCAAGAACCCCTTCGTCCTGGACAGCAAGGAGCCCAACGGCAAGCTGCGTGAGTTCATGATGGGCGAGGTCCGCTTCTCCTCCCTGACCCGCACCTTCCCGGAGCGCGCCGAGGTCCTCTTCAAGGAGGCCGAGGAGTTCACCGCCAAGCGCTATGCCATGTACAAGGCCATGGCCGCCGGCAACGTCTGATCCCAAAAGGACCCTTTGTAAAACCCGAACACCGGGCAGGCGCTCGGCGCCTGCCCGGGATTCCCGCGTCAATTCTCATCAGAAAGGAAATGCATCATGAAAGTTACTTCCACTCCCAAGGCTCCTGCCGCCATCGGCCCCTACTCCCAGGCCATTTCCGCCAACGGCTTCCTGTTCACCTCCGGCCAGATCGCCATCATCCCTGAGACCGGCGAGATCGAAGGCACCACCATCGAGGCCCAGGCTGACCGCGTCTGCCGCAACCTGCAGGCTCTGCTGGAGGAGAACGGCCTCGGTTTCGAAAACGTCATCAAGACCGTCTGCTTCCTGGCCGACATGGGCGACTTCGCCGCCTTCAACGCCGTCTACGGCAAGTACTTCACCGGTAAGCCCGCCCGCTCCTGCGTCGCGGTCAAGACCCTGCCGAAGAACGTCCTCTGCGAGGTCGAGCTCATCGCCGAGATGAAGTAATTTCTTTCACCGGCAAAAAAGCGCTGTGTCAAACGACACAGCGCTTTTTTGTACGAATACCGGGAAACCGTCAAATTGATTTGACCGGCGCCGCGCGGGAGCTTTTTGGAGAAAAAGTTTTGTGCGAAACACCAAAAATGGAAAAATGGAACATAAAGTTGTGAATCGGCGCTTTCATTTTTGTCAAACATAGAGTATAATCAACTCACCCGATATTTTGGAGGTAATACGAATGAAACAGTATTTTGAAATTGTCGACGTCATGGCCAGAGAGATCCTGGACTCTCGCGGCAACCCCACCGTTGAGGTCGAGGTCACCCTTGACGACGGCACCATCGGCCGCGCGGCCGTTCCCTCCGGCGCTTCCACCGGCATCCACGAGGCCTGCGAGCTCCGCGACGGCGACAAGAGCCGTTACGGCGGAAAGGGCGTACAGAAGGCAGTTGAGAACATCAACGGCGAGATCTCCGAGGCTCTCGTCGGCCTGAACGTGCTGGATCAGACTTCCATCGATAAGCTCCTCATCGAGCTCGACGGCACCCCCAACAAGACCCGTCTGGGCGCCAACGCCATCCTGGGCGCTTCCCTGGCCTGCGCCAAGGCCGGCGCCGCAGCCACCGGCATGAGCCTGTACAACTATATCGGCGGTGTCAACGCCAAGACCCTGCCCGTGCCCATGATGAACGTCCTCAACGGCGGCGCGCACGCCACCAACTCCGTTGACATCCAGGAGTTCATGATCATGCCCGTCGGCGCCCCCAACTTCAAGGAAGCCCTGCGCATGTGCGCCGAGGTGTTCCATGCCCTGAAGAAGGTCGTGCCCCCCTCCGGCGTGGGCGATGAGGGCGGCTACGCCCCCGACCTGGCCAGCGACGAGGACGCCCTCAAGGCTCTGGTCGCCGGTATCGAGAAGGCTGGCTACAAGCCCGGCGAGGACTTCATGATCGCCATGGACGCCGCTGTCTCCGACTGGTTCAACAAGGAAGACGGCAAGTACCACCTGCCCAAGCGCGGCACCGTAATGAGCAGCGATGAGATGATCGACATGTGGGAAGACCTCTGCAACAAGTACCCCATCATCTCCATCGAGGACGGCCTGGGCGAGGATGACTGGGACGGCTGGGTCAAGCTCACCAAGCGCCTGGGCAACCGCGTGCAGCTGGTCGGCGATGACCTCTTCGTCACCAACGCCGAGCGCGTCAAGCAGGGCATCGAGCTGGGCGCCGCAAACGCCGTCCTCATCAAGGTCAACCAGATCGGCTCCCTGACCGAGACCCTGGACGCCATCCAGACCGCCAACCGCGCCGGCTACACCGCCATCGTCTCCCACCGCTCCGGCGAGACCGAGGACACCACCCTGGCTGACATCGCCGTGGCTGTCAACGCCGGTCAGATCAAGACCGGTGCCCCCTCCCGCACCGACCGCGTGGCCAAGTACAACCAGCTGCTCCGCATCGAGGAGGAGCTCTTCGACGTGGCCCAGTACCCCGGCAGAAACGCCTTCTTCTCCATCAAGAAGTAAGAGACAAACCGCACAAAAAACCGGAAAGAGCAGATGCTCTTTCCGGTTTTTTTCTTTTTTGTATAATCCCTCCCTTGCCAGGCAAAAATAGCCTTGCAATCCAAAATGCAACGGGAGGTATGCAATATGAACAGCAAGAGCTCCGGCAGAGGGCTGGAGGGATTTCTCGCAGGGAAGGGCTTTTACATCGTCCTGCTCCTGTGCGCCGCGGTGATCGGGCTTTCGGCCTGGATGGCGGCGGAAAGCGAGTCCATGGAGAGCGTTATGCCCGGCAACGACATCAGCATGGAAAAACGCAGAGTGGAGACGATCATCATCACCCCGGCCCCAGCCATGGCGCCGGAGCGCGTGGAGACCATGGCCGTGCCCGATGTGGCGGAGGAGACCATCGCCAACGCCGCCGAGGAGACGCAGGAGGCCATGGAGGAGGTCTGGCAGGAGGACGCAACCTATGAGGAGCCGGTCACCCTCTGGCCCGTGCAGGGGGAGATCGAGCGCCTGCACGATGTGGAGAGCCTGCACTACGACGTGACTCTGCGCGACTGGCGCACCCATGAAGGCGTGGATATCCTGGCGCCCCTGGGCGAGACGGTGTGCGCCGCACACAGCGGCGTGGTGCGCGACGTGCGTGAGGATGCCCTCTACGGCACGGTGGTCACCGTGGACCACGGGGACGGGACCAGCGCGCTTTATGCCAATCTTGCCGCTATGCCCGCCGTCGAGACCGGGGACTGGGTCAACGCAGGGGATGTGATCGGCGCCGTAGGCACCACAGCCCTGTGTGAGATCGGCCAGGGGACCCATCTGCACTTTGCCATGTATCTGGACGGCCAGGGCGTGGACCCGCTGGACTATCTGCCGGCATAAGAAAAACGGACCTTCTGAAAAGGAGGTCCGTTTTTCGCTTATTCGGCCAGATCCTCCAGCACACACCTGGCGGCGTAGACGCCGCTGGCGGATGCGTGAGACAGGGAGTGGGTGACGCCGGAGCAGTCCCCGATGACATAGAGACCCTTGGAGCAGGTCTCCAAGCGCTCGTCGATGTCCACCTCCATGTTGTAGAACTTGACCTCCACGCCGTAGAGAAGTGTGTCGTCGTTGGCGGTGCCCGGGGCGATCTTGTCCAGGGCGTAGATCATCTCGATGATGCCGTCGAGAATGCGCTTGGGGATCACCAGACTCAAATCGCCGGGCGTGGCGGCGAGGGTGGGGGTGACAAAGCTCTCGGCGATACGGGCCTCGGTGCTGCGGCGGCCGCGCACCAGGTCGCCGAAGCGCTGCACCATGACGCCGCCGCCCAGCATGTTCGACAGGCGCGCGATGCTCTCGCCGTAGCCGTTGGAGTCCTTGAAGGGCTCGGAGAAGTGCTTGGAGACCAGCAGGGCAAAGTTGGTGTTCTCGGTGTGCTTGCTGGGGTCCTCGTAGCTGTGGCCGTTGACGGTGACGATGCCGTTGGTGTTCTCGTTGACCACCACGCCGTGGGGGTTCATGCAGAAGGTGCGCACCATGTCCTCAAACTTCTGGGTGCGGTAGACGATCTTGCTCTCGTAGAGCTCATCG
The DNA here is from genome assembly GCA_900319835.1 of uncultured Eubacteriales bacterium. Next base: position 54,752 of record ONPY01000001.1, on the reverse strand, counting down.
GTCAGGTGGGCAAAGACCTCCGCGGGCAGCTCGACCCGCAGGCCGATGTCCACCCGGTTGGACTTGGTGGGAATGTTCAGCGAGGTGCAGACCGTCTCCATCCACTTGCTGCCGCTGCGGCCGACGGAGATGATGCACTCCCGGCAGGTCAGACTGCCGCCGTCAAAGAAGACCTCATAGCCGCCCTGGATCTTCTCAATGGCGGTGACGGCGGTCTCAAAGCGGAAGTCCACCTTCTCCCTGAGCTCATCATACAGGTTCTCCAGTACCACATAGTTCTTGTCCGTGCCCAGATGGCGCACCTGCGCGTCCAGCAGATGCAGGCCGTTTTCCAGACACATGCGCTTGATGCGGGTGTTGGCGGTGGAATAGAGCCTGGTGCCCTCGCCGCCGTGGGTGATGTTGATGGAGTCGACATACTTCATCAGGTCAATGGCCTGCTGCTTGCCGATATGCTCGTACAGCGTGCCGCCGAACTGGTTGGTGATGTTGTACTTGCCGTCGGAAAACGCGCCCGCGCCGCCAAAGCCGCTCATGATGCTGCAGGTTTTGCACTTGACGCAGGACTTGATCTTCTTGCCGTCGATGGGGCAGCGGCGCTGCTGCAGCGGCTTGCCCAGCTCGAGCACCGCCACCTTCAAGGGCTTTTCGGCACTGGCAAACTCCCAGGCGGCAAAGATCCCGCCGGGGCCTGCGCCGACAATGATAACGTCATACTTCATGGGAACGCTCCTTTCCGTGCAAAAAAAGAAACCTCACCTTCCCGAAAAATGGGGAAAGGAGGCAAATTTCCAAAAATTTATCCTCAATCATCATATCACGGGAGAGGAGGGATGTCAAGGGACCGAAGCGTGAAAGGAGCACCGCAAAGCAAATGCCCGCGACAGTTGTCGCGGGCATTTGAGATACGCTGCTTCAGCTTTCTGCTCCGGGGACGTACACCAGACCGTAGGTGTAGCTGCGGGTGACGGCAGAGGAGGCGCCGGGGGTGATGAAGCTGGAACGTTTGACGCGGCCCTGATCGTCGTAGTCAAAGGTGGTACGATCCAACATGGTGCCGTCGGCGGCGTAGGTCTCCTGCTTGACCAGGTTCTCGCCCTTGTATTCGCTGGTCACCTTTTTGGTGCCGCCGCTCTTGTCGGTGATGCGGAGGGTGTTGCCGTGCTCATCGTTGACCACGCCGCCCAGATAGTCGCCGGTGACGGCATCATAAGTCTCACAGTAGTGCAGCACGCCGTTGTCAAAAAAGCCGTAGTCGTAGGTGTAGAGCGTCTGCTCACCCTGACCGAGATAGCTGCCGTTTGCGTCGTAGTGGCGGACGGTCTGACCCTCGGTCACGTCATAGCTGCCGTCCTCGTTCCAGGTGTAGACCGAGACGCGGTCCGCCTTGCCGTAGGCCGAGAGCTGCTCGGTCGCCGTCGCGATGCGGCCCTGGGAGTCATAGGTGTAGCTCGTGGTCAGAGGGCCGGAGACGGCCTCGGAATAGCTCAGCTCCTCGCTCAAAAGCCGGTCAAAGAAATGGGCGGAGATCTCGGCGGAATCTTTATAATTCCCGAGCTCCTCAAACAGCGCGCGGGCTTCGGTGTAGGCGCCGGTCTCCACCAGCTCCAGACCCTTGCGGTACTCGGCCTCCACCGCGAGCTCGGCGGAGTCCAGATAATTGCCCAGGGAGAGATAGAGCTCCCTTGCGTCGTCATAGCGGTCGTTGTCCAGCAGGCGTCCCGCGCGGGTGTAGCTGGTCTGAACCGCGTCCGCCTCCCGGGCCTGCGCGGCCTGCCCGGCGGCGTCCTTATAACTGCCCAGCTTGTCAAAGGCGGCGGCGGCGCCGGCATAGTCCCCGGCGTCATACAGGCCCGCGGCGTCACTGTAGCTCTGCTCCCGCGCAGAGTTGATGAACCAGACCGCGGCGGCGCCGGCGGCGATGATCAGAAACGGGATCAGGATCCGCGCCAGGCGCTTCACCTGGTAGCCGCGGGTCTTCTTCCTGGCCTCCTCCCGGGCGGCACGGCCCGCCTCCTCCTGAAGACGCTCCGTTTTCCGCTGGCGCAGAAGCTCCACGTTCAGAAGCTGCTTTTCATCTTCCAGGCAACGTCCGCAGCGATAGCAGGGCTCACCGGCGTGGTTGATCTCACCGCAGCTGCACAGCCACAGATCCAGGTGCTCCATCGGCACATAGCGGCTGCGCTCGCTGGTCTCCAGCTTGTACTGGCGGATCAGCTCCGTATCGAAGAGGCGGCCGTTCAGATCCTGCTGCACCGGCAGCGAGGCCCAGCGCTCCTCAGGCCCCAGATAGCGGTCCCCGTCGGCAAAGTAGACGGCGAGAACCCGCACGGAAAAGGAACGCACCGAGGGGCGGGACATGAGGATGGCCTCTTTGGAACCGAACATATCGTCCCGGGAGACGTTGAGATCCAGATACTGGTGCTCCTCCCGGCAGATTTCGGATTTGGACATGTCATAGCCGATCACCTGCAGATCCACGGCGTGAATGGGGCGGTCGGAGATGCTGCGCAGTTTCAGCTGGGCCAGGACCTGGCCCGTCTGCGTGTCCTTGAGCAGGGCGCCGGCGGCGATCACCAGCGGAGCACCGGGGGTATAGAGATCTTCAGACAGCGTGAAGAGTCTGGTATAGCGTTCTGCCATTTGTTGTCACCTCACTCAAACAAGGTTACATAACACATCCCAGTATAGCATCCCGGCTTTCGCTTTTCAATACGCTTTTTCTTCCAGAGGGACGATTTTTCAATTTCGAGGGCGAAAAAGGGGAGACATCTTTACCGCGGAGAGCGCATAGACATGAGAGGAACACACCAAGGAGAGGAAGGAATGCGCATGACAGGCTTCGGCAGAGCTGCCGTCAGCCTCCTGACGGCGGCGGGGCTGCTCCTGCTGGCTGCGGGGGGCGGAATGGAAGAGCTCACGCGCCTCTGGCGGGCGAGCAGCGAGGAGGGACGGATGAAAAACGTGGTGCTGATGGCCCGGGAGGAGCCCGCGGAGACGGCACAGGTCCGGGCACCGCGGCGCGAAGCGGCGGCCCAGACCCTGTCCCACGCGGTGCTGCCGCCCATGGAGAGCGCAGCCGAGGAGGTGGGGGCAGAGCGCGGAGAACCCGCGGAGCAGGTGTTGGAGACCACCATCCAGGGCGGGATGCGCATCAAGAACGAGACCGGGTATTTTGTGGACGCTGGCTCCCTGCTGGCGGAGGGGCCGGCCCTCACACTGCCCAGGGACGAGGCGCAGATCCTCATCATCCACACCCACGCGAGCGAGGCCTACACCCAGGCCGGGCTGGACCGCTATACGCCGAGCGACGCCAACCGAACCGAGGACACGCAGTTTAACATCGTGCGCGTCGGGGACGAGCTGACGGCGCTGCTGACCCAGGCGGGGCTGGGGGTCATCCACGACCGGGGGATCTACGACTATCCCAGCTACACCGGCTCCTACACCCGGGCGGGGCAGGCAATCGAACAGTATCTGGAGAGCTGCCCCGGCATCCGCATCGTGCTCGATATCCACCGGGATGCGCTGGGCAGCGACGGCGTGGTCTACAAGACCATGGCCGAGGAGGAGGGCACGGTGGCAAGCCAGATCATGCTGCTGGTGGGGACCGACGAGAGCGGGCTGGAGCACCCGAACTGGCGGGGGAATCTCGCCCTGGCCCTGTATCTGCAAAACGCCGTCAACACCGCCTGCCCCACGCTGATGCGGCCCATTGCCCTGGTGCCGCAGCGCTACAACCAGCAGCTGGCGCCGGGATCGCTGATCCTTGAGGTGGGCAGCAGCGGCAACACCCTGCGGGAGGCGCTGGCCGCGATCCGCCTTTTCGGAAACGCCGCGGGGCCGGCACTGGCGGCGCTGATCGAGCCGGAAACAGAGGAAGGCGAAGGGTAGACACAAAAAGTCCCTTTACAAAAAACCGCCGACATGATACGATACAAATGATAAGAAGAGCGCCGAAAAAGGCACTTCTTCCATCCAAATTCTAAAGAATCCCCCTTTGGGGAAGGAGGTCATGATGATGAAAAAATGGGTATGTCCCGTATGCGGTTACGTCCATGAGGGCGAGAATCCTCCTGAGTTCTGCCCCGTTTGCAAGGTCCCCGGTTCCAAGTTCACCGAGCAGGCCGGTGAGCTGACCTGGGCTGCCGAGCACGTGGTCGGCGTCGGCAAGCAGTTTGGCGCTGACGTCCCCGCGGACGTTCAGGAGCAGATCATTGCCGGACTGCGCTCCAACTTCGAGGGCGAGTGCTCCGAGGTCGGCATGTACCTGGCCATGGCCAGAGTCGCCTACCGCGAGGGTTACCCCGAAGTCGGCCTGTACTGGGAGAAGGCCGGCCTGGAGGAGGCGGAGCACGCTGCCAAGTTTGCCGAGCTGCTGGGCGAGGTCGTCACCGACAGCACCAAGAAGAACCTGCAGATGCGCGTCGACGCCGAGAACGGCGCCACCGCCGGCAAGACCGATCTGGCCAAGCTCTGCAAGAAGTACAACCTGGACGCCCTGCACGACACCATCCATGAGATGGCCCGCGACGAGGCCCGCCACGGCAAAGCCCTCAAGGGCCTGCTGGATCGGTACTTCAAGTAATCCCCCGCGTCATTGCGAGCCAGTGACCGATGTCACTGGCTCGGAATGACAGACTTTTATATGATGCAAATGCCTTTACGAAAGGAGAAACGAACATGAAGTATGTCTGCAATGTGTGCGGCTGGGTCTATGATGAGGACGAGGCCGGCGTGAAGTGGGAAGATCTGCCCGACGATTTCACCTGCGAGCTCTGCGGCGTCGGCAAGGACGAGTTCAGCCCCGAAGAGTAAGATTTTTCAAAAAGGAGCCCGTTTGGGCTCCTTTTTGCACACAGAGAAAGAGAGGGAAAACAATGAGTTTTGAACAGATCAAGGACAATTTCCCTGAACGTGGTGCTCAATCACTACGCGGATTTCAACGGCCGCGCCAGACGTAGCGAGTACTGGTATTACACGCTGGTGGTGATGTGCATCTCCCTGGTACTGAGCCTGCTGCAGAACATCACCGGGTGGAACCTGTTTAGCGTACTGAGCGGACTGGTCAGCCTGGCGCTGCTGGTGCCGGGTCTGGGCCTGGCCTGGAGACGGCTGCACGACATCGGCAAATCGGGCAGCTGGTACTTTATCATTCTGATCCCCCTTGTGGGGGCGATCCTGATGCTGGTCTGGTCCTGCCGGGACAGCCAGCCGGGAGACAACCAGTTCGGTCCCAACCCCAAGGGGATGTAAACCAAAGGAAGAAAAAACGGATTGCGAGCCAGTGACGTCGGTCACTGGCTCGCAATGACGTGTTCTTTCAGATTTGACTATACAGCAAGAGCCCCGGGCGAAAGCCCGGGGCTTTCCAGCTGGCGGCCAAGCGCCGGCAGCTGGAAAGGCAAAACAGGGAACTTCCGAAAAAGTTTCCTGTTTTGCATGGATTGAACGTGAAGGGGGACTCCCCGTCCCCTTCACAATCCACCTTACAGGTCCGAGTCGGGATAAGGGGGCCTGCAGTTCGAGAGCCCCGGGCGAAAGCCCGGGGCTCTTGCTGTTTAAAGCTGTCAATCAGACCATGGCGTCCTTGATCAGGCGCAGGAGATCGTCGAAATCCTCGCAGGCGGGGATTTCCGGGAACTGGGCCTTGATGCTCTCGGGTGCGCGGAAGAGGAAGCCGGCCTTGCTGGCCTGGATCATCTTGAGGTCGTTGAAGCTGTCGCCGGCGGCGATGGTGTCATAGCCGACGGACTGGAAGGCGCGGACGGTGGAGAGCTTTGTCTCCTTGCAGCGCAGACGGAAATCCGTCACCTCGCCGCTGGGGGCGACGACCAGCTCGTTACAGAACAGGGCGGGCCAGCCGAGCTTGCGCATGAGAGGCTGGGCGAACTGGGTGAAGGTGTCGCTGAGGATGACCGCCTGGGTGATTGAGCGCAGCTCATCCAGAAACTCCTTGGCGCCGGGCAGAGGGTCGACGGTGGCGATGACGTCCTGGATCTCCTTCAGTCCCAGGCCGTGCTCCTTCAGAATGCCGATGCGCCAGCGCATGAGCTTGTCGTAGTCCGGTTCGTCCCGGGTGGTGCGGCGCAGCTCCGGGATGCCGCTGGCCTCGGAAAAGGCGATCCAGATCTCGGGGGTCAGAACACCCTCCATATCCAAACAGGTGATATACATGGCTTTCTTCCTTTCCGTTTTATTCCGCCCAGGAGGGCTCGGCCCTCTTGGCGCTTGCATACGCGGGCATGTCGGCCGGGGCGACGCAATCGGTATGGCGGACCGGGCGGCCGCGCAGGCCGCGCAGATTCTCCGGCATGGCAAAGCCGCTGGCTTTCTCCAGCGCGTCCATCTGTTCAAACTCATCCCCCGCGGCATCGACGCCGATCGCGGAGCAGACCGCGGCCGGGAACTTGTAGGGAGAGGCGGTGGAGAGAATGACGGTGGGCCCGAGATCGCAGGCTTTGGCCGCCTGGCGGGCCACGGCGGTGTGGGTGTCGATGAGGTAACCGGACTTGGACCAGACCTCGGCAATGCCGGCGAGGGTCGCGTCGTCGTCACAATAGAAGGGGACAAAGCGCGCCTGCAGCTTTTCCAGCAGGGGGGCCGGGATCTCATAGTGCCCCTCGGCCTTGAGCTGCGCCATCAGCGAGGAGACCAGGGCGGAATCGCCGCTCTCCAGATACAGCAGGCGCTCCAGATTGCTGGAGATCAGGATGTCCATGGAGGGGGAGAAGGTCTTGTGGAAGGGGCGGCGGCGGTCATAGACGCCGGTACGCAGAAAGTCCGTGAGGACGTTGTTGGCGTTTGAGGCGCAGATCAGCTTGCCCACGGGAAGACCCATGCACATGGCGAGATAACCCGCCAGAATGTCCCCAAAGTTGCCGGTGGGCACGGAGAAGTTCAGCTTTTCCCCAAAAGCGATGCGGCCCAGGCGGACCGCCGCGAAGTAGGCCGAGAAGTAGTAAGCCACCTGCGGCACGAGACGGCCGATGTTGATGGAGTTTGCGGAGGAGAGCCCGTCCGGCGTCGCCTCAAAGATCCGCTTGACGCCGGACTGGGCGTCGTCAAAGTTGCCCTCCACCGCGCAGACCTTCACGTTGGAGCCGGCCTGGGTGACCATCTGGGCCTTCTGAACGGGGCTGACGCCGTCACGGGGATAGAAGACGAGGATGCGGATGCCGTCCACATCGCGGAAGCCCTCCAGCGCGGCCTTGCCGGTGTCGCCGCTGGTGGCGGTGAGGATGAGGATGTCCCCCGCGTGGCCGCATTTGCGGGACGCGGAGGTCATCAAATGCGGCAGCAGGCAGAGCGCCACATCCTTGAAGGCGGCCGTCGGGCCGTGGAAGAGCTCCAGAAACAGCTCGCCCCCGGCGTCACGCAGCGGGGCCACGAGCGGCGTGGAGAATTTCTCGAGATAAGCGCGGCGCGTCAGCGTGAGGGCCTCGTCCCCGGAAAAGTCCGGCATGAGGGCAGAGAGAACGGCCGCGGAGAGGGCGGGATAGTCCAGATCACGCAGGGCGGTCAGATCCAGCCGCGGAATCTCGGAGGGGGCCATGATGTACAGGCCGCCGTCAGGGGCGAGACCATCCACCACAGCCTGTGCGGAAGAGACCGCGGGCGAGCTGCCGCGGGTGCTGAAATAGAGCATACGATCACATCCTGTTGAACAGATTCAAAAAGAGTAAGGACAGCATAACGCGTCCGCGTGGAAAAGTCAAGTGTGTTTGAAATACGGACGAGATGGGCTTGCCGTGCAGAAGAGCAGCGGGCGATGAGCTTCGATCCCTCAGTCGCTGCGCGACAGCTCCCTTTATCCAAAGGGAGCCAAGCGGGAGGGGATAGGGAGCCGGAGGATCAGAGGGCGTTGAAGTCCAGGCGGAGCTGGGAGCAGAGGGCCGCGAGCCAGCGGGCCATGGCGTCCTCCGAACGAAAGCAGGGGACCATGCCGGCCGGCGGGTGGAGCACCACGTTGACAGCCTCCCCGTCCGCCTGGCGCTCCATGCGGGCAAGAGGCATATCCGTCTCAAAATGGCCGCGGCGGATGTGCCGCAGCTCATGCTCCAGCGTCTGCTGCTGCAGGGCCGGGGAGAGCCGGGAGTTGATATAGATGTCATAGCTCCCGTCATCATTTGGCAGGGTGACCCCCTCCACCTTCACCGGCAGGGGGACCAGACGCACATAGGTGTCAGTCATGACTGCGCAGCGCCTCGATGATCTTCACCGCCTGGCGCACGTCCTCCGGCGAGGCGTCCCTGGCCAGCTTGAAGAGCATGCGCATGTCCTCCCGTTCCCGCAGGGACGTGAGAAGCGCGGTCATTTCCTCATCCTGCAGGGGGGAGGGGTCCTCCGTCTCCCCGCGCAGATAGGCGGGCGTCGTGCCCAGGATCCGGGCCACGGCGGCAAGCTGCGCCTCACTGGGCTGGGATTTGCGCAGCTTCCAGTCCTGACACAGGGAGGGAGAGCGGCCCAGCTCCTGGGCGATAAAACGCTTGGTGACACCCTTGGAGACGCGGAGCGCTTCAAACCTTTCATAAATGAACAAAGCGATCACCTCATCTTTGTACAAAACATACGAATCTCAAAAAAGGACGAGCAAAACCTAGACATTCAGATTTATTTGAGATATACTGCGAAGCGAATCCAACAAAAATAAGATTGCGGAAGGCCCCGGTTGACCTCATATTACGGTATTTCCGGCGCCTTGTCAAGACAATAATCTTATTTTAATAAGACCAAATGCGGAAGAAGGTGGGGACTTGGAGCTGATTCAGGACGACCCGATCCTCCGCTGCATGGAACGCAGCGGATACCCGCCCTGGATGCGCGGGGCGACGCAATATGAGGAGCGGACGGAGGACGCCCGCGGAGAGGATGAGCATGGCAAGCAATAAGAAGCTCTGCTGGACGGAGGCGGACGTCAAGTGCCCCTTCTATCTGGCGGACGACAGGAAGAAACGGTCCATCAGCTGCGAGGGCTATGCCCCGGGAGCCGACGTGGTCAGCCGCTTCCGTACCCTGGCTCAGCGGGAGAGACACATGGGCTGCTACTGCGTGGGGGACTTCTCGCGCTGCCCGGTGTACCGCTGCGTATATCAGAACCGATACGGGGAGGAGACATGAGCGAGCGCAGCGAAGGAAAGAAAAGCCCGCAAAAGCGACAGGCGGACAGCGGGGCCAATGTAGATCGGGTGGCCCGGAAGCTGCTGGAGCGCATCGAGGACAAGCTGCAGGAGGACGAGGGCCTGGAAGTCAAGGACTTCAAGACCGTATCCGGGGCGCTCAAGGAGATCCACGAGATCTGCGGCAGGGACAAGGGCAGCGGAGAGAGCGGGACACTGACGGTGCGCTTTGTTGGGGAAACGGAAGAGATGAGCCGGTAGCGGGGGAGGACCTGGCAGAAGCCTCCGATCCCCCACCGCTTCGCGGAGCCCCCTTTTTCGAAAGGGGGCCAAGGAGCAAGGCGGGAGGCAACGTGCAGAGAGGAGGAGATTCGATGCCGGAGCTGAAGCTGCCGCAGCCCAGCGAGAAGCAGAAGCAGTTTCTGCTGGACGAGCACAAATACGTGGGCTACGGCGGAGCGCGCGGCGGCGGCAAGAGCTGGGCCGTGCGGGTCAAGGCGGTGCTGCTGTGCCTCAGATACGCGGGGATCAAGGTGATGATCGTGCGCCGTACCTACCCCGAGCTGCGGGAAAACCACATCCTGCCCCTCTGCGCGATGCTGGGCTGCTACAAGGCGGAGGAAGAGCGTATCGCCGCCTACAACGACAGTCTGAAAATGATCTCCTTTCCCAACGGCAGCCGCATCCTGTTCCGCTATCTGGAAAACGACCGGGACGCGCTGCGCTTTCAGGGCAGCGAGATCGACGTGCTGTTTGTGGACGAGGCCACGCAGCAGTCCGAGGAGCGGATGGAGAAGCTGCGAGCCTGCGTGCGCGGCGTCAACGATTTTCCCAAGCGCGTCTACTACACCTGCAATCCCGGCGGCGAGGGCCACGCCTGGGTCAAGCGGCTGTTCATCGACCGCCGCTTCAAGGAGGGCGAGCGGCCGGAGGAGCACAGCTTCATCCAGGCGCTGGTGACCGACAACCGGGCGCTGATGGAGGCCGACCCCGACTACATCCGGCAGCTGGAGGCCCTGCCGCCCAAGCTCCGGGCCGCCTGGCGCTACGGCAGCTGGGAGGTGTTTGAAGGGCAGTTCTTTGAGGACTTCCGCATCACGCCGGATGTCAGCGCCGCGCGGGAGGCGGGTTGCGAGCTGACGCAGGAGGAACTCAAAAAGCAGGGCAGATGGTGCCACGTGATCGAGCCGCTGGAGCTGACGACAGGGCCCAGAAGGGGATGGCGCATCCTCAGAAGCTACGACTTCGGCTACGGCAAGCCCTTCTCCTGCGCGTGGTGGGCGGTGGACTACGAGGGCGTGATCTACCGCATCCTGGAGCTCTACGGCTGTACCGGCACCCCCAACGAGGGGCTGCGCTGGACGCCGGACCGGCAGTTTCAGGAGATCGCCCGCATCGAGCATGAGCACCCCTGGCTCAAAGGAAAACAGATCGAGGGCGTGGCTGATCCCGCCATCTGGGACGCGAGCCGCGGCGAGAGCATCGCGGATACCGCCGCGCGCTATGGCGTGTGGTTCGTGCCCGGGGACAACAAGCGCGTCCCCGGCTGGATGCAGTGCCACTATCGGCTGCAGTTTGACCGGGAGGGCTACAGCAGAATGTATGTCTTTTCCAACTGCAGGGCCTTCATCCGCACCATCCCCATGATGATGTTTCACAAGGCGAGACCCGAGGATCTGGACACGGAGCTGGAGGACCACGTGGCCGACGAGTGGCGCTATCTCTGTATGTCACGTCCGGTCAAACCCCTGGCGGAGAAGCAGGAGGCGGAGACTCTGATCGATCCGCTGAAGAGGTAAAGACCGATTTCGGGGGAACCACGAACAAACGGGAGGGGCATACCCCTGAAGGGCACAGGCGCCCCTCCCCTACAGAGCAAGGACGCACTTGAAATAAAGGAGCAAAAAATGAATGAGACGATGATTTTGCCGGTGGATGAAAAACGGCTGAGGGAGTTTACCGGCATCCTCCAGAAATACAAGGCGGGCAAGGCCAGCATCGAGCGGCGCACCGTGGCCAGTGAGAACTGGTGGAAGCTGCGCAACAGCGCGGAGGAGCGGAAAAACACCCAGGGCCAGGACGGCTTTCAGGCCGCCTCGGGCTGGCTGCACAATGTGATCGTGTCCAAGCACGCCGACGCCATGGACGCCTACCCCGAGCCGAACATCCTGCCCCGGGAGCCAGACGACAGGCCCGAGGCCAGGATCCTGACCAAGGTGCTGCCGGTCATCCTGGAGCAGAACGGCTTTGAGAAGACTTACTCGGACGCCATGTGGCAGAAGCTCAAGACCGGCACCGGCGTGTACAAGGTCTTCTGGGATCCGGAGAAGGCCGAGGGCCTGGGCGATATCGCCATCGAGCGGGTGGATCTGCTCAACGTGTTCTGGGAGCCCGGTGTCGGAGATATCCAGGAGAGCCGGTATTTCTTCCACACAAGGCTGGAGAACAACGAGGAGTTGACGGAGCGCTACCCGCAGCTGGCGGGAAAGCTCAAGAGCCTGAGCTTCTCCGCCACGCGCTTTCTCTACGACGACAGCGTGCCTACGGACGGCAAGTCCACGGTCATCGAGGTCTACTACAAAAAGCGCGAGGGCGGGCGAAGCGTGCTCCACTACTGCAAGTATGTGGGGAGCACCCTGCTCTACGCCACCGAGAACGAGCAGGCGGAGAATCCGGAGGCGCTCACGGGCGCGGGACTGTACGACCACGGGCTCTACCCCTTCGTGTTTGACAGCCTGTTCCCCGTGGAGGGCAGCCCCTGCGGCTACGGGTTCATCGACCTGTGCCGCAACAGCCAGACCCAGATCGACCTGATGCAGACCGCCTTTTTGAAAAACACGATGGTGGGCGCCACGCCCAGGTACTTCCAGCGAGTGGACGGGGCGGTCAACGAGGAGGAGTTCCTCAATCTCGCCAATCCCATCGTCCACGTCAACGGCAACCTCGGCGAGGACAGCCTGCGCATGGTGGATTACCGCCCGCTGAGCGGCCACTATCTCAACATGCGCACCAGCCTCATCAACGAGCTGCGGGAGACCTCCGGCAATACCGAGACCTCCGCGGGCCTGGTCAACACCGGCGTCACCGCGGCCTCCGCCATCGCCGCCCTCCAGGAGGCCAGCGGCAAGGGCTCGCGCGACGCCACCAGGGCCAGCTACCGGGTGTACGCCCAGATCATCAACCTCTGCATCGAGCTGATCCGCCAGTTTTACGAGCTGCCCCGGCAGTTTCGCATCACCGGCAGGCTCGGCACCGAGGACTTCGTAGCCTACGACAACAGCCATCTCAGACCCCAGCCCCTGGGCAGCTTCGGCCAGATCGACCTGGGGCTGCGGCAGCCGGTGTTCGACATCCGGGTCGTCCCCGCCAAGAGCAGCGCCTACAGCAGGCTGACCCAGAACGAGCTGGCGCTGCAGTTTTACCAGCTGGGCTTCTTTTCCCAGGAGCAGAGCGACCAGGCTTTGGCCTGTATGAGCATGATGGAGTTTGAGGGCAAGGACGAGCTGATGCAGAGGCTCGCCGCAAACGGTACCATGCAGCGTCAGCTGGCGCTCTACCAGCAGTACGCCCTGGCGCTGACCCAGAAGTACGAGCCGGAACGGGCGGAGGCCCTGATGGCCGGGATCACCGGCGGCAGAAGCGCCGCCGTGCCGGGCAGACGAAAGCAGACGAGAGGCGGCCGGGAAGCCAATCGGATCGAGAAGGCGAGAATCCGGGCCAGCAGCGCCGGACAGCCGGGAGGCGGCAGATGACGAGAGCGGTTTATGACCGGGAGCATCTGCGCCTGACCATGGAGGGACACACCGGGGCCGGCGTCAGAGGGACCGACCCGGTGTGCGCAGCAGTGAGCATGCTGAGCATGACCCTGGAGAGACGCGTGCATGAGAGAGAGGAAGACTACCTGCCGGCGGTGAGCCGGGGGCCGGGGCGCTTTTGCGTCGAGTGCTTCCCGGAGGAGGGCTTTGAAGAGAGCTGCCGGGAGTGCTTTGACACCGTGGCGGCGGGACTGGCCCTGCTGGCCGAGGAGAGACCGGCGTATGTGAGCTTGAGACAAGACGACGCGGAAGCGGGAGAGGAGAATGCCGGATGACACAGGAGACCGTCATCAAAAAGGAAGAGAGAAGCGCGGCGGAGGCCCCCGCCTACGCGGAGACCATGGCCGCGCTGAAGCAGGCCGAGCAGGAGCTGCCGGATTTTACGTCCAGCTACGACGGGGAGATCGGGAGACTCTTTGAGAAAATCGTGCAGCGGCCCGCTTTCCGCTATGACGCGGAAAGCGACCCCCTGTTCAACAGCTACCGCGACCGCTATGCACGGGAGGGGCGCCTTGCCATGCAGGACACCATGGGCCAGGCGGCCCACCTGACGGGCGGCTACAGCTCCAGCTACGGTCAGACCGTGGGCCAGCAGCAGTATGACGCATACCTGCAGAAGCTGGGAGACGCCATGCCGGAGCTCTACGGCGCGGCGCTCAAGAAATGGCAGGCGGAGGGCGAGCAGCTCTCCGGCCAGTTCAACGCGGCCTCCGCCCTCGCGGAGCGCGAGTACGGCCGGGCCAGGGACAAGGCCGCACGGGCTTCCGAGATCGAACAGAAGGGCTATGACCGGAGACAGACCGCCTACAAGAACCTGGTGGAGATCATCTCCAAGAGCGGCTATGAGCCGGAGAGCGCAGAGCTGGCAGCCGCCGGAATGAGCAAGGCCCAGGCCGACGCGCTGCGGAATGAGTACCTGCGGGTAAACGGATTGCTGCCTGTCGCCGCGGGAGGCGGCGGAGGCGGGATCGACTACTACTGGGGCGGCGGGGGCGGCTCCAGCAGCAAGACAAACAAAGCCGCCGGCACCGGCGCCGAGCGGACCAAACTTGCCGCCAACGCCAAGGGCAGCGGCTCCAGCACCGGCAAGAGCCGCAGAACCTGAGAGAAAAACGCCCTTTCGCCCCGCTGCAGAGGGGCATGAGATAAAGGAGAAGACAGCATGGAAAACCAATGGCAGAGCCCGGACCTGTCTCAGGAGCAGAGCGCGCCGGAGACGGAAACCGAGACCACAGCAAGCCCGGAGGAGGGAACGCCCTCCCCGGTGGAAAGCAAAAAGCCCAGCTGGGAGGACATCCTGCGGGACCCGGACTACCGGAAGTGCTATGACGCGGCGGTGCAGAGCATCGTGCAGCACAGGCTGCGCAACCGGATGAACGCGGAGGAGACGCTGCAGAAGATGGCGCCGGTGCTGGAGGCCCTGCGGGAGCGTTACGGCGGGGAGGCGGACTTTGACGCCGAAGGGATGGCCGAGCGGATCCGCGGGGAAGCACGGCAGCAGAGAGAGGAGATCCGGGGGCACCTGGACGCGCTGCTGGAAGAGGCGGCGCTGCTGCGCGAGACCCTGCCGGACTTTGACCTGCTGCGGGAGCTGGAGGATCCGGCCTTCCTGCGCCTGACCGCGCCGCACAGCGGCGTGAGTCTGGCCGACGCCTACTACGCGCGGCACCGGGGCCAGATCGGAGAGCAGGCGGCGAGGAAGAGCCTGGAGGCCTTCAGCCGCAGTATGCGCGCCCAGGCTTCCCGCCCCCGGGAAAACCACGGGGGACAGAGCGCGTCCCGGCTGGGGACGGACCCCAGAGGGTTGTCCCGGCAGGAGCGGGAGGCGCTGAAAAAGCGCATCCTGGAGGCCGGGGCCCAGGGACGAAAGCTCCCGGTCGGGGAGTAAAGCGATGGGGGTGAGACCCCACAGGCACGGCACAGGACGCCGTGCCGGCTCCCTCAGCAGGGAGCCGAGTTTGTCCATAAAGGACATCAGAAAGGATGAAAACATGACGAACAGTATCTTTGACCTGCAGTTCTTTGCCGAGGCCGGCAGCCTCGTCAACACCACCGAGGGCTTCGTCAACGCCGCCACCGGCGAGCAGACCGCCTTCGACAACAGCCACAGCCTCTCGGCCGAGCTGAAGGCCTTCTACGACACGGAGCTGCTGGAGAACGCCAGAACCGAGCTGTTCTACGCTCAGTTTGCCAAGCGCCAGCCGCTGCCCGCCAACCACCACGGCAGCGTGGAGTGGCGCAAGTGGAACACCTTTGACAAGGCCTCGAAGCTCACCGAGGGCGTGATCCCCACCGGCCAGAAGTTCGGCGTTACCGCCGTGACCGGCGCGGTGGATCAGTACGGCACCTACACCGCCATCACCGACAAGCTGGAGCTGCGCGCCTATGACGACGTGATCCTCGGCGCCACGGAGGAGATGGGCGCCTCCGCAGCGGAGACCCAGGAGGCCCTGATCCGTGACGCGCTGTACACCAACCTCAACGTGCTCTACTGCGACAAGATCAAGCGCGCCGACGGCTCCATCAACGCGACGCCCGCTTCCAAGAGCGAGCTGAAGGAGGATGCCACCTACCACTGCCATCTCACCCCGGAGATGGTCAACAAGGCCGTCACCGCCCTCAAGAAAAACCGCGTGCCCCGCATCGGCGGCAAGTACTACGCGGTGATCCACCCCTCCGTGGCCCACGACCTGAGAGCCAGCGACGCCTGGATCGAGGCCCACAAGTACGCCGCCCCCGAGGAAATCTTCAACGGCGAGATCGGCGAGCTGCACGGCGTGCGCTTCATCGAGGACGTGTTTGCCCCGGTCATCAAGGAGGAGGGCGATTCCATCGCCGTCTACGCCAGCTACTTCTTCGGCAAGGACTCCTTCGGCATCATCGACCCCGAGGGCGGCGCGCTGGAGATGATCATCCATGACAAGGGCGAGATCGGAGGGCCCCTCAACCAGTTCTCCACCATCGGCTACAAGTTCGAGACCAACGGCGCCACCATTCTTTACCCCGAGCGCCTGCTGCGCGTGATGAGCACCAGCTCCTTCTCCGCGGCTGACGAGGCCAACTGATCAAAGGAGGACGACACATGGACAACAAACGCATCGAGGTCTTTATCCCCAGAGGCGGCGACCGCGCCGATCCCAATCTCTTTGTGGGCATCAACGGCGTCAACTACCTGCTGCCCCGGGGCAAGAAATCCATGGTCCCCCCGGCGGTCGCCGAGGAGATCGCCAGAGGCGAGAGAGCGGCTGAGCGCATGTACGAGAGCATGGCCGTGATGAAAAACACCGGCAAGTAAGAGAGAAGGGCATGCTGCAAGCCCTTGGAGACGGATTTTCACACCAGTGCGCGCACTGGTTCGGAATGACGGGAGGCAGGGGCAAAGCAATGCTGCATGCCGGAAACAGGAAAAACCCGGGAGGCTTCGGCCTCCCGGGCGAAGGGGTGAGGACTATGAAAGCAATTGATATCATCGAACGGGTGGATCTGCTGGAGCCCAACGACTACTCCCCCGAGCAGAAGCTCCACTGGCTTTCGTCCCTGGACGGGAAGATCTTCCACGAGATGATACGGACCCACGAGAAGGCTCAGACGGAAGAGGCGCCCGTCTACCAGACCGGCGACGAGGAGCTGCTGGTGGGCGCGCCCTACGGTGAGGACCTGTATTACTACTACCTGCAGGCGATGATCGCGGCGGAGAACAGCGAGACCCAGCGCTACAACAGGCGCATGACCATGTTCAACAGCGCCTACACCGGTTGGGCGAACTTTTACCAGCGCACCCACAGACCGCTCCGGGCCGGGACACATTTCGTGTTTTAGGAGGACACCATGGCATTTCTGCCGACACTGGGCTTTGAGTACAACGAGCGCGAGGTGACGGACACCTTCCGCGGATACAATCACAATCTGAAAATCGACGAGGGGGAGTTCTTCCACACGGAGAACCTCACCAGCGCCCTCTTCCCGCTGCTGGCCAACCGGAAAAAGCGCGGGAGAGTCGCCCTGCTGCAGGCGCCCGGGGGACTTGCCGCCAAGGAGAAGCTGGCCTGGGTAGACGGCGGAACGCTGTATTACGGCGGCGAGGCCACGCCCCTGCAGAGACTGAGCCCGGGTGAAAAGCAGCTGGTGAGCATGGGGGCAACCCTCTGCGTCTTCCCGGACAAGGTCTACTACAACACCGCCGATCCCGCGGACTGCGGCAGCATGGAGGCGGTCTACCGCTCGACCGGGGCGGTGGAATACACCCTGTGCCGGGAGGACGGGACAGACTGGCCGAGACCCGCGGCCTCGGATACGGCGCCGGAGCAGCCGGAAAACGGGGCGCTCTGGGTGGATACCGGGGCAACGCCCCATGTGCTGCGCCGCTGGAGCAGCACGGCCGGGGAGTGGACCGCGGAGGAGAGCGTATGCACAAGGCTGCGCTTTGTCTCCGAGGGCGAGCTGCCGCAGCTTTTCCGGGCCGGAGACGGTGTGACGATCTCCGGGGCGGAGGCGGAGAACGTCAACGGGGAGAAGATCCTGCGCGCCGTGGGCGGCGGAGAGGGCACACTGGATTATCTGGTGGTGACCGGCCTGCTGGATGAGGCGTTGACCCAGAGAGAGGGGAGCGTGCTCATCGAACGGCGTGTGCCGGAGATGGACTTCGTCGTCGAGTGCCGCAACCGCCTGTGGGGCTGCCGCTACGGTGTCAGCGGAGGGAAGATGCTCAACGAACTCTACTGCTGCGCTCTGGGGGATTTCAAGAACTGGCGGCAGTACCGGGGACTGAGCACCGACAGCTGGACGGCCTCCGTGGGCTCCGACGGGCCCTGGACGGGGGCGGTCAGCTACCTGGGCTATCCCACGTTTTTCAAGGAGAATCGGATCCACCGGGTGGCGGTGTCTCCCATCGGCGCCCACGCCGTCACGGAGACGGTGTGCCGGGGCGTGCAGGCCGGCTGCGCCAAGAGCCTGCAGGTGGTCAACGAGACCCTGTTTTACAAGAGCCGCAGCGACGTGTGCGCCTATCAGGGGAGCTTCCCCGAGAGCATCAGCGAGAAGCTGGGCGACGAGCTCTACGGCGAGGCTGCGGCCGGCGCTGTGGGGGACCGCTACTACCTCTCCATGAAAAACGAGGGGGGAGACTGGTCGCTCTTTGTCTTTGACGTGAGGCGCGGTCTCTGGATGCGGGAGGACGCGCTTCAGGTGACTGACTTTGCAAAGCTGGGCGATGAGCTCTATGCCGTGACGGGCGAGGGAGAGCTGCTGGCCCTGCTGGGAAGCGAGGGAGAGCAGGAGCCCTTTGTCGCCTGGGCGGCCGAGACGGGACTGCTGTACTACCAGCAGCCGGACCGGAAATACGTCTCCCGCTTCAACCTGCGCCTGTCGCTGGAGGAGGGCGCCCGGGTGGAGGTATATGTGATGTACGACTCCAGCGGCGAGTGGATCCGCCAGGGCAGCATCCAGATGCGCGGCACCCGGACCGTCACCCTGCCGGTGCGCCCGCGGCGCTGCGATCACCTGCGCATCCGGCTCCAGGGCCGCGGCGAGCTGCGGCTGTATTCGCTGGCCAAGATCCTGACCATAGGGAGTGACGTGGGGTGAGCGGAAAAATCTATGAGCTGCCGCCCATGCTCTCCGGCGCGGGCGAGCAGCGCGCAGAGCAGCTGCGCGCCTTCCTGATCCGCATGACCATGGAGCTCAACGAGCAGAGCGAGGGCGCCAGAGGAGAGAGAGGCGAGAAGGGCGAGCGCGGCGAGCGCGGACCCCAGGGCGAGCGGGGCGCGCCCGGCATCAACGCGGCCGAGGATATGGAGGCAATCCCCAACAGCGAAATCCTGAAGTTGTTTCAATAGCGGAGGAAACGAATGGCAAGAACATACCTGGATTATGACGGACTTCTCTACTTCTGGGAGAAGCTGAAAAGCAAGCTCAGCGCGGAGCTGTCGGAGAAGGTGGACAAGGTCAGTGGGAAGGGACTGTCCAGCAACGATCTGACCAACGCGCTGGTGACAAAGATCAACCAGGCGGAGGCAAACGTCATCGCCAAGATCAAGGTCAACAACAGCGAAGTGGCTCCGGACAGCAGCAAGACCGTCAGCATCACGGTGCCGACCGACAACAGCCAGCTGGCAAACGGGGCGGGCTATCAGACCGCCGCAAACGTCAGCGCGGCGATTCCCATCAAATCGATCAAGGTCAACGGCAGCGCGCTGACCCCGGACAGCGGCAAGGCGGTCAGCATCACGGTGCCGACCAGCAACAGTCAGCTTTCCAATGGAGCAGGATATCAGACCGCCTCCGACGTGAGCGCGGCCATCGCCAGCGCCCTGAGCGGGGTGACCAGCATCTCCTATCAGACGGTGACAACGCTGCCAGCTACAGGCGCTGCCGGTGTCATTTACCTGGTGGCCCACAGCCACGGGGACAAGGACAGCTATGACGAATACCTCTGGCTGGGCAGCGCCTATGAGAAGATCGGCAACACGGACATCAATCTCTCCGGTTACGTCAAAACGACGGATCTGAGCGCTATCAGCAACGCGCAGATCGATACGATCTGCGCGACCTGAGCAAGCGGGGGACAAAGCGATGGAGGTTTTGGATCTTGACGGGCTGCGCTATCTGGTGGGGAAGCTGAAGGCCCAGAGCGGCGGTAGTACGCCGAGATGCGCGGAGCTCACGGTTGGACAGAGCTGGAGCCAAAACACGGAAAACGGGTACTATTCCCAGACCGTTTCTGTCAGCGGAATGACAGCGGATGCCAGACCCTGCGTGGCCTTCAAGGCGCCGCTGGCCGCAGCACAGCGGGATCGGGCAGGAGAGGCCTTCCGCCAGCTCTTTGCGGTGGAGAGCCGCGAGGGCGCCATGGTACTCTATGCCGGGCAGCGGCCGGAGACTACGTTCGACGTGATCGTCGAATACTGAGGAGGAACAAGATGATTGAATGTTATGTGAGCGGCCAGAGCATGAAGCTCTATACCCCGGTCATCGCGGCGGACAGCCTGCACTATCTGACGGGCCGGGTCCACTTTGCCGGGAGCGAGTGGGAGGGCTTTTCCAAATGGCTGCACTTCAGACAGGGCGACGGACCCAACGCCACGGTATATGACCTCGCCCTGGATGAAAACGACGAGATCCCCGCCTCCCGTCAGCTCAATCTGACACGGGGAGAGTGGACGGTATATCTCACGGGGACAAAGGATGAGACCAGACTGACCACGGCCCCGCTGGTTTTGACCGTGAAGGAGTCGGGGCTGATCGACGCGCCGCTGCATCCCATGCCGCTGAGCGTGGCCGAGCAGATCGACAGCAAGGCCCAGACAGCGCTGCAGTATGCCGCCCAGCTGCGGGCGGCGGCCGAGGAAGGCGCCTTTGACGGGAAGGACGGCCAGAGCTTCGTGATCTCCGGATACTATGACACGCCGGCGCTGCTGGCGCAGGCCGTGCCGGAACCGGCGCCCGGGGAGGCCTACGGCGTGGGAACCGCCGCGCCCTATGACATCTATGTCTGGGACGCGCTGGGCGGTGGTTGGCGGAACAACGGCTGTATCCAGGGGGTAGCGGGGGAAAAGGGGGAGAACGGAGTCACGTTTGTCCCCGCCCTGGACGCAAACGGCAATCTCTCTTGGAGCAATGACGGTGGCCGGGAGAATCCGCCCACGCAGAATATACGCGGGCCTGCCGGGGCGGCGGGACAGCCGGGCCCTGCGGGCAAGGCGCCCTATGAATCCGCTGTCGAGGCGGGCTATTCCGGCACGGAGGCCACCTTCTATGCCGCCCTGGCGGCAATCCCCTATCACAACGCACGGCACCTGCCGGGCGGGGCGGATCCGATCACGGTGCAGACGGACAGCCTGGCAAACGGCGCGGTGACGGCGGCCAAGGTGCATGCCGGCAGCCGGACGCAGTATCTGGAGCTGCCGGTGCCCGCCGCATGGAGCGGGGAGGGCCCTTTTACCCAGACCCTGGCGGTGGTAGGCCTGCGGGCGACCGACCGGCCGAAGGTCCATTTCAGCGCACCGGAGAATTTCGCAGTGCTGGAGGATCAGCAAGACGCCTTCTGGCAGCTCTATGACATCACGTCTTCGGAGGGTTCCGTCACCCTCTATGCGAAAACCAGGCCGTCGGCGGCGTTCACAGTGACTTTGGAGGTGACCAGAATATGAGCAGAGGCTTTATCATCGGGGCGGGCGGAGAGAGCATCTCCATCCATGCCGCGGTTCTGCATGTGTCTGCGCCTTTTGGCAGCACAGTGTCCATCGCGAAGGGCGGCGTAACCGTCAAGAGCCTCGGCCCCGGCAGGGCCCACACCAATACCGACGGGGAGAGCGCGGATTATTATTTCTCCATCGCACCGGCAAACTACGGCACGTGGACTGTCAGTGCCACGCGCGAAAACGAGTCCGACAGCGCTTCCGTGATCATTGACAGCAACAGACAGTATGATGTTGAAATGTCCTATACCTACTGGCTGTACCATCATGGGAATAAAATGGAGTCTGTCACAGGCGGGTACACGGCCGTCGCGTGGCGATACACAGCACAGAGCTGGGCAGCAGCGGCAGCGACCGTGACGGAAAATGCGGACAGCATTTCCGTGAAGTTCCCTCAACAGGCAAATGCGGTTTTTCGGACGGTGAATGCGGTCGATGTTACAGATTTTACAGTCTTGAAAGCCGTTGTTGACTGCACGCCGCTGCAGACAGTAAACAACAATATTATTTTCGCCCTGCTGAATAACACGACGGGAACATATTGGGCGGATCGAATAGCGGCGCAGCTGGCCCTGCAAACCCAAGGCTGGAGTTCTGGCGTTACGGGCGCTGCCATCTCTCTGGACATCTCAGGCGTAACCGGGGCGAAGTGGATCGCATTGGGCAGCAACTATGGGTATGAGTACACAATTACATTCCACGATATATGGCTGGAGTGAGGTAGCACCATGAAGTTTTACATCGATTCTGATTACTGTTGCCATCTCGAAAACGATGGCACGATGCGGGCAGTCGAGACAGGATGCTTTGACGGCAAGTGCGAAGCCTTTGTCGAGGGCTGCCGCTTTGTCCCGGCGGGCGAGAGCTGGACACGGGCCGACGGCAGCGTGTTTGCCGGGGAGATGCTCGCCCCGGCGGAGGACTACGCCGCGCTGGCAAAAGCGCAGCAGCAGTATGAACGGGATGAGCAGGCGCACCTTGCGGAGCTGGGCGCGCTGATCGAGGAAATTTACAACGAGGACCTGGAGGCGATCGACAATGTATAAGACCATGAAGAAGCTGATCGGGAAGAAGTTCTACAGGACAGCGGAAGACGCGCAGAGCAAGCTCGACGTGTTCTTCGCCGTCGGCAGGCTGAGCGCCGGAGAGTATACGGAGCTTGCGGCGCTGTGCGCGGAGGCGTACACCGCATGACGCCGGACCAGCGGCGGGACTCTGCGGCGGCGTTTCTGGAAAACCTGGCCCGGGACGACCGCTATGGCTACGACCAGGCTCTTCGCTGGGGCGAGCGGGGAGACTATGACTGCTCCTCGGCCGTGATCACCGCCTGGGAGCGGGCGGGCGTGCCGGTGAAGGCGGCGGGCGCCGGGTACACCGGGAACATGCGTGGCGCCTTCCTGCGCTGCGGGTTTGAGGACGTGACGTCCCTGGTGGAGCTCGGGAGCGGCTCCGGCCTCCTGCGGGGGGATGTGCTCCTGAACGTGCGGCATCACACGGCTATCTATTGCGGAGACGGGAGGGAGGCGGAGGCCTCCATCAACGAGAAGGGCGGTGTCACAGGCGGCGAGCCGGGAGATCAGACCGGCCGCGAGATCCTGATTCGCCCCTACCGCAACTACCCCTGGGACTGCGTGCTGCGCTATGGCGGGGAGGCGGAGAGCCGCCCGGCGCAGCGGGTGCGGGCAGAGCTGCCGCTGCTGCGCAGGGGCGCATTGGGTCCAGCCGCTGCGGCCTGCCAGGCGGCGCTTTGCGGGCAGGGCTTCGATCCCGGCGGGATCGACGGGGACTTCGGCCCTCGTACCGAGGACGCGCTGCGGCGCTTTCAGACGGCTGCGGGCCTGGAAAGCGACGGGATCTGCGGCGGCGAGAGCTGGACCGCATTGATGAAGAGGTAGGTGAGAGACATGCTGGAGACTGTGGCGGGCGCACTGATTACGGGTGTGCTGACCCTGGTGGGCGTACTGATTTCCAACGGGCGCGCCCAGGCCGTGACGGAAACCAAGCTGGAAGAATTGACACGGGAGGTGCGGGAGCACAACGGCTTTGCACGCCGGATGCCCGTGGTGGAGGAGCAGATCCGGGTCATCAACCACCGGATCGCGGACTTGGAAAAGGGGAACCAGTAAGAGGGGGCGAACCCCTCAGGCGCTGTGCGCCAGCTCCCCTTTCAGTGGAGCCAATAAGGAAGGAGATTTGGAAATGGACTGGATGAATGTGCTGGAGCGGGCGGCGTGGACGTTCCTGGAGGGCTTTCTGGTGGCGCTGCCCCTGGGCGGGGGCGAGCTGGACCATGCGGCGCTGATGGGCGCTTTGATGGCGGGACTGTCCGCTCTGAAGACCTTCGCGGTGGAGTGGCTGCGCTCCCGCCGCAAGGATGTATAACCAACAAACAAAAAGAAGGCGCTGCGGGTCAAACCCGCAGCGCCTTCGCGCGTGGAGATATGAAAAGGAGAGAGAAGAATCAGAGCAGGGGGCCGATGGAACTGAAGAGCGGCGCGAACACCAGGGACACGACGGTCATCAGTTTGATCAGGATGTTGATGGAGGGGCCGGAGGTGTCCTTGAAGGGGTCGCCCACGGTGTCGCCCACGACAGCGGACTTGTGGGCCGAGGAGCCCTTGCCGCCGTGGTGGCCTTCCTCGATGTATTTCTTGGCGTTGTCCCAGGCGCCGCCGGAGTTGGACATGAAGATGGCCAGCAGCACGCCGGTGACCAGGGAGCCGGCCAGCAGGCCGCCGAGTGCCTCGGTGCCGAAGAACAGACCGACGATGAGGGGAACGGCCACGGCCATGATGCCGGGGACGATCATCTCGTGCAGGGCGGCGCGGGTGGAGATGGAGACGCAGGAGCCGTACTCGGGCTTGCCGGTGCCCTCGAGGATGCCGGGGATTTCACGGAACTGACGGCGGACCTCCTCGATCATCTTATAGGCCGCTTTGGACACGGAGTCCATGGTGATGGCGGAGAAGACGAAGGGCAGCATGCCGCCGATCAGCAGGCCGATGACCACGCGGTCGGTGAGGATGTTGATGCCCTCCAGACCCACGGCCTGAGCGTAGGAGACGAAGAGCGCCAGCGCGGTCAGCGCGGCGGAGCCGATGGCAAAGCCCTTGCCCATGGCGGCGGTGGTGTTGCCGACCGCGTCCAGCTTGTCGGTGATCTCGCGCACATGGGGGTCCAGACCGCTCATCTCAGCGATGCCGCCGGAGTTGTCGGCGATGGGACCGTAGGCGTCCACTGCGACGGTGATACCGGTGGTGGAGAGCATGCCGACGGCGGCCAGCGCGATGCCGTAGAGGTCGTCGGTAAACTTATAGGAGAGGAAGATGCCGATGCAGATGAGGAGAATGGGGACCCAGGTGCTCATCATGCCGACGGCGATGCCGGTGATGATGGTGGTGGCGGAGCCGGTCTCGGCCTGGTCCGCGATGCGTTTGACGAAGGAGTAGTCCTCCGAGGTGTAGATCTCAGTGACCTTGCCGATGATCAGGCCCACCAGCAGGCCGGCGATGATGGCCATGGCGTAATAGACGCTGTGGAAGAACAGCACACTCAGCGCAAGGGAGCCGACGGCCACAAGGCCGGCGGCGACGTAGGAGCCCATGTTCAGCGCTTTGTGGGGGTTGGAGTCGTCCTTGCCGCGGACAAAAAAGGTGGCGGCGATGGAGGCGGCGATGCCGAGAGCGGCAACCACCAGCGGGTAGAGCGCACCGAGGGAGAAGCCGCCCACGGTGAACTGCTGCAGGCTCTTGGAGACGAGGCCCAGGGACAGAGCGGAGACCACCGCGCCCACATAGCTTTCAAACAGGTCGGCGCCCATGCCGGCCACGTCGCCCACGTTGTCGCCCACGTTGTCGGCGATGACGGCGGGGTTGCGGGGGTCGTCCTCGGGGATACCGACCTCGACCTTGCCGACCAGGTCGGCGCCGACGTCAGCGGCCTTGGTGTAGATGCCGCCGCCCACACGGGCAAACAGCGCGATGGAGGAGGCGCCCAGGGAGAAGCCGAAGAGGATGCCCGCGTTTTTGGTGATGAGGTAGAACAGACTGCAGCCCAGCAGGCCCAGGCCCACCACGCTCATGCCCATGACGGAGCCGCCGGAAAAGGCGACGGCCAGGGCGCGGTTCATGCCGCTCTCCTTGGCGGCCTGGGCGGTGCGGACGTTGGCCTTGGTGGCCACACGCATGCCGAAAAAGCCGGCCAGGATGGAAAAGATGGCGCCAGTGACAAAGCAGATCGCGGTGCCCCAATCGATGAAGAAGCCGATCAGGAGGAACAGAACTGTGATGAAAATGGCGAGAATCTTATATTCCGAGGTCAGGAAGGCGGAAGCACCCTCGGCGATCGCACTGGCGATCTCCTGCATCCGCGCGTCGCCGGGATCGGCCTTGTTGACAAAGGCGGCCTTGCTGGCTGCAAAGAGCAGTGCGCACACGGCAAGGACAGGTGTAATCCAGATAAATACACTCATAATGTCTTACACTCCTAAACGAATCATAAGGGAGGACAACCTCCCTCTGTTTGTGTATTTTAACCGATGATCGAGATTATTTCAAGTGATGCCGAACGTGTTTTGATGCAAAATCACCAAATT
Organism: uncultured Eubacteriales bacterium; assembly: GCA_900319835.1. The sequence goes on along the minus strand of ONPY01000001.1, from coordinate 29,029 downwards.
TATACAAAATGCTGAATTACCCGAGCCATGGCGGAGAGGAACGGGCAGAATCCACAAAAAGAGGACGGCTCCTGTCGGGATCGGGCAGAGCTTTTTTGCGGGCCGCCGGTGCCTTGGCCTCTTCCTTATTAAATAGAGAGGGGCGCGCGCGTATCCCGAATGTAAGAATTCTAATTTTTTTGTCCGGAGCGGGAACAAAGGGAGCGGGAGCACCGTCAAAAGAAGCACAGGGAAGGAAACAGAAATGTTACAAAGAGATTTCCGGAAAGGCCGAACCTGCGGCGGCAACAGACGGGAAAGGCCCTGAAAACCAATTATTTTCCGCAATTTGGGAACTAAAGAAGAAAACAACCTCAGAATGTTTTTTCAAAAGAGTTACAAAGCAGGAAAAAATTTATCGCAAAAAATTAAAAAAACTCTTGCATTTTACATAATCTCGTGTTACATTATAGCTGCACCGCAGAACGGGGAGAACTGCAGGCTCTTTGCTCGTGGTGGAAACAAGTCTGTTTGTAAAATTCTAGCGATATAAGGAGACGGACACTATGAAAACGATGTCTAAGATTCTGGCGACGATTCTGCTCGTCGTTCTGTGCGTGAGTTTGTTCACGGTGCAGGCCTTTGCGGATGGCCATGATGCTACCCATGATGCGGGCGGTTATACCTCCGTTGCCGAAAAGGCTTCCACCTGCAAAGAGCAGGGCTGGGATGCATACTCTGTGTGCAACACCTGCGGCCAGTTGTTCGATAGTTCCGGCAACTGGATCAACGCGATCCCCTATCGGGCTCTCTCGACAACTCACGACCTGGAGACTGTTGCTGAGGTTGCTGCAACCTGCACCACCTCTGGCACGAAGGCTTATAAGGTCTGCAAAGTTTGCGGCAAGATGTTTGATTCCTCTGACGCGGAGATTTCGGCGCCCGAGGCGATTCCCGCATCCGGCCACACGGCTGGCACTGCTGTCGCAGAAAAGCCGGCAACCTGCTATTCGACCGGCGTGAAGAAGCACAGCAACTGCAAGGACTGCGGAGCACTGCTGGATGAGAGCGGCACCCCCACCACGCTGGCTGCCCTGACCATCCCCGTTGACCAGAACGCGCACAATTGGGTTAAGGATACCACTAAGTCCATCGAAGCCACTGAAACCCATTCCGGCAGAACCGTCTATGTCTGCTCCGTCTGTGGTGCGGAAAAGGTCGAGAACATTCCTGCTGCTACCGGCGTTCCCGCTGCCACCGACAACCTCTATCCCCTGATTGCGACTCGCGACACCTACTACCGCGGCGAGGAGCTGCCCCAGTTCTGGTCTGATCTGATCGGCAAGCTCAACAAGGCGGGCGGCGGCAAGGTCAACCTCGTCGGCGTGCGCATCGGCACCAGCCAGAGCATGTACGCCAACTCCTACGACACCCTTGATTTCTGGTCCTCCGGCAACACCATCACCCTGGGCGAGAACATGGTGAAGAATCTGGACGCCGGCACCTACTACGTCTGGGTCTACAACAAGAACGACCCCAACGAGCACACCGACTCCATCCCCTGGTACATTGTCGACGTGCCCACCCTTGAGCCCATCAACACCGACAAGCACGTGATCAACAGCACCAAGAACCTGCGCTTCCGCGCCAGCGAGCCTGTTCAGGCCGGTTCCGTGAAGGTCGGCGGCAAGAGCCTGTATGACGCCAACTACTACTATGTCTCCAACGACGGTCTCACCATCACCCTGAGCCCCGACTTCCTCAACGAGCGCCAGGCCGGCACCTACACCATCTCCGCCAACACGGTGGCCAACGGCACCAAGGTGTCTTGCCCCTTCTACATCCTGAGCACCGCTTCCGGCAGCTCCGCGTCCCCGAAGACCGCCGACGAGAGCCAGCTGGGCCTGTGGGCAGCCTTCCTGCTCCTGTCCGGCGCTGCGGTTGTGGTTCTGGTCCCCAAGATCAGAAAGCACGGCGCGTAATCCCTGCATCAGACAATCCCCGCACCTTGCGGTGCGGGGATTTCTTTTTGCTGTGGCCTGTGTTTCCCGGTGTGTCATCCTGAGCGAGCCGAAGGATCGCCTGGGAGATTGTACCGCGTCCGCCGTTTGAGATCCCTCGCTGCGCCCGGGATGACACAAAGAAGTTTAGCGTTCCGGGCGCTTTTTGAAGCAACTCAGCGAAAACATGGGGAGTTGTGCAGAAGCCGACGTACCCGCGGGGCACCACGCTTGGCAGCCGCGGTTCCGCGATCCTTGTCCGATTTCCGGCCTTCTGGGTACAGCGTGCAAACGGAACCGCCCCGGGCAGCTGCCCGGGGCGGCGGTCTTACTGTGTCGTTTGATCAGGCGTGGGCGCTGTGGTAATCGGCGGCGACGGAGACGTCGGGCTGCTCGAGCATGGCGGCGGCCCACTGGCTGCCGGAATCGCGGGCACGCTCAAACCAACGGCTGGCCTCCTCGGTGCTCTTGGTCATGCCGATGCCCAGATAGTACATCTTGCCGATCTGCTCCTGGCCCTGGGCATTGCCCTGCTCGGCAGCGCGCATGTTCCAGTCCATGGCCTTCTCGGCGTCCTGCTCGACACCCAGGCCGTCCATGTAGATCCGTCCGATCTGCGCCTGCGCGTCGGCATCGCCCTGCTCGGCTGCGGTCATGTAGGTCTCCAGCGCTTTGGCGTAGTCCTGCTTATAGCCGCCCATGCCGTAGAAGTACAGGTCGCCCAGGTACTTGACGGCGTGGAGGTTGCCGGCGTCGGCCAGCGCCTTGATGCCGGAGGCGGCCCTGGTGTACAGATCGGCGGCCTTGGCGGCGTCCACCTTGCGGGCGCTCTCGACAGCTGCGCTGACGGCGGGCGCGCCGTCAGGGGCGCCTGCGGAAGCGGCTGCGTCAGCTGCCGCGTCAAACGCGGCGCTCACCGCGTTGGGGCGGACACTGTCGTAGAAGGCGGCGAGGTTCATCAGCTCGTAGGGGGTCAGCTTCTCGGCGGCGGCATAGGCCTTGTCGGCGGCTGAGAGAGCCAGGTCAAAATTCTTCTCCACGCCGCGGCCCTTGCTGAAGCAATCGGCCAGATAGGTCATGGAGGCGGCGTAATCCCGGTCGGCGGGGTCCACCTCGTCGGCCTGGGCCACAAACTTGATATAGCTGCGGGAGGCCTCGTCCTTGTCCTGCCTCAGGCCGTTGCCGTTATAGGCGGCATCGGCCAGCAGATAGCGGGCGGAGACCACACCGTTTGCGGCGGCGTCCTGGAGGTAGCCGACGGCGCGGTTGTAGTCCGTGTCGGCACCGAGTCCCTGGTAATAGGCCTTGCCCAGCAGGGCCGGGACGGTGGGGGAGCCCACGGTCTGCAGCGCGGAGAGAGCCCGGATGGCCTCGGAATATTTGCCCTCGTCAAAAAGCGCCGCTGCGGCGTCCACCGCTGCGGTCGGATCCTGCGTGGGCTCGGGGGTGGGCGCCTCCGTGGGGACGGGGGCGGCTTTCTTCCCGCAGGCGCAGAGCGTCAGCGCCATGGCGAGAAGGAGCATACATACAACAATCTTTTTCATGACAGATTCACCTTTCTATTTGCTCCGGCGGCGCCGGAACCAGATCTGCGGCGGAACGCGCCGCAAAACATTACTATTATAATGCCCGTGGCAGCGCTTTTCAAGAGAAAATCTCCGCCCGCTCCTTTTGACGCGAAAAAGGACGGCAGGTTCCCGTCGGGAGAAACTTTCTGTGGATTTTTTGAACACAGCCTGCTATACTGTAAAAAGGATGATTTTCCAAAACCGTCTTTGAAACCGGGATTTCCGGTACCAACGAAAGGAGATATACAACATGGGTCTGATTCAGGCAGCGCTGAGCTCTGCGGGAACCGTTCTCGCCGACCAGTGGAAAGAGTATTTTTACTGTGACTCCCTCGACAGCGACACGCTGATGGTCCAGGGCAAAAAGAAGGTCAGCGGCCTCTCCTCCAACCGGGGCAGCGACAACATCATCTCCAACGGCTCTGTGATCGCTGTGGCCGACGGCCAGTGCATGATCATCGTGGACAACGGAAAGATCGCCGAGCTCTGCGCCGAGCCTGGCGAATTCAAGTATGACGCCTCCACGGAGCCCTCCATCTTCTCCGGCAGCCTCGGCAACAGCATCCTGGAGACCTTCAAGATTCTGGGCAAGCGCTTCACCTTCGGCGGCGAGATCCCCAAGGACCAGCGCGTGTACTACTTCAACACCAAGGAACTGGTGGGCAACAAGTACGGCACGCCCTCTCCCGTCCCCTTCCGGGTGGTTGACCAGCGCGCCGGCATCGATCTGGACATCGCCATCCGCTGCTTCGGTGAATACTCCTACCGCATTGCAAACCCCATTCTGTTCTACACCAACGTCTGCGGCAACGTCGCCACGGAATACACCCGCAGTCAGCTTGACAACCAGCTCAAGACCGAGCTGCTGACCGCGCTGCAGCCCGCTTTTGCCCGGATCTCCGAGATGGGCATCCGCTACTCCAGCCTCCCGGCCCACACCAGCGAGATCGCCGACGCCCTCAACGAGGTGCTCTCCGCCAAGTGGCGTGACCTGCGCGGTCTTGAGATCGTCTCTTTCGGCGTCTCCTCCGTCAAGGCCAACGAGGAGGACGAGAAGCTCATCAAGGAGATGCAGCGCAACGCCGCCTACCGCGATCCCACCGCCGCCGCGGCCGCCATCATCGGCGCCCAGGCCCAGGCCATGCAGGATGCGGCCAACAACGCCGGCGGCGCCGCCGTGGGCTTCATGGGCATGAACATGGCCGCGCAGTCCGGCGGCATGAACGCGGCCAACCTCTACGCCATGGGCGCCCAGCAGCAAGCTGCAGCGCCTGCGGCCCAGCCCGCCGCCCCCGCGGCAGACGCCTGGACCTGCCCCGGCTGCGGCAAGCGGGCCTTCGGCAAGTTCTGCACCGAGTGCGGCACCAAGAAGCCGGAGGACGGCTGGACCTGCCCCAGCTGCGGCAAGGTGAACAAGGGCAAGTTCTGCTCCGAGTGCGGCGCCAAGAAGCCCGCGGGCGCGCCCCTCTACAAGTGCGACAAGTGCGGCTGGGAGCCCGAGGATCCGGCTCACCCGCCCAAGTTCTGCCCCGAGTGCGGCGACCCCTTTGACGAGGGCGACATTCAGTAATCATGCCCAATCCTCCCCCGGAGCTTGCGCTCCGGGGGAAACCCAAGCGAGGTGAAAGCCTGTGGCAAGTCAGATAACCAACTATCAGTGCCCGGCCTGTACCGGTCCGCTGCATTACGTCGGCGAGAGCGGGATGCTGGAGTGCGACTACTGCGGCAGCAAGTTTACCGTGCAGGAGATTGAGGCGCTGTACAAGGATAAGGACGAGGCGGCGGCAGCTGCCGCGGCGGAGGCGCAGGCCGAGGAGGAGCAGCGGCGGGAAGAGGACAACCAGTGGCAGGATCCCCAGAGCAACTGGGCCAGGGATCAGGGCCTCAAGGTTTACAACTGCCCCAGCTGCGGCGCGGAGCTGATCTGCGATGAGACCACCGCCGCCACCTCCTGCCCCTACTGCAACAACCCCTCCATCGTACCGGGCCAGCTCTCCGACATGCTCAAGCCCGACTACGTCATCCCCTTTAAGCTGGACAAGGAGGCGGCCAAGACCGCGCTGAAGAATTATTATCGCGGCAAAAAGCTGCTGCCCCGCGCCTTCTCCGAAAAGAACCACATCGAAGAGATCAAGGGCGTGTACGTTCCCTTCTGGCTCTTTGACGGCACGGCCGAGGCGGACATGAGCTACCAGGGCACCAGGGTTTCCTCCGTGACCCAGGGGGACACCATCATCACCACCACGGACTACTACCGGGTACACCGGGCGGGCACGGTGGACTTTGAGCGCATCCCCGTGGACGCCTCCAGCAAGATGCCGGACGCCCACATGGACGCCATCGAGCCCTTTGACTACTCCGAGCTCAAGCCCTTCTCCAACGCCTACCTGCCGGGTTTTATGGCCGACAAGTACGACGTGCAGCCCGAGACCTGCTACCAGCGGGCCGACGAGCGGGCGGAGGCCACCGCCGGCGATCTGATGGACCGCACGGTTTCCGGCTACTCCACCTGCGTGCCCGAGCGGCGGCAGATCCGCATCCGCCGCGGCAAGGTCAGTTACGCGCTGCTGCCGGTGTGGCTGCTGGCCACCCGCTGGAACGGGCAGAACTACCTCTTCGCCATGAACGGGCAGACCGGCAAGCTCATCGGCGATCTGCCGGTGTCCAAGGGCCGGGCTCTGGCGTGGTTTGCGGGCATCGCGGTGCCGCTGGCGGCCATCCTCGCCATGCTGCTGTACTGAGAGGAGGGGCCGGATGAAAAAGAAATTCTTGGTTTCCCTGCTCCTGTGCGCCGCCCTGCTGCTGAGTCTCGGCGTCTTTGCCCATGCCGAGCGCCAGCTGGACTTTGTCAGCGACTACGCGGGGCTGCTCAGTGAGGAAAACCGCAGCGCGCTCAACGCGCGGGCAGAGGCCGTCTATCAGCAGTACGGCTTTCCGGTCTACATCGTCACGGTCAACGACTATCGGGACTATGTGGCCAGCGGCGGCATCGAGTACTTTGCCGAGGAGGTCTTCCACTCCTACACCCTGGGCGAGGGGGAGAGCGAGGACGGCATCATTCTGGCGCTGAGCATGGCCGAGCGCGACTTCGACCTCTATGCCCACGGAGACTTCGGCAACTATGCCTTTACCGATTACGGCAAGGAGCAGCTGGCCGATTCCTTCCTGGACAATTTCCGGCGTGACGACTGGGCGGGCGGCTTTGGCGACTACATCGACAACTGCGGCGTGCTGGTAGCCCGGGCGAAAAACGGCGATCCCGTGGACCAGTGGATCCCCGATCCCCCCGTGCAGCAGGAGCGTCAGCACGGCATGACGCCGATGAAGTGGCTGATCAGTCTGCTGTTTCCCGGTCTGGTCGGCGGGGCGACGGTCTCTGGCATGTCCCGCCAGATGAAGACCGCCGTCAAGAAAACCCGGGCGGAGGAGTACGTCGGCCGCGGCAGCCCGCATCTGAACGTACACAGCGACCAGTTTATCAACCGCAACGTGACGCGGCAGGTGATCCGACGGCAGGAGAACAACAGCCGCCCCGGCGGCCATTACGGCGGCACCACCATCAGCGGCAGCCACGGCGGCTCCCACCACAGCGGAAAATTCTGATACAAAGAACAAACACCCAGGCTGGATTTCCAGCCTGGGTGTTTGAGACTGCAGACAAAGCTCGTTTCCTGTCATTGCGAACCCGCCTGAGGTGTAAGCTCGCGTTAGCCAAATCAAAGATCTGGATGCCCGCTTAAGTGACCGACGTCACTGGTGCGGCGACGCAGAGCCAGTCCCTTTAGGGGCAATCCGTATTCCCCGACAGTTTTATGGTTCCTAACATTTCACAGGAGAACGGATTCCCATGACAGTGTGCGCACTGTCTCGGAATGACACTCTATTTGAGGTTTGTCTACAACGTGAAACCAGGCTGGATTTCCAGCCTGGTTTCACGTTCTGGTTTATTCGCCGATGTCGCCCCGGACCACCTTGCCGATGTTCCAGAGGTGCGCGGCGGCCCTGGCGGCCTCAATGCGCTCGGCTTCGTTCTTAAACTCGAACTGTCCGGTCTGGGCGCCGCAGTCCATGCAGCTGACCACCCAGCACCAGCCGCTCTCCTCCTCCAGCAGGCCCGGCCCGCCGCAGTAGGGGCAGTCGTGCAGCTCCAGTTCTTCGTGAATGTTCAATGTGGTTTCCTCCTGTGTGTTCCTCTATTCTTCCCGGATGACATAGTCAAACAGATCCAGGCGCGTGACGCCCGTTGCCCGCAGCGCTTCGGCGCTGCGCTTTTGATCCTCCGCCGTGTTGTACTGCGGGATCCGGGGGACCCGCACCAGAACGCGCTCCGGCCCGGCCTGTGCCAGAAGCAGCGCGAGATTGCGGCGCATCAGCGCCCCGTCCCCGCCGGTGTAGCGGCGATAGACGGCGTCGTCCATGTCCTTGCAGTCCACAATAAATTCGTCCGCCGCTTCGAGCGCGATGCGCAGATTCTCCTCCGGCACCGCGAGACTGGTCTCCGCCGCGATGTGCCATTCCTTCGGACAGAGCGCCCGGAAGCGGGCGATAAAGGCCGCGTGCAGCAGCGACTCCCCGCCGCCGAAGGTCACGCCGCCGCCGGTCGCGCGAAAGTAGAGATCGTCGATTTTTACCCGGTCGATGAGCTCCTGCGCCGTGACAGGCTCTGCGGGCGCCTCCCGCAGCAGGCGCTTGTTGATGCACCAGCGACAGGAGAGGGGACAGCCAGCCCCGGCTGCCAGCGTGGTGACGCCGGCCCCGTCCGTGCCCATGCGCAAGCGCGCCAGGCTCAAAAGCGGAAACCGCGGCTCATCCATTGTTCTCTTCCGGGACGTAGAGGACGTCGCCGGCCAGCTCAAACTCGATCTCCTCGGGCTTGATGTCCTCGGGCGGAAGCGCCTCGAGCTCTTCCGGCGGGAGCACCTCGCCGACCTCCAGCTCGGGTTCCCCGGCCGGCGTCGGGACCGGCTCGTCGTAAGGCACCGCGCCGGAGAGCTCGTCGACCGGCTCCGGCGTGGGCTTTGGCGCAAAGGGCGCGCAGCCTGCGGCGCCCAGGGCCATGCCCGCACAGAGAGCCGCCACGGTCACGCGCTTGCCCAGCGCCTGGCGCGCGGCCAATTGCTGCTCCAGATAGCGCAGCTCGCTCTCACAGCGGGGGCAGGTGCCCTTGCAGTTCCCCTGGTGGGTACACTCCCGGGTGACATAGGGGATGTCGTTTTCGTCGGCGATCTTCCGGCGGATCTCCTTGAGGATCTTGCACTTCTGTTTGCCCAGCATCTGTGTCGCCTCCTGTGGTAATTCTTCTGGGAATATGACGCAAAAGGCGCGAAAAGGTTTCCGACGGATTAATGATAGAAGCTGGAAATGCCGTAGCTGTTGACCAGCGCGTCCAACTTGACGCCGGCCCGGCACAGCGGGCACTGGTTGGCGGGCAGCGACCGGTAGTCGCCCAGAACCTCAGACTCGAAGATGGTGGTCACGGGCAGATCCTCACACTGGTCCAGGCACGAGAAGATGCAGCAGATGCCCACGGGAGTGCCGCCGTAGTAGCGCACGGCCTCCAGCGCACCCTGAACGGTGGCGCCGCTGGTGACGGAGGCCGCCAGCACCAGCACATGGCGGTTCTGAATCAGGTGGGCGGTGTTCTCGCGGAAGATGTACTGGCCGGAGTTCTGCTCGGGGGTGACGACGTAGAGGGTGTCGTGCTCATTCTTGTTGCGGATGCCGACGCGCACCAGCTCCTCAGCCAGCAGCGCGCCCAGGACCTCCGTCCCGTCCACACACAGCACCGTATCCACGAGATCGCCCACCGACTGATACTTGACAGCCAGCTCCCTCGCCGCCTGCCGTGCCTCGGAGAGACGGTACTTGGTATAGGTCATGTCGATGTAGTAGTTGATGTGGCTGTGGCCGGTGGCAAAATGTCCCTTGGCCACGCGAAGGGGAATGTTGCTGTAATCGCTGCGGAAATGCTCGGTCGGAATAACCATCGTGAATGCTCCTTCCTGTATGAAACGCTCCGTGTGATGCCTCTTCCTCTTCCATAAAACAAATCGTCACCGTCAGTATATCATGCCCTGGACCGGGAGACAACAGCTTTTCCCTCACCAGCGCTCATCTTTTGTGACAAAGCCCCGCTCCTCGGGCAAAACGGGCAGGCTGCGCGCCTGCATGCCGAGGATCTGGATATACCGGCCCTGGTCCAGCAGCTGGATCACCCGGTCGATCTGGCTCTCGGTCCCCTGCAGCTCCATCGTGACGGAACCGTCGGGGTTATTTCGTACCCAGCCGGTGGCACCCACGGCCTCGGCCGCGTGGCGGGCGCGCCAGCGAAAGCCGACGCCCTGCACCAGCCCCTCGAAGGTCAGGCGCTTCCGTAAAAGCTTTTCGCCCATGGCCGCCTCAGTCCTTCAAAATGCCCATGAGCCCGTCCTCCGCCGCGGCGGTGATGGTCACATCTCTCACTTCGCCCCGCAGCTTTGTCCCCGCCACGGTCACCGGCATATAGCTGTCGCTGTGGCCGGTGCAAAAGCCGTCGTCCTCGGTCTCAAACAGCACGGGCAGCGTCTGCCCCACGCAGCCCTCGCGGTAGGAGCGGCGCAGCTTTTCCACCACGGCCTGGGCCTCGTGGGCGCGGCGTTCCTTGACGGCGCGGGTACACTGGCCGGGCATCTTGTCCGCGGGCGTGCCGGGGCGCCGTGAGTAGGGGAAGATGTGCAGATCGGCAAAGGCGCACTTTTCCAGAAAGGCCAGGGTCTCGGCCTGATCGGCCTCCGTTTCGCCGGGAAAGCCCGTGATGAGATCCCCCGTCAGCGCACAGCCGGGGAAGAATTTGCGCAGCAGCTCGGTCTTTTCAAAGAACACGGCGGTGTCGTACTTGCGGTTCATGGCCTTGAGCGTGCGGTCGCAGCCGGACTGGAGGGAGAGATGAAAGTGGCGGCAGACCTTCCCCGTTGCGGCAAGGCGGCGGCAGAAGTCCTCGGTGATCACCGTGGGCTCGATGGAGCTTAAGCGGATGCGCAGCCCCGGGCCGTTTTCCGCCACGGTTTCGATCACATCGGCAAGCCCCGGCTTGCCCGGCAGGTCAACGCCGTAGGAGGCGACTTCAATGCCGGTCAGCACGATCTCGCGGTAGCCCTCGCGGACAAGCCGCCGCGTCTCCTCCGCCGCGTCGGATAACGGCAGGGAGCGCAGTCTCCCCCGCGTATAGGGGATGATGCAGTAGCTGCAGAAGTTGACGCAGCCGTCCTGGATTTTCAGCATGGCACGGGTGCGATGCTCGGCGGCCCCGGCGGGCAGACGCTCAAAGACGCGGCGCTCAAAGGGCTTGTCGATCTCCACACGCTTGACACGGTCGGCATAGGCCTGCTCGATGGCGTCCACCAGCCTGCCGCGCTCGGCCGCGCCGAAGATGACATCGGCCCCGATCTCCGCCACGGCCTCCGGCTCGATCTGCGAATAGCAGCCGCAGACGGCCAGCAGCGCTCCGGGATTTTCATCCCGGAGCCTGCGGATCACCTGGCGGGACTTGCGCCCGCTCTCGGCGGTGACGGCGCAGGTGTTGACGATCACGGCGTCCGCGGTCTCGCCGGGGACGGCGCGCTCGTGGCCGCGCTCCATGAGAAAGCTCTCCATGGCCTGGGTCTCATACTGGTTGACCTTGCAGCCGAGAGTGGATATAATATACTTCATCGCAGCAATTCTCCGATCTGATAAAAGGAAGGTTCCTGAACCATGGAACATTATCTTGACAATTCCGCCACCACCCGCGTCTGCCCCGAGGCCGCCGAGGCGGCTTTGAAGGCCATGACCGAGGTTTACGGCAACCCCAGCTCCACCTACACCAAGGGGCGCGAGGCCAAGGCGCTGCTGGACAAGTCGCGCAGGCAGGTCGCCGACGCCCTGGGCTGTCAGCCCGGGGAGCTGGTGTTTACCTCCTGCGGCTCCGAGAGCGACAACTGGGCCATCCTCTCCGGGGCGGAGGCCATGCGCCGCAAGGGCAAGCATGTCATCACCTCCCTGGTGGAGCACGACGCCGTGCGCAAATCCATGGAGGAGCTGGCCGCCCGTGGCTATGAGGTGACTTTTCTCAAGCCAGACAAGACCGGGGCCATCCCCCCGGAGGCGGTGAAAGAAGCTCTCCGCCCTGATACTATACTCGTTTCTTTGATGCTGGTCAACAACGAAACCGGTGCCGTGACCGACATTCCCGCTGTCTCCCGCATCCTGAAGGAGGCCGAAAGCCAGGCGCTTTTGCATGTGGACGCGGTTCAGGCCTTCTGCAAGATCCCCTTTACCCCCAGGTCCCTGGGGGCGGACATGATCAGCGTCAGCGGCCACAAGATCCACGCGCCCAAGGGCATCGGCGCCCTGTATATCCGCAAGGGTCTGCGCCTGAAGCCCTTTGTGGTGGGCGGCGGCCAGGAGGACGGGCGGCGCGCCGGCACCGAGGCCGTGCCCCAGATCGCCGCCTTCGGCGCGGCGGCGCAGCTTGCAACGGCGCATCTGGCCGAGAACACGGAACACATGGCGGCCCTGAAGGCACGGACGCTGAACACCCTGCGCGAGACCGTACCGGAGTTGAAGTGGATCGAGACCGGGGCGCCCCACATCCTCTCCATCTCCCTGCCCGGCTGGCGCAGCGAGGTGCTGATGAACTTCCTGGAGGCGCAGGAGATCTACGTCTCCCGCAGCTCCGCCTGCAAAAAGGGGGCCCGCAGCCATGTGCTGGAGAGTATCGGCATGGACCCCAAGACCATCGACGGCGCCCTGCGCGTCGGCTTTTGCCGCTACAACACCGCCGAGGACGTGGACGCCCTCTGCGCCGCGCTCAGGCAGGCCCGCGACACCCTGGCCCACCGGTAAAGAGACAAAGGGCCTGCCGCAAAACGCAATCCACCTGTCATTCCGAGCCAGTGACCGAGTCACTGGCGTGGGAATCCGTAAACCCATGAGGAGAAAACGGATTGCCACGGCTCCTCGCGGAGCCTCGCAATGACGGAAGCGGATATTTTGCGACAGGCCCTTTTCCTGTCTCGGCAATCAGAGATACTTGTCCAGCTCCGCCTCGCAGGCGGGGTATTTTTTCAGCCCCGAGATGTCCACCATTTTGCCGCGGGCGATGACCATGCTGACATTGCGCAGAGCGGAGAGATCCTCCAGCGGGTTTTTCACCGTAGCGATCAGATCCGCGCACTTGCCCGGGGCGAGGGAGCCGATCTCGTCGTCGAGACCGACGATCCTCGCGTTGCCCAGCGTCGCGGTGTGCAGGGCAAAGGCGTTGGAGACGCCGCAGTATTTGTGAAAGTACACCAGCTCCCGCCACATGTCGTAGTGGGTGATGTAGGGGCAGCCGGTGTCGGTGCCGAGACCCACGGGGATGCCCGCCTCCAGGCAGGCTTTGGCGCAGTCGATGATGCCGTCGAAGACGATCCGGCCGTTGAACTGCTGCTCCTCGGTCGCACCGATGACCGCGCGGTCAAACAGCGCGAAGGGCAGGGCGGGGGAGATGGTCGCCACGTGGCAGGCGCCCATGGTCTTGAACAGCTCCAGCATCTCCTCGTCTGGCTTTGCCCCGTGCTCGATGGTGTCCACGCCGTTTCTGAGCGCCACCTTCACGCCCTCGGGGCTCTCCACGTGGGCGGCCACGGGCAGCCCCAGGCGATGGGCCTCGTCGCAGGCGGCCTTGACATACGCGGCGGGCATTTTCAGCTCGCCCGGCTCGCCCTTCTTTCTCGCGTCCAGCACGCCGCCGGTGATCATCAGCTTGATGAGATCCGGATGCCCTTACGCGATCTTCCGCACCAGGCTGGCGGCCTCCTCCGCCGAGTGCGCCTCATAGGCCAGCGACCCGGCCATGTGCCCGCCGGGGACGGAGACGGCCATGTTGCCCGCGAGGATCCGGGGCCCGACGCGTTTGCCGGATGCGATCTCGTCGCGCAGCCTGGAGTCGATGTCCAGCACGCCGCCCACGGAGCGCAGTGTGGTCACGCCGCTCAGGAGCTCCGGCAGGACATACTTGCCGCACATGCTGTAGCAGATCCTCCGCATCAGCGCGTTGGAGGTCAGCAGGCGCACCAGCTTTTTCGGGTCGGTCTGCTTCTTCTTGGGCGCGCCGGTGGCGGGGATGTGTACGTGCAGGTTCACAAGGCCCGGCATCAGGTAGGCACCGTTTAAGTCCACAATCTCATAGCCGTCGGTATCGGCGCCGTAGGGGAGGATCTTCTCGATCCGCTCGTATTCGGTGAAGAGGATCTGGCCGGAGACAGGCTGCATGTCCTTCTCGCCGGAGAGCAGAATGCCGTTGATGTAGGCGGTTTTGTTCTTCATGGTTGGCCTCCTTTGCCGGTATGAAATTCCTATGGTTTTCCTATGCTGTCAGTATACGGCGGCGGTGGAAAAAAGAAAAGCCTCTTTTTCGCCCAATAGCTCTGTTTTTTTACAAAGCGTATACCAAAACCCGGGAGACTGTGCTATACTGTCCACAAGTTCACTCTGATCCGAGGAGTGTCCGCGCCCCGCGCGGATGGGAAGCAAGATGAAAAAGAAACTGAGCGGAATGAGAAAAACTGCCCTGAGCCTGCTGCTGGCGCTGGCGCTCTTTGCGTCTGCGTCCCTGCCCGCCTTCGCGGACGAGGCGGATGTCGCCAAGGGCGAGACCAGCATGGAGATCACGCCCGAATATGCCGGGGAGGTCCGCCAGATGCGGGGTGACAGCATCCTGGATACGGAGGAGCTTGACCGGCTGGCGGAGGAGTTCATCACCGAGCACAAGCTCAAAAAGGAAAACACGGCCTTCGGCTACTGCTACCTGGAGACCGGAGACGAGTACTTTTACAACGGCGATACCTGGTACTATCCCGGCAGCGTGTACAAGGTGCCGCTGATGATGCTGATCGCCGAGAAGGTCAGCAGCGGGGAGCTGGAGCAGGACGGGTATTTGACGGAGGGAATATCCGTAAGCAAGGCGGAGGAGTACATCCTGACATACTCCAACAACGACTATGCGCACAAAGTGCGCTACTATCTGCACGACGGAGCGGGCGACCAAGTCTGGCGCAAGGCCGCCATGGCCTACGCCGACCTGGACGAGTCGTATTACAGCACCGACTATGTGGACTACTGCTACTACTCCGCCCGCTACATCACCCGGGTGCTGGAAACCCTGTACTTCGGCGGGGAGGAGCGCTTCCCCAATGTGATCCCCTGCCTGCTCAATGCCAACCCCGTCAACTACTTCAAGCTCTCCGACCAGATGCGGGAATATGAGATCGCCCAAAAATACGGCAGCTTCGTGGACAACAACAACCGCAACTGGAACGCCACTGTCGGCATCATCTACACCGAGCACCCCATCATCGTCTCGGTGCTGACACTGGACGCGCCGAATGCCGAGAAGGTGCTCTCCGACGCGGCGATCCTGTTTACCAACTACACCAAGCAGGTGGATGGCCGGCTGGACGCCTACCGTGAGGCGCAGGCCGAGGCCGAGCGCCAGCGCCAGGAGGAGGAACGGGCCGCCGAGGAGCAGCGCCAGGCCGAGCAGCAGGCCGTCCTGGAGCAGCAGGCCGAGGCCGAACACCGGGAGGAGGTCAAGGCCAAGCAGAAGAATCTGCGCAGAGTGGCCCTGATCGTCGGCATCGCCGGCGGCGCCCTGGCCCTGGGGCTGATCGTCGGCGCGGTGCTGACTTCCCGCCGCAACAAGCGCAAGCGCTATGAGACCTACCGCCGCCGCTTCGAGGAGGAGATGCGGCAGGAGCGGCTGGCCCGCGAGCCCGCCGCCCGACGCAGAAGCGAGCCCTACGCGGAGACCCCGCGTGCCCGCCGCCCGGTCGAGCAGACCCGGCGCGCGGCCGATCGGACCCGTCGTCCGGCTGAAACCCGCCGGCCGGTCGAGCAGACCCGCCGGCCCCGGGTGACGGAGGTCCAGCGCCCCCGCCGACCCAGAGGGAACATGCCGGAGGACCCGGAAGAATAAACGCGAATTGGAAAACCGTTCATGAAGAAACTGATCTGTATACTCCTGATACTGTGCATGGCCCTGTCGCTCTGCGCCTGCGGGAAATTTCGCTACGGCGTCAACGCCGTGGAGGTGCTGGTGGAGCAGGACTATTACCTGGCCTTCCGCAACAACGACCCGCTGTATTTCTATGTCACCGCGGCGCTGAGCGTGCTGGCCGCCGAGGGGCGGGTGGACCAGCTTGCCAGCAAGTGGCTGGGCTCCCCGGCGCTCAACTACGCCAAACAGGCCGACGCGCTGGAAAAGCTGGTCCCGCCGGAACCGCAGGATCTGATCGTCGGCATCGACATCAACGCCTTCCCCTTCTCCTATCTGTCCAACGGGGATTACTGGGGGCTGGACGTGGAGCTGGCCATGGCGGTCTGCGAAAAGCTGGGCTGGAATCTCAAGATGCAGCCCATCGAGAAGGAGAACGTGTATATCGAGCTCTCCTCCGGCAACATCGACGTGGCCTGGGGCGGCATCGCCATTGAGAAGAAGGACGCGGAGGGCGGCAGCTTCACGGTCTACGGCCCCTATATCCACAACGACATCGTCGTGGCCACCCGCAACGGCTCCGCGGTCTGGAACAAGCTGCGCTTAAACGGCAGGAAGATGTGCATGCCCTCCACCCCGGAGGCCATGGACGCCCTGAACCAGGACCCCCGGCTTGTCAAGCGCCTGGGGCAGATCACGCGTCTGGCCGGCGGCACCACCGAGTGCTTTTCCTATCTCTACGCCGGCAAGTGCGACGTGGTGCTCACCGACTCCACCGCGGTGGACTACTTCAACTGCCACTGACAGAACCAAACCAAAAACCGCCCGGGGCTTATAGCCCCGGGCGGTTTTTGGCCACAGCACCAGCTCGTAGAGGGTGAAATCTGTCCAGCCGGTGTCCTCGTAGTACATGGGCAGGGAGGCCATGCGGCAAAAGCCGCAGCTCTCATAGAGCCTTTCCGCGGCGGTGTTCCCCGCCAGCACGTCCAGCCGAAGGGCCTTCATACCGGAGCTGCGGGCCAGCTCCACAGCCCGCCCCACCAGGGCCCTGCCGAAGCCCCGCCGCTCAAAGCCCGGGTGGACGCCCAAAGCGTGGATCACCAGGATTTCCCGCGGCGCGGCCTCGATCTGCCAGACGCCGCTGGGGTAGCTCTCGTTGGTCTCATGGTTTGCCACCATGGCCCCGGCGAGGCGCTCTCCCTCCTCCACCAGATACAGCTGACCTGCCGCCAGGGATCGGCGCAGGAAGTCCGGCGCGGGATAGACGTCCTTCTGCCAGCCCACGGTATTGACACGGTTCTGCACGGCGTCGATCAGAGAATGATAAAACTGCCGGACGGCGTCAAACTCCTCCGGCGCGGCTCTGCGGATCTGCATGCCCGTTCCACCCCGTTTCCGCTTTTTCGGATACTTTACCATGCCCGCCGGATTTTGACAAGCGCGGATTGCCGCGCCCCCTGTCTTGACCGCAGGCTGGTTCCGTGATAAAATACATCAGTTATACTGGGATTATTATGAGGACGTGGAGAAGGCTATGTGGATTGCAGATCAATGGCAGGATTTTGAGCTGATCGACTGCTCCAAGGGCGAGAAGCTGGAGCGCTGGGGCAAGTACTATCTGGTGCGGCCGGACCCCCAGGCTATCTGGGAGACGCCGCGGAGGAACCCGCACTGGAACGACCGCAACGCCCGCTACCGCCGGAGCGAGACCGGCGGCGGCAGCTGGGACAAGGGGAATCTCCCCGCCAGTTGGCAGATCTCCTACGGCGAGCTGCGCTTCAACGTCAAGCCCATGAACTTCAAGCACACCGGCCTCTTCCCCGAGCAGGCCGCCAACTGGGACTGGGCCATGGGGAAGATCCGCTCCGCGGGCCGGGAGGTCAGCGTGCTGAACCTCTTCGGCTACACCGGGGCGGCCACGGTGGCCTGCCTCAAGGCCGGAGCCCAGGTCTGCCATGTGGACGCGGCCAAGGGCATGGTGGCCTGGGGCAAGGAAAACGCCGCGGCCTCCGGCGTGAGCGACGCGCCGGTGCGCTGGATTGTGGACGACTGCGCCAAGTTTGTCGAGCGGGAGATCCGCCGCGGCCGCCGCTATGACGCCATCATCATGGACCCGCCGTCCTACGGCCGCGGGCCGGGAGGCGAAGTCTGGAAGCTGGAGACCAATCTCTGGCCTTTCGTGTCCCTCTGTGCCGGGGTGCTGTCAGACGATCCGCTGTTCGTGCTCATCAACTCCTACACCACGGGCCTTTCCGCCTCGGTTTTGAGCTATGTGACCGAGAGCATCTTTACGAAAAAATTCGGCGGCCGCTCCGAAGCGCAGGAGCTGGGCCTGCCCGTGACCGACAGCGGTCTCTTCTTGCCCTGTGGGGCGACTTGCCGCTGGGAAAGCTGACTTCCGCTGCCGGGGGCAGAGGAAGGAAGGCAGCTTTCTCCGCAGCCGCACGGCTGGCGGCCCCAGGCGAACGCGGGGCCGGGAGCCGTAAACGCGGCAAGGCGGCAAGAGCTGACTTCCGCTCCCGTCAGAAGAAGCCGATTCCATTCCGTTTCCGCGGTTTCCAAAGGAGCCGCGAAAACTCCATATCCATCGGCTCCTTCTTTCTTTCCCAATCAGACCTGCTTTGCTGGGTTCTGATTTGGGAACAGGAGGGCGGGAAATGATTAACCGTGTGGAGTATAGAGTTGAGCTGTCTGTTCTGCGGACAGTGATATCCGCCCCCCCAGTCAGCTTCGCTGACAGCCCCCTTTAGGCAGGGGGGCCATGAACAGATTCTGCAAATGCCTCCCTTTGCGAAAGGGAGGTGCCCCAAAGGGGCGGAGGGATCGGCTTGTGCTTTGCACCGTGGGCGCACCCGTATTCCACCCGCCAAACTCATCAATCGAGGAACGAACTTGGAACCAGTCATCGTATTTGAAAACGTACACTATACCTATCCCGGGGACGAGCTGGAGAGCCTCTGCGGGATCAATCTCGCGATCGAGCGGGGGAGCTTTGTGGCCGTTCTCGGCCACAACGGCTCCGGCAAGTCCACGCTGGCCAAGCACATGAACGCCATCCTGGTCCCGGACGCGGGGCGGGTGACCGTCTGCGGCTTTGACACGTCCGAGGAGGCCAATCTTCTGGAGGTGCGCCGCAGAGTGGGCATGGTCTTCCAGAACCCGGACAACCAGATCGTGGCAAACGTGGTGGAGGATGACGTGGCCTTTGCCCCGGAGAACCTCGGTGTGGAGCCGCAGAAGATCCGCGAGCGGGTCGACAGCGCGCTCCGGCAGGTCGGCATGTACGATCAGCGGCTGCACGCGCCGCACCTGCTCTCGGGCGGCCAGAAGCAGCGCGTCGCCATCGCGGGCGTCATCGCCATGCAGCCGGAGATCATCGTGCTCGATGAGCCCACCGCCATGCTCGACCCCCAGGGCCGGCGCGAGGTGGTGGACACCGCCTTCACGCTCTGCCGGGCAAAGGGCATCACAGTCGTGCTCATCACCCACCACATGGATGAGTGTATCGGCGCCGACCGTCTGCTCATCCTGTCCGACGGAAAAATCGCCGCCGACGGCAAGCCCGCGGAGATCTTCGCGGACATGGCCCTCATGGAGCGCGAGGGGCTGAGCGTGCCGGAGACGGCGCGCCTGCTGCACGACCTGCGCCAGGCGGGGCTGAAACTGCCGGAAGAGCGCCTCGACACGGAGGGCTGCGCCGATGAGATCGCCGCGGCGCTCGAGCGGGCAAAGGGGGTACGCTGACATGGCGGAAATTCTGACCCGCGGCCTGTGCCACGTCTACAGCGCGGACACGCCCTTTGAAAAGGTCGCCATCGAGAATGTGGCGCTTACGATCCCGCAGGGGCAGCTGGCGGCTATCATCGGCCACACCGGCTCCGGCAAGTCCACCTTCATCCAGCATCTCAACGCCCTGCTCCAGCCCTCGGCCGGGCAGGTGCTGCTGGACGGCGCGGACATCAACCGCGACAAGTACTCCCGGCGCGACGAAAAGTGGAAGGTCGGCCTGGTGTTTCAGTACCCGGAGTATCAGCTCTTTGAGGAGACGGTCTACCGGGACATCGCCTTCGGGCCGACAAACATGAAGCTCTCCAAAGCAGAGATCGACGTGCGCGTGCGCGAGGCCGCCGCCTTCACGGGCGTTGCCGAGGAGCTGTTCGAAAAATCCCCGCTGGAGCTCTCCGGCGGGCAGAAGCGGCGCATCGCCATCGCGGGCGTCATTGCCATGCGTCCCCAGGTGCTGGTGCTGGACGAGCCCACCGCGGGTCTCGACCCCGCGGGCTGTGAGCGCATCCTCTCCAACATCCGCAACTACCGGGAAAAATCCGGCGCCACGGTGCTCTGGGTCAGCCACAGCATGGACGAGGTGGCCCGCATTGCCGAGCGCATCGTCGTCTTTGACCGGGGCGGCGTCGCCATGGACGGCACCCCCGCCGAGATCTTTGCCCGCGCCGGGGAGCTGACGGCCATCGGCCTGAACGTGCCCAAGGCCACCGAGCTTGCCATGGCGCTCAGAAAGCGGGGCGTGCCCCTGCCGGAGAGCATCTACAGCCATGAGCAGCTGCTCGCGGCTCTGCTGGCGGCAAAGGAGGGGAGCGCATGCTGAAGGACATCACCCTCGGCCAGTACTTCCCCGGCGACACGCCGGTCCACCGGCTGGATCCGCGCACCAAGCTGATTTTGGTGATCGTCTACATCGTGGCCCTGTTCCAGGCAAATTCCTGGCTGGGCTACGGTCTTGTGACACTGGCGGCGCTCGGCTGCATGACGCTGGCGAAAATCAAGCCCCGCACCATGTTCAAGGGCGTCAGGCCCATGCTGTTCATCATCGCCCTGACGGCGCTGCTGAACATCTTTTACACCACCGGTACTCCGGTGCGCCCCGGGTGGATCATCACCTGGGAGGGCCTCGCGCGGGCGGCGCAGATGATCCTGCGCATCGTGCTGCTCATCTCCGGCACCTTCCTGTTGACCTACACCACCAGCCCCATCGCCCTGACCGACGGGCTGGAGCTGCTCTTAAATCCCCTGAAAAAGCTCAGGGTCCCGGTGCATGAGATGACCATTATGATGAGCATGGCCCTGCGCTTCATCCCCACCCTCATCAGCGAGACCGACAAGATCATGTCCGCCCAGAAGGCCCGCGGCGCGGACTTTGAGACCGGCAGTCTCTTCAGCCGGGCCAAGGCGCTGCTGCCGATCCTGGTGCCGCTGTTCGTCTCGGCCTTTAAGCGGGCCGACGAGCTGGCGGTGGCCATGGAGAGCCGCTGCTACCACGGCGGCGAGGGGCGCACGCGCATGAAGCAGCTCAAGATGGCGGGCCGGGACTGGGCGGCGCTCTTGCTGGGCTTTGCCTTCCTCGCGGCCATGATTACCGTGAAAAGACTGGGACTATGAAAAACATCGCCCTTTGCCTGCGCTATGACGGCAGCCGCTACCACGGCTGGCAGGTGCAGAAAAACGACATCACCGTGTGTGAGACCCTGGAGCAGGCCGTCTTCAAGGCCACCGGGGAGCGGCTGCGCGTTGTGGGCTGCGGCAGGACAGACGCGGGCGTACACGCCCTGCGCTACTGTGCAAACTTCCACAGCGACAACCGCATCCCGCTTTCGCGCCTGCCTCTGGCCCTCAATTCCCGCCTGCCGGAGGACATCGCGGTGCTGGAGGCGGTGGAGGTGCCCGAGGCGTTCAACGCCATCTCCTCGTGCATAAAAAAAGAATATATCTATAAAATATGGAACAGCAACATCCGCGATCCCTTTTTGGAAAAGCGGGTCTGCTTCTACCCGCAGCACCTGGATCTGCAGCTCATGGAGCGAGCCGCGGCGGCCTTTGAGGGCACGCACGATTTTCGCGCCGTGCGCTCCGTGGGCACGGAGACAAAGACCACCGTCCGCACCGTGTACTGGTGCCGGGTGGAGCGGGACGGGGAACTCATCACCGTCTCCATCTGCGCCGACGGTTTTCTCTACAACATGTGCCGGGCCATGGTGGGCACCATGGTCTATGCCAGCTACGGCAAGCTTCTGCCGGAGGAGATCCCGGAATTACTCGAAAAGGGCGACCGGCGTCTCACCGGCCCCACCATGCCGCCCCAGGGTCTCTATCTCAACCGCGTCTGGTACGACGGCCCCGCGGGGGACATGATGGCCAGACACTAAATTGCGCTATATTTGTTCACAAAGATATGCTAAAATCAAGTACTGGTTCTGCAAAGGATGACGGGTACATATGAAAGCTATTATTGACATTGTTCTGATTATCATCATCGCCCTGTGCACCTGGAACGGCTACAAGCGCGGCCTGGTGGGCGGCGTGGCGGGCATTCTCGCCATTATCATCTCCCTGTTGGGGGCGAATATCCTCTCGGCGGCCTATGCACACGAGGTAGTCCCCGCGCTGGAGCCCTTTGTGGACGGCTATGTGGATTCCAGCAAGAACCGCAACGTCATCCTCGAGCGCATGGGCTACGGCAGCAGCGACCTGTCGCTGGACGACATTCTCCAGCAGGACAGCTCCCTGCGCTACGACTACGCCTATGAGTGCCTCAGCGACCTCGGCCTCTATGAAAAGCGGGCCGAGGAGCTGGCGGCCGACGCGGTGGCCTACGCCCAGGAGAGCGGCGTGAGCATGACCGACGCGGTGGTCGCCGTGGTGTGCGACACCGTCACCAAGGTCATGACCACGGTCATCGCCTTCCTGCTGATTTTGATCCTGCTGGTGGCGCTGGCCAGCATCGGGAACCTCTCTTTCCGGCTTCCCAACATGGAGAACCTGGATGAGATCGGCGGGGCGGTGCTGGGCTTTGGCAAGGGCTTTTTATACTGCGTGCTGCTGTGCTGGCTTCTGAGCTTTCTGGGCCTTATCATCGGCAAGGAGACCATGGCCCATACCACCCTCGGCAGATTTTTCCTGATCTTCGACACCATCACGGGTGCGCTGCTGTAAGGCGCACCCCTTTGAGCCTAGTTTTCGGAGGAATTCCATGCAGCCTACAATGTGTTCCCGCTGCGGCAAGAATGTCGCGGTGGTCTTCATCACCAGAATCGAGGGGGGCGTCACCAAGAACGAGGGCCTCTGCCTCAAGTGCGCCCGCGAGCTGCACATCAAGCCCGTGGACGACGTGATCAACAAAATGGGCCTGTCGGACGAGGATCTGGACGGACTCACCGGCGAGATGATGAACGCGCTCAGCGGCGTGGAGGAGCTCATGCCCACGGACGAGAGCGACGCCGGGAATGACGACGACGGCAAGACCGCCACCTTCCCCTTCCTCTCCCGCCTCTTCGGCGGCCCCGGCGCGGGCAATCCCAATCCACCCCAGGGCCAGCAGCCCGGCGGCGAAGCCCGCAAGAGCGAGAGCGCGTCCCAGAGCCCCAAGAGCCAGAAGCGCAAGTTTCTCGACAGCTACTGCATCGACCTGACCGCGCGGGCCAGGGAGGGCAAGCTTGACGCCATGATCGGCCGGGAGGAGGAGCTGGAGCGCGTCATTCAGATCCTCAACCGCCGCCAGAAGAACAACCCCTGCCTCATCGGTGAGCCCGGCGTGGGCAAGACCGCCATCGCCGAGGGCCTGGCCCAGCGCATCGCCATGGGCAACGTCCCCGCCAAGCTCCAGGAGAAGGAGGTCTTTCTGCTGGACCTGACGGCGCTGGTGGCAGGCACCCAGTTTCGCGGCCAGTTTGAAAGCCGCATGAAGGGCCTCATCGAGGAGATCCGCAAGCACGGCAACGTCATCCTTGTCATCGACGAGGTACACAACATCGTCGGTGCCGGGGACGCGGAGGGCAGCATGAACGCCGCCAACATACTCAAGCCCGCGCTCAGCCGCGGCGAGATCCAGGTCATCGGCGCCACCACCTTCACCGAGTACCGCAAGCACATCGAAAAGGACTCCGCGCTGGAGCGGCGCTTCCAGCCCGTCACGGTCAACGAGCCCTCCATCGAGGACTCCGTGAAGATCATCCGCGGCATCGCCAAATATTATGAGGACTACCACTCCGTCACCATCCCGGACGAGATGTGCCGCCAGGCGGTTGTTCTCAGCGAGCGTTACATCACCGACCGCTTCCTGCCCGACAAGGCCATCGACCTGATCGACGAAGCCTGCTCGGACGTCAATCTCAAGCACCCGGACATCAACCGCCGGAGGCTTGCCCAGCGGGATCTGGAAAACGTCCGCTTTGAGCGGGAGGCGCTCATGAGCGCCGACGCCCCCAAGGGCATGGAGCTGACGGACGAGATGCTGGATCAGCGCTACGCCCGCATCGCCGAGCTGAGAAGCAAGGAGATGCAGCTGGAGGCGGAGCTGAAGGAGCTGGACGCAAAACCCAGACCCGCCCTCTCTGCCGACAACCTCGCCCGCATCATCGAGCTCTGGACCAAGATCCCGGCCTCCAGCATCCGGGAGGATGAGCTGGAGCGCCTCTCCAGGCTCGACGAGCGGCTCAAGGCCCACCTCATCGGCCAGGACGAGGCGGTGGACGCCGTGTGCGCCGCCATCCGCCGCAGCCGCGTGGGACTCAAGGTCAAGCGCAAACCGGTCAGCTTCATCTTTGTCGGCCCCACGGGCGTGGGCAAGACAGAGCTGGTCAAGCGCCTGGCCGAGGATATGTTCGATTCCCCGGAGAGCCTGATCCGCCTCGATATGTCGGAGTTTATGGAGAAGTTCTCGGTCTCCCGCATCATCGGCTCGCCCCCGGGCTACGTGGGCTATGACGAGGCCGGCCAGCTCACCGAGAAGATCCGGCGCAAGCCCTACAGCGTGGTGCTCTTTGACGAGATCGAAAAGGCGCACCCGGACGTGATGAACATTCTCCTGCAGATTCTGGACGACGGCCGCATCACCGACGCCCAGGGCCGCACCGTGAATTTTGAAAACACCGTCATCGTCATGACCACCAACGCAGGCTCCGGCAACAAGACCGGCGCTGTGGGCTTCGGCGGCTCTCTCAGCGACATGTCGAAGGAGCGGGCCATGAAGGCGCTCAACGACTTCCTGCGCCCGGAGTTTCTCAACCGCGTGGACGAGGTCGTCTGCTTCAACCAGCTCACGGAAGCAAACTTCCGCGGCATCGCGGCGCTGATGCTCTCCGAGGTGCAGGCCGTGCTCAGGGATAAGAACATCGCCCTGACCTGGGACGAGAGCCTTGTGGATCATCTGGTGAAGGAGGCCTACTCCGTCACCTACGGCGCGCGGAATCTCCGCCGCGTGATCCAGAAGCAGATCGAAGATGAGCTGGCCCGCCGCATCGTGGAAAACCACGGCCGCCCGGTCTCCGCCATCGCGCTCTCGGCCGCCGACGGCAAGGTCCAAATCGACATGCGGTGATCCGCAGTACGCAGCAATTACAGCGTCATCCTGAGCGAAGCGAAGGATCTCAAACGGACACGTCTGTACGGCCTTTGCGGCTTGAGATTCTTCGCTGCTGCGCGGCTCGGAATGGCAGATTGAACAGCAGGGGAGGGGCGCCGCCCCTCCCCGCTTGTCAAGAATCTCCTTGCGGAGTTTCTTGACTGCGCTCAGCCGCCGAGCATTTTGCTTGTGGCAAAATGCTGTTATCTGGAAAGCTTGTTTACAAGCTTTCCAGACGGCGGTTTATTGTATTCGAGGCGGGCCTTGCCCCCTCGAGCTCCCCTGCGGCTCTGAAGTTTAAAGGTATTGGACATTTACCGGCGATCCGTTGAAAGGAAAAAACATATGACACGCATTGAAATCATCCAGGGCGACATCACCAGGCAGGCGGTGGACGCCATCGTCAACGCCGCCAACACCACGCTGTTGGGCGGCGGCGGGGTGGACGGCGCCATCCACAGGGCCGCGGGGCCCGAGCTGCTGGCCGAGTGCCGCACCCTCCACGGCTGCAAAACCGGCGAGGCCAAACTCACCAGAGGCTACCGCCTGCCGGCAAAGTTCGTCATCCACACCCCCGGCCCCGTCTGGCACGGGGGCGACCGGCACGAGCCGGAGCTGCTGGCCTCCTGTTACCGCAGCTGCCTGGAGCTGGCGGCGGCAAACGGCCTGAAAACCGTGGACTTCCCCTCCATCTCCACCGGGGTCTACCACTTCCCGCTGGACAGGGCCGCGACCATCGCCATCGGCACCATTGCGGACTTCCTCGGCGCGCATCCGGAGATCGAGCGGGTGCGCATGGTCTGCTTTGACGCGCGCACCAAGGGCTATTACGACGCGGCTCTGCGGGCACTGGAGGAGAGAGCATGAGGCGCGGCAGCTTCCGCATCCAGTACAATTCCCCCGTGGTGCTGAGCTTTTCCCTGGCCTGTCTTCTGGTACTGTGGCTGCACCATCTGACAAACGGCCGCAGCACCGCGGCGTGGTTCAGCGTCTACCGCTCCGGCTGGAGCGACCTTGGCACCTACCCGCGCTTTGTGCTGCACGTGCTGGGCCACAGCAGCTATTCCCACCTGCTCGGCAATCTCATGATGATCCTGGTGGTGGGTCCGCCGCTGGAGGAAAAATACGGCAGCCGTCCTCTCTTCTGGGCCATCTTCCTGACAGCGCTGGTCTCCGGCATGGTGCATTGGCTCTTTTTCCCGGGCACCGCCCTGATGGGCGCCTCGGGCATCGTGTTCATGATGATCGCCATGTCCTCCCTCTCCGGCATGCGGGACGGCTGCATTCCGCTGACGCTGATTTTGGTGCTGGTGCTGTACATCGGCGGCGAGGTGGTGCGCGGCGTGACGCTCTCGGACAACGTCTCCCAGCTGACACACATCATTGGCGGTGTCTGCGGGGCCCTCCTGGGCCTGAGCATGAGGAGGTAGGCATGGAAGCTCTGCTGATCAGCGCCTGCCTGCTGGGGGCAAACTGCAAGTACAGCGGCGGGAACAACGCCCTGCCGCCGGAGACGCTGGCCGCCCTGCGCAAAACATACCGCCTGATCCCCGTCTGCCCCGAGGTGGCGGGCGGCCTGCCTGTCCCGCGCGAGCCGAGCGAGCGGCAGGGAGCGCGCGTCGTGAGCCGCTCCGGCCGGGACGTGACGGCGGAATACCGCCGCGGCGCCGAGACGGCCCTGCGCCTTGCCAAGCGCTTCGACTGCCGGAAGGCCCTGCTCAAGGAGCGCAGCCCCTCCTGCGGAAATGGAAAAATATACGACGGCAGCTTCAGCGGCCGGCTGGTCCCCGGAAATGGAGTGACCGCCGAACTGCTGATGGTTCAGAAGCTGGAAATATTAGGGGAACTTTCAGCTCTGTTATAAAAAACAAACTCGCCCTCGAAACAAACTGAATAAAAATGCTTGACTTCTGGAAAGCACAGGAATAAAATACATACTGTTGGAGTGTACTTTTCTCCGCGCAGAATGAATGGCGTGCAAGTCGGCACGGGGCACCAGAGCGCGGACCGGACCGCGGGAGGCGAGCGTGTGGAATTAACCAGAAGTGAACTGGAAATCATGAATGTCATCTGGGCGGCAGGCAGACCCCTGACACGCGGGGAGATCCTGGAACTGTCCGTGGACAAAACATGGAAGGACAATTCTGTCCATATTCTTCTCAACCGATTGCTTGCCAAGGGCGCCATTGCCGAAGGAGGCTTTGCCCGCAGCGGCAAATCCTATGGGCGGCTCTATGAGCAGCAGATCTCCGGGGAGGAGTATTATACGGAGAACATATTCTCCGTGAACGCGGACAAGCTGGACATGCTGTTTGACGCGCTGCTGAGCAGCAAGAGCGTAAATGCGGAACTGCTGGATCGCTTCGCGGAAAAGATCGAAGCGAAGAA
This sequence comes from uncultured Eubacteriales bacterium, assembly GCA_900319835.1. The sequence continues at coordinate 1,747 of ONPY01000001.1, read as the reverse complement.
ACAGAGCCTGGGCTGAAAGCGTCCGGGCAAAAAGCGGCCCGGGTTCTCCTGACAGGGGAACCCGGGCCGCTTTTTGCCCGGCATGGCTTGCAATTTGTCTCTGCTTCCTGTATACTGGCAAACCGTCACGACAAAAAGGGGATGAAAGAATGGAAGTCAAGCGGTTGATCGGAAACCGTGCCTTTTACCGGCGGCTGTTTACCATCATGCTGCCGATTTTGGTGCAGAATGTGATCACCAACTTCGTCAGCCTTCTGGATAATGTCATGGTCGGCCAGGTGGGCACCGAGCCCATGAGCGGCGTTGCCATCGTCAACCAGCTGCTCTTTGTGTTCAACCTCTGCATCTTCGGCGGGCTGGCCGGCGCCGGCATCTTCACCGCCCAGTACTATGGCAGCCGCAACCACCGCGGCGTGGCGGACACCTTCCGCGCCAAGCTCTATATCGCCGCTGTCGCCGCCGTCGCCTTCATTGCGCTGTTTCTGCTCTTCGGAGAGACGCTGATCCTCCAGTTCATCCACGAGGGCGGCGAGAAGCTGGATCTGGCCGCAACGCTGACGCATGCCAGGGCGTATCTGCGCATCATGCTCTTCCAGATCCCGCCCTTTGCCCTGCAGATGGCCTACGCCAGCACCCTGCGCGAGACGGGGGAGACCCTGGTGCCCATGAACGCGGGCATCACGGCGGTGCTGGTCAATCTCGTGCTCAACTATATCCTGATCTTCGGCAAGCTGGGCGCGCCCGCCCTGGGGGTGGAGGGCGCCGCCATCGCCACGGTGATCGCCCGCTATGTCGAGTGCGCCATCATCCTCACCTGGACCCATCGCCACCGGGCGAAGAACCCCTTCCTGGACACGGCCTACACCACCTTCCGCATCCCCGGCGAGCTGCTGCGCAAAATCGCGGTCAAGGGCCTGCCCCTGCTGGTCAACGAACTGCTCTGGTCCAGCGGCATGGCCATCCTCAACCAGTGCTACTCCATGCGCGGGCTGGAGGTGGTCTCCGCGGTGAACATCTCCTCCACGGTCTCCAACCTCTTCTTCTGCGCCTTCCTCTCCATGGGCAACGCCATCGCCATCATCGTGGGCCAGCTGCTGGGCGCCGGGGAGCTGGAGCGCGCCGTGGACGAGGACCGCAAGCTCATCGCCTTTTCCGTGGCCCTCTGCGCCGGCGTGGGTGTGGTCATGGCCTTTTTGGCCCCGCTGGCCCCGCGGCTGTACAACACCTCCGATAACGTCCGGCACATCGCCGCCCAGCTGCTGCTGGTGGTGGCGGTGTCCATGCCGCTGCACGCCTTCACCAACTCCTGCTATTTCACGCTGCGGGCGGGCGGACAGGTGCTTATCACCTTTGTTTTTGACAGTCTGTACCAGTGGACGCTGGTGCTGCCCCTGGCCTTCATCCTCTCCCGCTTCACGGCCCTGCCCATCCTGCCCATGTACATCGCGGTGCAGTGCATGGAGTTTACCAAGTGCTTTCTGGGCTATTACCTGGTCAAGCGCCGCAAGTGGGTGCGCGACCTGGTAAACGGTTCCGCCTGACAGAAAAACGCTGCCTTTCGGCAGCGTTTCAGACTGTAGACAAAGTCCGTTTTTCGTCATTGCGAACCAGTGACCGAAGTCACTGGTGTGGTGTACGCCCTGCGGGTGCAATCCGTATTCCCCGAAAGCCGCATGATTCCTGACATTTCACCGGAGAACGGATTCCCACGCCAGTGTGCTCACTGGCTCGGAATGACGCGTTATTT
>ONPY01000029.1 GCA_900319835.1 uncultured Eubacteriales bacterium | reverse complement strand
CGCCGACCCCGGCGCCCGCGACGCCCACGCCCGCGGCCTCGCTGACGCCGGCCGCGCCCGCCCCGGCGGGGGCGGAAGCCGTGGCCGTCACCATAGACGGGATACTGGCCGCCAAGGGCTGGCAGAAAAACGGCTGTGTCTATGTACCGGTGCGGGCCCTGTGCGACTTCTTCGGCCAGGAGATGCGCTGGAGCGGGGATGAGGAGAGCTTTTCCCTGCGTGTCGGCCGTCTCGCTGTCCGCGGCAGCCGGGGCCAGGAATACTACACCGCCGCCGGGCGCTACGTCTGGGCGCCGGAGGACTGGCTGATCCGCGGCGGGGAACTGTACCTGCCCGCCCGGGCGCTGCAGAAGCTCTTTACCCTGACGGCGGAGGACGCCGACGGGACGCTGGCCTTTTCCTCCGAGGGGATGGAGCTGCTCACCGGCGGGGACGACTACTATGCGCTGAACTATCCGACGGAGGAGCTGTACTGGCTCTCCCACATCATCGCCGCCGAGGCCCGCTTTGAGCCGCTGGACGGCCAGATCGGCGTGGGCAACGTGGTGATGAACCGGGTGAGGAGCGAGCGCTTCCCCGGCACGGTCTTTGAGGTCATCTACGACACATCCAACGCCATCCAGTTTATGCCCATCGCCCTGGGCGGCATCCGCGACGATCCCTCCGAGCAGGCGATGATCGCGGCCTGCCTGGTGCTGGAGGGGGCCAACACGGTGGGGGAGAGCCTCTACTTTGTCAACCCCGAGTATGCCGACGCCGGGTGGTTTGACAGCGCTCTGGAAAAGACGGCGCAGATCGGCAGCCACAATTTCTATTCCGAGCGGGGAGAATGACCATGCTGGAAGATATTCTGACCGCGGGCTTTCGGGAGCTGGAATTGCCCCTGGACGAGACGGCCCTGCGGCGCTATCGGATCTACTATGAAAACCTGGAGCAGACCAACCGCGTCATGAACCTCACCGCCATCACCGGGGAGGAGGACGCGGCGCGGCTGCATTTTCTCGACTGCGCGGCGCTGTTGAAGCTCGAGGACCTGCGGGGGAAGAGCCTGGTGGACGTGGGCACCGGCGCGGGCTTTCCCGGCCTTGCGCTGAAAATCGCCTGCCCGGAGATGAAGCTGACGCTGCTGGACAGCCTGGACAAGCGCATCGGCTTTCTGCGGGACTCCTGCGAAAAGCTGGAGCTGAGCGACGTGACGTGCCTGCACGCACGTGCGGAGGAGATCCCCGACGGGCTGCGGGAGAGCTTTGACTTTGCCTCGGCCCGGGCGGTGGCGCGGCTCAACGTGCTGTGCGAGCTGTGCCTGCCCTATGTCAGGCCCGGCGGAGCCTTTCTCGCCATGAAGGGGCCGGAGCTCAGGCAGGAGATCAAAGAGGCCTATGTGGCGCTCAAGACCCTGGGCGGAACGGTGGAGCAGGTATACGACTACACCGTCCCCGGGACGGACGTGACCCACAGCGCGGCGCTGATCCGCAAGACGGGGCCGTCGCCTGCACGCTACCCCCGCCGCTGGGCGCAGATCAAAAAGAAACCGTTATAAAAGAGCGCACTGCAAAATGCCTAACCCGTCATTCCGAACCAGTGACCGAAGTCACTGGTGTGGGAATCCGCTCTTCATCCGCAGGCAGAACGGATTGCCACGCCAGTGTGAGCACTGGCTCGCAATGACAGCGCATTTTGCAGCGCGCTTTTTTTACACTTCCCATAAACCCGAAAAGAGCCCGTCCGGATCGGACAGGCTCGTTTCGGGTAATTTGATTCAATTACACAGCGCGGGTGACCTTGCCGCTGCGCAGACAGCGAGTGCAGACGTAGACGTGCTTGGGAGTTCCGTCCACGATGGCCTTGACGCGCTTCACATTGGGCTTCCAGGGACGGTTCGTTCTTCTGTGGGAGTGGCTGACCTTGATGCCGAAGGTAACGCCCTTGTCGCAGAATTCGCACTTTGCCATTGTCGAAGCACCTCCTTGCTTGTGTTGGCTGTCCGAAAAGACAGCTTATACATAATAGCAGATGAATTTCTTAATTGCAAGGAAAATTTCTCAATCCGGTAAAAAATCTTTGCAGGGCCATGCAACGCCCGGATGCGTGGAAAAGTATTGCCAAATTTCCGGAAAATGAGTAATATAGAAAAGAGAACGCATCCAGATCCCACAATGCGGAAAGGATAAGAGTGAACGCCATGCGCAGCAAATATTCCGTCAAGCTCAAGACCATCGTGGAGGAAGCCCACCTGACGCCGCTGAACCTCGCCAGCGACTATGAGAGCGCCGTGGTGCGCACCGCGGACGTGAACCGCCCCGCCATGCAGCTGGCGGGCTTTTACAATTATTTCGACCCCCAGCGCATCCAGATCATGGGCCGGGTAGAGAGCACGTATCTGGATACCCTCTCCATCGAGGAGCGCAAAAAGACCTTTGAGCGCTTCATGCAGTACGACATCGCGGGCCTGGTGATCTGCCACGGCGTGCCGCCCTTTCCCGAGTGCATCGAGATGGCCCGCCGCTACAACCGCAACGTCTTCATCACCGACGAGGACACTTCGGAATTTCAGGCGGACCTGATCCACTCCCTGCGGGAGTATCTGGCCCCCAGGGTGACGGTACACGGCGTGCTGGTGGAGATCTATGGCGAGGGCGTGCTGCTCATGGGCGACAGCGGCATCGGCAAGAGCGAGACGGCGCTGGAGCTCATCAAGCGCGGCCACCGCCTCATTGCGGACGACGCGGTGGAGATCCGGCGTGTCAGCCGCGATCTGCTTATCGGCTCGGCGCCGGAGCTGATCCGCTACTACATGGAGCTGAGAGGCATCGGCGTGGTCAATGTCCGCCATCTCTACGGCATGGGCGCCGTCAAGCCCCAGTGCAACGTGGATCTGGCCGTCCAGATGGAGCCCTGGGACGATGGCAAGGCCTATGACCGGCTGGGTCTGGAGAACGAGAGCGCCTCCTTCGTAGGGGTGCGCATCCCCCAGGTGACCATCCCGGTGCGCCCCGGGCGGAACCTCGCGGTGATCATGGAGCTTGCGGCCATGAACAACCGCCAGAAGAAGATGGGCTACAACGCAGCCGAGGCCCTGGCCTTCGAGCACGATCTGGCGATCGACCAGGGAATGTTTTAGGTCGAAAGAAGGCCCCCTTTCATAAAGGGGGCTGTCAGCGAAGCTGACTGGGGGATCGCAGCCTTCGATCCCTCCGCCTCGCTGCGCTCGGCACCTCCCTTTTCGAAAGGGAGGCTTTTGTCAGGCGCATGTCCTGACGAAAAACGATTTGAATATCGGGAGTACTCTATGGAAAATCTGGAACTTGCCATACAGGAGATCAAAAAGACCATGCCGGGGCTGACGCTGCTGGAGAACGAGCCCATGAGCGCGCACAGCTCCTTCCGCATCGGCGGGCCCGCCCGTGCCCTGGCCGTGCCGCAGGACATCTCGGGGCTGACGCAGATCTGCTATCTGCTGAAAAAGCATGAGCTGGCCCCCTATATCCTCGGCAACGGAACCAACATCCTCTTCCCGGACGAGGGGCTCAAGGACCTGTTTCTCATCAGCACGGAGAAGCTCGACAAAATCTTCCTCCTGCCGGACGGCGCCGTCTACGCCGAGGCGGGGGTGAGCCTGTCGAAGCTCGCCAACTTTGCCCAGCAGAACAGCCTCAAGGGACTGGAGTTTGCCTCCGGCATCCCCGGCACCGTGGGCGGCGGCCTGATGATGAACGCCGGGGCCTACGGCGGGGAGCTCAAGGACGTGACGGAGAGCGTGGTCATCAACTCCCTGCCGGAGCAGGCCCTCTATGAGCTGACCAACGAGCAGTGCCAGTTCGGCTACCGGAAGAGCTTCTTCCAGAAGATGCCCGGCTGTGTCATCGTCTCCGCGGTCTTCCGCCTGGAGAGAGGAGACGGGGAGGAGATCGCCGCGAAGATGCGCGAGCTCAACGCCCGCCGCCGGGAAAAGCAGCCGCTGGATCTGCCCTCGGCGGGCAGCGCCTTCCGCCGGCCCGAGGGCCACTACGCCGCCGCCCTCATCGACGAGGCGGGGCTCAAGGGCTACGCTGTGGGCGGGGCCCGGGTCTCCGAGAAGCACGCGGGCTTTGTGGTGAACACCGGCGGGGCCACGTCCCACGACGTGTATGATCTCATGATGCACATCCGCAGAACGGTCTATGAGCACAGCAAGGTGGTGCTGGAGCCGGAGATGATCCTCCTGCCCCCGGACTACAAGCTGGAGGACCACGGCCCCCAGGTGCCGCTGCACCGGGTATGGGGCGCGGAAGCGGAAGAGAAATGAAGCCGTAGGGGTGGCCGACGTACCCGCGGGCATACACCCTCGGCGGCCCGCTGCCGGATGACCGGCACGGGGCGTCCGGAGGCCGCCCCCTACAGCATGCGGATAAGGAACGACAATGGATTTCTTGATTATCACCGGGCTCTCCGGCGCGGGAAAGAGCCGCGCGGCCGACGTGCTGGAGGATCTGGATTACTACTGCGTGGACAACATGCCCGTTGCCCTGATGCCGAAGTTTGCCGAGCTCTGCATCGCCACCGGGGGCCGCTATGAGAAGGTGGCTCTGGTCACCGACGTGCGGGCCAAGAACGGCTTTGACGAGCTGCTGAAAACCCTTGACCAGCTCAAGGAGATGAACTGCGACTGCCGCATCCTGTACATGGACGCGGACGTGCCCACCATTGTGCGGCGCTACAAGGAGTCACGGCGGCCCCACCCGCTGGCCAGGCGCGGCGGCTCCATCGAGGAGGCGGTGCGCCGGGAGATCGACCTGCTCACACCCATCCGGGAGCGCGCGGATTTTATCGTCAACAGCTCCACACTCACGCTGGGGCAGCTGCAGAGCAAGCTGTTCGGCCTGTTCTCCCCGGAGGGAACCAAGCGGCAGCTGGAGGTGACGGTGGAGTCCTTCGGCTTTAAACACGGTATGCCGTTGGACGCGGACCTGGTCTTTGACGTGCGCTTTCTGCCAAACCCCTACTACCTGGAGGAGCTGCGCTCCATGTCAGGTCTGGACAGGCCCGTGGCCCAGTACGTCTTTAACTCCATCCAGTCGCGGACCTTTATGGAAAAAGTGACGGACCTGCTGGACTTTCTGGTGCCGCTGTATGTGGAGGAGGGCAAGCTGGGGCTCACCGTGGCCGTCGGCTGCACCGGCGGGCGGCACCGCAGCGTCGCCATCGCCGCCGCCCTGACCGAGTATCTCCGGGCCAAGGGCATCTCCGCCGTCAACGTCAACCGGGACATCGACAAGTAGAAAGGACCGAGCTATGTCGTTTTCATCCGCGGCCAAGGATGAGCTCTGCCGGGACAAGCCGGAGAGGAAGTGCTGCGCCCTGGCCGAGAGCTACGGGGTGCTGCTCTACTGCAACAGCTTCTCTGCCCGGGAAATCCGCATCATCACCGCAAGTGACGCCTTCGCTTTGCGGCTTCCCAAGCTCTTCCGCCGGGCCTTCGGCCTGAGTTTTGACCGCCTGCCCGCGGAGGGCACCGCCGGGAAAAAGAGCTTCGGCATCACCGACGAAAAAAAGCTGCGCGCCATCTTCGACGCCTACGGGGCGGAGTTTGGCGGCACGCTCTCCCACCATGTCAACTTCGGCGTGCTGGAGGAGGACTGCTGCCGCGCGTCCTTCATCCGGGGAGCCTTTCTCGCGGGAGGCAGCATCACAGACCCCGAAAAGCGCTACCACCTGGAGCTTGCCACCTCGCACCAGAGCGTCAGCCGGGAGGTCTATTCCCTGTTGCTGGACATGGGCTTTTCCCCCAAGGAGACCAGCCGGGCGGGAAACTCTCTGCTGTACTTCAAGCAGGCCGATGCCATCGCGGACTTCTTCACCGCCATTGGCGCGCCGGGCACGGCCATGGCCGTCATGACCGCCAAGGTGGAGAAGGAGATGCGCAACACCGTCACCCGACAGATCAACTGCGACAGCGCCAACGCCGACAAGACCGTGGCAGCCGCCCAGGAGCAGCTCGCCGCCATCCGCCGCATCTCCCGCGCGTACGGGAGCCTGGATGTACTGCCGGAGCCGCTGAAGGACGCGGCCCTGCTGCGCATCACAAACCCGGAGGCGAGCCTTGCGGATCTGGCACTGCTGAGCTACCCGCCTGTCACCAAGAGCTGTCTGAGCCACCGGCTGAAAAAAATCATGAGCTTTGCGCCGAAGGAGTAACCTTTTCGATCGCGAATGCGATTCGCGATCGAGCACTCGCGCTTATCGCATGCGGCGGCGCGAGGGCTCGCTCAGCTCGCCTCAGGGAGTTTTAGGGGCGGCAAAGCTGCCCCTAAAACGATTTTGATTTGTGTCTGTTTGTTCTCGGTGTAGTTATAGAAGAGGAGAACCCCTATGGCTTTTGTCCACTTACATGTTCACAGCGAGTTCAGCCTGCTCGACGGCGCCTGCCGCACGGACAGGCTGGCCGAGCGCGTCAAGGAGCTGGGGCAGAGCGCCGTGGCGCTCACGGACCACGGCGTCATGTACGGCGCGGTGGCCTTTTACAAGGCGTGCCGGGCCGCCGGGGTCAAGCCCATCATCGGCTGTGAGGTCTATGTGGCGCCGAGAAGCCGCCTGGACCGGGAGCACGGCCGTGACAACGAGTACAGCCATCTGATCCTGCTGTGCAGGAACGAGACGGGCTACCGCAATCTTTGCTATCTGGTGTCCTCCGCCTTTACGGAGGGCTTTTACGTCAAGCCGCGCATCGACTGGCCCCTGCTGCACGAGCATGCCGAGGGCCTGGTCTGCCTGTCGGGGTGCCTTGCAGGCGCCATCCCCCAGATGCTGATCCGGGGCGACTACGCCGGGGCGAAGGCCAAGGCGCTGGAGCTGCGGGAGCTCTTTGGGGCGGACAGCTTCTTCCTGGAGATTCAGAACCACGGCATCGCCGACGAGGCACGGGCCGCCCAGGGTCTGGTGCGCCTTTCAAAAGAGACGGGCATCCCCCTGGCGCTGACCAACGACGCCCACTACATCGGCAAAGAGGACGCCTACTACCAGGATGTGCTCATGTGCATCCAGACTGGCAAGACCGTGGACGAGCCCAACCGCATGCGCTTTGAGACGGAGGAATTCTATCTCAAGAGCGAGCAGGAGATGCGCGCCCTCTTCCCCGAGCTGCCCGAGGCCGCGGACAACACCGCGAAGATCGCGGACATGTGTTCCTTCGATTTTGAGTTCGGCAACTACAAGCTGCCGAAATTTAAGCTCCCCGCGGGGGAGACGGACAGCTGGGAGTACCTGCAGAAGCTCTGCGAAAAGGGCTTTGCCGAGCGCTTCGCGGACCGGCCGGAGATCCACAAACAGCTTGAGTACGAGCTGAACATGATCCACCAGATGGGCTTCGTGGACTACTTCCTCATCGTCTCGGACTTCATCGGCTACGCCAAGCGAAACGGGATCCCCGTGGGCCCCGGCCGCGGCAGCGCCGCGGGCAGCGTGGTGTCCTACTGCCTGCACATCACCGACGTCGATCCCATCAAATACTCCCTCTTCTTTGAACGCTTCTTAAACCCCGAGCGCGTCTCCATGCCGGATATCGACGTGGATTTCTGCGTCAACCGCCGGGGCGAGGTCATCGACTACGTCAACCGCCTCTACGGCCACGACCACGTGGCCCAGATCGTGACCTTCGGCACCATGGCCGCCCGGGGCGCCATCCGGGACGTGGGCCGCGCCCTGAACTTCAGCTACGCAGAGACCGACCAGGTGGCAAAGCAGGTGCCCATGGCCCTGAACATGACCCTGGACGAGGCCCTGCGCCTCTCCAAGCCCCTCAGGGAGATGACGGAGAACGACCCGCGCGTCAAGCAGCTCATCGAGGTGGCCAAGGCCCTGGAGGGCATGCCCCGCCACGCCTCCACCCACGCCGCCGGTGTAGTCATCACCGACCGGCCTGTCTACGAATATGTGCCCCTTGCCATGAACGACGAGTCCGTGGTCTGCCAGTACCCCATGACCACGCTGGAGGAGCTGGGACTTCTCAAGATGGACTTTCTGGGGCTGAGAAACCTGACGGTGCTGGACGACGCCGAGCGCCTGGTACGGCAGAAGGAGCCGGACTTCCGGGTAGCCGAGGCCCCCGTGGACGACAGGGAGACCTTTGACATGCTGGCCGCGGGCCACACCTCGGGCGTGTTCCAACTGGAAAGCGCGGGCATGACCGCCGTCTGCACCGGCATCAAGGCCAAGAGCATCGAGGATATCACCGCCATCATCGCCCTCTACCGACCCGGCCCCATGGACTCCATCCCGAAGTTCATCGAGTGGTCGCAGCACCCGGAGAAGATCCGCTACAAGCACGAGAGCCTGCGGCCCATCCTCTCCGTCACCTATGGCTGCATCGTCTACCAGGAGCAGGTCATCGAGATCTTCCGCTCCCTGGCGGGCTTCTCCCTGGGTCAGGCGGACAACATCCGCCGCGCCATGTCCAAGAAGAAGCACAAGGTCATTGACGCCGAGCGCATCGCCTTTGTCCACGGGGACGTAAGCCGCGGCATCGACGGCGCGGTGAAGCGCGGCATCCCGGAGGCCACGGCCAACTCCATCTACGACGAGATCCTGGATTTTGCCAGCTACGCCTTCAACAAGGCCCACGCGGTGTCCTACGCCATCGTGGTCTACCGCACCGCCTACATGAAGCGCCACTACCCCCAGCAGTACATGGCCGCCCTGCTCACCTCCATTCTCGACAGCAGCGTCAAGGTGGCCGAGTATATTGCCGAGTGCCGCAATATGGGCATTCAGCTCCTGCCCCCGGACGTCAACGCCTCCGGCGCAAACTTCACCGTCGACGGGCAGAACATCCGTTATGGCCTCGTGGCCATCAAGGGCATCGGCTGGGGCGCCATTGAGTCCCTGGTTGCCGAGCGGGAGGCAAACGGCCCCTTCACGGACTTTGAGGACTTCTGCCGCCGCATGAGCGGGGGCGAGCTCAACCGCCGGGCGGTCGAAAATCTCATCAAGGCCGGCGCCTTCGACTCCATGGGCTGCAAGCGCAAGGCCCTGATCCAGATCGCCGGCGCGGTCATGGACTCCATTGCCCAGTCCGTCCGGGACAACATCTCCGGCCAGCTGGATCTCTTCGGGGACTTCAACGACGAGGGGGAAAAGCCCCCCGCCGTCATCCCCATCCCGGAGGTGGAGGAGTTCACGCCCATGGAGAAGATGGCCATGGAGAAGGAGACCACGGGTCTCTACCTCAGCGGTCACCCCATGGACAGCTACCGCGATGCGGTGCGGAGGATCGGGGCGGTGCCTATGGGCGCCGTGATGGCGGACTTTGCCCAGGAGGGCGGACCCCAGCGCTTCCAGGACAACCAGATGATCACCGTGGCCGGGGTGGTGGAATCCCACCGCACCCGCACCACCAAGAACAACGCCCTCATGAGCTACATCCAGCTGGAGGACGACACAGGCAGCATGGAGCTCATGGCCTTCCAGAAGGCGCTCGACTCCGGCGGGGCCTACATCAAGGACAACGCCGCCCTCGTGGTGCGGGGCCGCATCTCCGTGCGCGATGAGAAGGATCCCCAGCTGATGGTGGAGTCCATCCGGCCCATTTCGGATCTCAACGCCATGGGCGCGAAGGAGCCGCCGGCGAAGGACCGGAAGCTCTGGGTGAAGGTCAAGAGCGCGGACGACCCCATCCTTGAGAAGATCCGCCTGATCCTCACGATGTTCCCCGGCAACCAGCAGATGATCCTCTACTGCGAGAAGGAGAAAAAGCGCATCGGCGCCTCCTGCCTCATCCACGAGGCGCTGGTGGACGAGCTGACCGAACGGCTCGGGAAAGAAAACGTGGTGGTCAAATGAGCGGCGCCGGGAGAGGAACCGTTTGTGAACACAAAGCCTTATAGAAAATATGACAGGCGTCCGCTTTTGGCGGACGCCTGTCGGCGCAAATGAATGAAATTTTTTCATCCTGCTTTTCAATATTTTTCAGATGTTTTTCGCATTTTGACAAAAAAGGAAGCAACAAGTGGAAATACAAGGGAGTTGATTGGGAAAAACGCAAAAAAATAATCGCGGGTTTCGGTCAATTTTTTATTAGATAAAAAATTGACAATGTTGCCGAAGACAGCTATACTGTGTTATAATTCGAGGCGGGAAAAATCCCCGGGAAACAATTGGCTTTTCGGGGCGTTCTTCTTTTACGTTGGGAACGGGAGAACGATTTGTCCGATATTTCTTCATCAAAACAAGGGGGGTGTGCCAATGTCATTTGAAGCGATCAGCAATATTACCCAGGCGGAGGCGGCGGCGAAGGCAACGCTGGCCGGCGCGGAAACCCGGGCCAAACAGCTCGCGGCGGATGCCGAGAGCGCCGGGAAGCTGGCCGTGGACGCCGCCGTCGCGAAAGCGGAGGCGGAGCTGCAGGAGCTTTCCCGTCAGGTCAACGATAAGGCCAAGCAAGAGAGTGAACGCCTTGCCGCGGATCTGGAAAATCAGAAAGCTGTGCTTCGCACCAGAGCCGAGAGCAAGCTGGACGAAGCGGCGGCGCTTGTAGTGGAAAGGATAGTGAACAGCTGAGATGGCCATTGTACAAATGAAAAAGCTCCGCCTGTTGGCTGTCCGCGATCAGAAGGAGGAGCTTCTCAAGGAGCTGATCCGCCACGGCTGCGTGGAGTTTTCCGAGCTGGAGGGTGAGCTTCAGGGCACGGAGCTGGAGGGCCTGCTGCACCGGGAGAACCCGGATGTGGCCGCGCTCAGAGCCCGGCACGGCACGCTCAACCACGCCATTGAGCTGCTCAATGTCTACGCGCCCAAAAAGAGCAAGCTGCTCTCGGCCAAGCCCGAGCTGGAGCCCCAGGTTTTGCTTGACGACACGGGGCTGACCGGCGCACTCAAGACCGCCGAGGCGATCGAAGGCTACGACGCGCGCATCAAGCGCATCGCCGCCGAGGAGAGCCGGGAGCGCAGCATGATCGAGGCGCTCCGCCCCTGGCAGGAGCTGGATCTGTCCTTGGACTTTGAGGGGACCGAGCGCTGCAGCGTGCTCATCGGCACGGTGCCTGCGCGCATGGAGCTGTCCGAGATCAACGCCGCGCTCGCCGCGGTGGACGAGGAGAGCGAGCTCTTTACCGTCCGCGAGGAGAAGAAGGAGCGCTATGTGCTGCTGGTGTGCATGAAAGATAAGCTCTCCGCCATGCAGGACGCCCTGCGGCCCTTCGGCTTTACCCCCGCTGCTGTGGCCGGGATGTCCGGCACGGCCAGAGAGTGCCTGCTCAATTCCGAGCAGAAGCTCAAGGAGCTGGCGGCGGAGAAGGAAAACTGCATCCGCTATATCGTGGACGACGGGGTACACCGCGACGAGCTGAAGCTGGCCGCCGACCGGGTGAACGTACAGATCGCCCTGGCCGAGGCGGAGGATCGGCTCTGCGGCACGGACTCGGTCCTCGTGATGGAGGGCTGGATCCCCGCGGAAAAGGAAAAGGAGCTGGGAGAGGTCTTTGACCGCTTCGGCTGCGCCTGGGAGACGGCGGACCCCGCCGAGGACGAATATCCCAGCGTGCCTGTCCAGCTCAAAAACAACAAATTCACCAATGCCCTGAACATGGTGACCAACATGTACTCGCTGCCGGCCTACGGCAGCCGGGACCCGAACCCCCTCATGGCCCCCTTCTTCATCCTGTTTTACGGACTGATGATGGCGGACATGGGCTACGGCATCCTGATGATCATCGCGGCCCTGGTGGCCATGAAGAAGATGAAGCCCCGCGCGGGCACGCTCTCCTTCTGCCAGCTGCTGCTCTACGGCGGCATCTCCACCTTTGTCATGGGCGCGCTGACCGGCGGCTTCTTTGGCAACGCCCCGGAGATCATCGCCGGCATGTTCGGCTCCACCTGGAAGGGCCTGCCCTATCTGTTCTCCCCCGTGCGGGACAGCAACATGGTGCTCTACGGCGCCATGGTCCTGGGCCTGCTGCACCTGAACACCGGCATGGCCGTCAACTTCCACGAGAAGTGGCGGCGCGGCGAAAAGGCCAGCGCCATCTTCGAGGAGGGTTCCCAGTGGATCATCCTGGTGGGCGGCGTGCTGCTGGGCCTGCAGATGCTGGTCTTCAAGGACGCGGCGGTGCTGCACACGGCGGGCCTTGCGGTGATCATCGTCGGCGTCGTGATGCTGCTCTTCGGCTCCACCCGCGGCGCTACGGGCTTCGGCAAGATCACGGCCCCCTTCTCCTGCCTGTACAACACGCTCACGGGCTGGTTCGGCGACGTGCTGAGCTACTCGCGTATCATGGCGCTGATGCTGGCGGGCGGCGTTGTGGCCCAGGTGTTCAACACCATCGCGGCCATGCCGTCGAAGAACGGAGTCACCCCGGTGTCGGGCCTGATCTTTATCGTGGTCTTCCTGATCGGCCACGCGCTGAACTTCGCGCTGAACCTGCTGGGCTGCTTCGTGCACGACCTGAGGCTCCAGTGCCTGGAGTTCTTCGGCAAGTTCTATCAGGACGGCGGCAAACCCTTTATGCCGCTGCGCATTCGTACCCAGTACATCAATCCCCAGGAATAAACGATAAACCTTTATCTATCTACATCAGAGGAGGAAACTAAAAATGGAATTTCTGAACACCATCGGTGGCTACGCGCTGGGTCTGCTGGGCGCGGGTCTTGCAGCTTTCATGGCGGGCATCGGCTCCGCCAAGGGTACCGGCATCGCCGGTGAGGCCGGCGCCGGCCTCGTCTCGGAGGATCCCTCCAAGTTCGGCAAAGCGATGATCCTGCAGGTTATCCCCGGCACCCAGGGTCTGTACGGCTTCGTCATCTGGTTCCTTGCCTTCGGCAAGCTGGTCCCCGGCATGAACGTGGCCCAGGGCCTCCAGGTGCTCTCCGCCTGCCTGCCCATCGCCTTCGGCGGTCTGCTCTCCGGTATCGCCCAGGGCAAGGTCGCTGCCGCCTCCATCAACATTCTGGCCAAGAAGCCGGACGACTGGTCCAAGGGCATGATCCTCTGCATCACCGTCGAGTTCTACGCCATTTTGTCCCTGCTGGCGTCCTTCATGATGCTCAACGCCATCAGCATCTGATCGCATCGGATGGGAGAAGCTATGAAAGGCACTGAAAAGATCATCGCACATATTCAGGCTGACGCCGAGGCTCAGGCCGATGCGATCCTCGCTCAGGCCGAGCAGAACTGCGCCTCCATTCGCGCCGCTTGGGAGCAGAAGGCAAAGGACGCCTATGCCGAGAAGATCCGCGTCGGCGTCAAGGCCAACCAGGATCGGCTGGACAGCATGGAGCGTCTGGCCAAGATGGAAGGCCGCAAGGCCATCCTCGCCGTCAAGCAGGACCTGGTTGCCGAGAGCTTTGACCGCGCCGCCGAGCTGCTGGTGAATCTGCCGGAGGAGCAGTATGTGGCTCTGCTGGCAAAGCTGGCCGCCGAGGCCTCTGTCACCGGGGAAGAGGAGATCGTCCTCAACGCCCGCGACCGCGCCGCCGTGGGCCAGAAGGTGGTCGACGCGGCGAACGCGAAGCTCTCCGGCGGGAAGCTGACCCTCTCCGCCGACACCGGCGACTTCAAGGGCGGTCTGATCCTGCGCCGCGGCAGCATCGAGGCCAACTGCACGGCCGAGCTGCTGGTGGAGCTGCGCCGTGAGGACATGGCCGCGGAGCTGGCCAAGGTTCTCTTCGGCTGAGCCGTTCCCATCAAGGGAGGGAAAACATTGTCAAACAAAAAAGAAGCGTATCTGTGCGTTTCGGCCATGCTCCGCGCCCGGGAGCCCAAGCTCCTGAACCTGGAGAAGGCCGGCCGCATGCTGGATGCCGCCTCGGTTGAGGACGCCGCCAAGCTCCTGACGGACTGCGGTTATCCCGATATGTCTCAGATGAGCGCCTCCGAGGTGGAGGAGACCCTGGCTCAGCGCCGCGGGGAGATCTTCAAGGAAATGCAGGATCTCTCCCCGGACAAGGAGCTGGTGGATCTGTTCAAGCTCAAGTACGACTACCACAACGCCAAGGCCATCCTGAAGGCTGAGGCCGTCGGCACCGACTGCAAGCACCTGCTCTCCGACGCGGGGCGCCTGCCCGGCAAGCAGCTGTTGGAGCTCTACAACGAGGAGAAGTACAGCCGGATGCCCGAGAAGCTCGCCGCCGCGATGGCGGAGGCCAAGGCGGTGCTGGCCCGCACCTCCAACCCGCAGCTGGCCGACTTCGTGCTGGACAAGGCATACTTTGCCGAGATCCGGGACGCGGCGGACGCCGTGGGCGGCGATTTCCTGAGGGGCTACGCGCAGATTCAGGTGGACGCGGCCAACCTCAAGAGCGCGGTGCGCACCCTGCGCATGGGCAAGAACCAGGACTTCCTGGCGGAGGTGCTGGTGCCCGGCGGCACGGTGAGCGCGGAGCGCGTCATGGCCGCGGCGGACAAGGAGGGGCTTGCCTCCCTGTTTGCCCACACCAAGCTGGAGAAAGCGGCTGCCCTGGGCGCGGAGGCGCTCGCCGGCGGCGGTATGACGGCCTTTGAAAAGGCCTGCGACAACGCTGTCAACAGCTATCTGCAGGGCGCCAAGCTCATCAGCTACGGCCCCGAGGCTGTGGCGGCGTATGTGGCCGCGGTCGAGGGTGAGATCCAGGCTGTCAGAATGATTCTTACGGGCAGACTTGCCGGCGTCAGGCCGGAGGCCATCCGGGAAAGGCTGCGTGATCTGTATGCTTAAAATCGCAGTAATCGGCGGAAGGGACACGGTCATGGGCTTCAAGGCCCTGGGCCTGGACACCTTCCCGGCGGAGAACTCCGCCGAGGCCCATAAGATCCTCCGCCATCTCACCCGCGACAGCGAGGAGGAGTACGCCATCATCTACATCGAGGAGAACCTCGCCATGCAGATCCAGGCGGAGATCGACAAGTTCAAGGACAGCCCCACCCCCGCGATCATCGTGATCCCCGGCCGGGAGGGTTCCATCGGCTACGGGCAGGAGGCCCTGAAGTCCGCGGTGGAGCGCGCCGTCGGCACCAACATCCTCGGCGACTGATAAAAATTGAAGCCGACCCGCAGCCGGTGCGTCCGGCCCCGGATCGGAAAAGGAGAAAAAAGCATGAGCGGAACTATAACCAAGGTATCCGGACCGCTTGTCGTGGCCGAGGGCCTGGCGGACGCCAACGTCTCCGACGTTGTCCGCGTTGGTTCTCAGCGCCTGATCGGCGAGATCCTGAACATGACCGGAGACAAGGCGTCCATTCAGGTCTACGAGGAGACCTCCGGCCTGGGCCCCGGCGCGACGGTCGTGACCACCGGTATGCCCATGTCCGTGGAGCTCGGACCCGGCATGCTGGACAATATCTATGACGGCATTCAGCGGCCTCTGCCCGAGATGCGCGCCCTCTCCGGCGACTGCATCACCAGAGGCACCGACGTCCCCGCGCTCAACCGCGAGAAGAAATGGGAGTTTATCCCCGTGGCCAAGCCCGGCGACAAGGTCGGCCCCGGCGACGTGCTCGGCACCGTGCAGGAGACCAGCGCCATCCTCCACAAGATCATGGTCCCCAACCGCGTCTCCGGTGAGGTGACCTGGGTCATCGAGCAGGGTGAGTACACGGTCGACGAGGTCGTGGCCAAGGTCAAGACCGACAAGGGCGAGGAGAAAGAGCTCACCATGGTGCAGCGCTGGCCCGTCCGTATCCAGAGACCCTACTCCAAGAAGTACGTCCCCAGCCGTCCCATGAACTCCGGCCAGCGTATCATCGACACCCTCTTCCCCATCGCCAAGGGCGGCACCGCGGCTGTCCCCGGTCCCTTCGGCTCCGGCAAGACCGTCGTGCAGCACCAGCTGGCCAAGTGGTCCGACGTGGACATCGTGGTCTACATCGGCTGCGGCGAGCGCGGCAACGAGATGACCGACGTTCTGATGGAGTTCCCCGAACTGAAGGACCCCAGAAACGGCGAGCCTCTGATGAAGCGCACCGTGCTGATCGCCAACACCTCCGATATGCCCGTGGCGGCCCGCGAGGCCTCCATCTACACCGGCATCACCATTGCCGAGTACTTCCGCGACATGGGCTACGACGTGGCCGTTCTGGCTGACTCCACCTCCCGCTGGGCCGAGGCTCTGCGTGAGATGTCCGGCCGTCTGGAAGAGATGCCCGGCGAAGAGGGCTACCCCGCCTACCTCGCCTCCCGTCTGGCCCAGTTCTACGAGCGCGCCGGCGTGGTGCAGTGCCTGGGCTCCGACGACCGCCGCGGCTCCGTCACCGCCATCGGCGCCGTGTCGCCTCCGGGCGGCGATATTTCCGAGCCTGTCTCCCAGGCCACCATGCGTATCGTCAAGGTGTTCTGGGCGCTGGACTCCAGCCTGGCCTACGCCAGACACTTCCCGGCCATCAACTGGCTGACCTCCTACTCCCTGTATGTGGATACCCTGCGCCCCTGGTATACCGAGCAGTTCGGTGAGAAGTACATGCAAAACCGCGAGAAGGCCATGCACATCCTCCAGGAGGAGAGCGAGCTGCAGGAGATCGTCCGCCTGGTCGGCCAGGATGCCCTGAGCGCCTCGGACCGTCTCACCATGGAGACCGCCAAGAGCATCCGCGAGGACTTCCTGCAGCAGAACGCCTTCGTCGACGAGGACGCCTACTCCGCCTACGCCAAGCAGTTCAGACTGCTGGACATGGTGCTTGAGTTTGACGTGCAGTGCCGCGAGGCCCTCAAGCAGGGCGCAGACATCAACGGTCTCTTCGCTATCCCCGTGCGCGAGAAGATCGGCCGCGCCAAGATGGCCGACGCCAAGACCTTCGGCGCCGACTACGACAAGTTGCTCGCCGAGATGAAACAGGAGATTGCAGATGTTGTCGCCGGAGGTGAGGAAGAATGATTAAAGAGTATAAAACCATAAGAGAGATCGCAAGCCCTCTGATGGTCGTGGACGGCGTCGAGGGCGTCACCTACGACGAGCTGGGCGAGATCGAGCTCCCCAACGGCGAAGTCCGCCGCTGCAAGGTCCTTGAGGTCGAGGGCAGCAAGGCTGTCGTTCAGCTGTTTGAGTCGGCCCAGGGCATCAACCTGGCCGAGTCCAAGGTCCGCTTCCTCGGCCACCCGCAGCAGCTGGCCGTCTCCGAAGATATGCTGGGCCGCGTCTTCAACGGCATGGGCCAGCCCATCGACGGCGGCCCCGCTATCCTGGCCGATGCCCACATGGACATCAACGGCCTGCCCATGAACCCCGCCGCCCGCGCCTACCCCGCCGAATTTATCCAGACCGGCGTGTCCACCATCGACGGATTGAACACCCTGGTCCGCGGCCAGAAGCTGCCCATCTTCTCCGGCTCCGGTCTGCCCCACGCGGCCCTCGCCGCCCAGATCGCGCGCCAGGCCAGAGTTCTGGGCGACAACGAGACCTTCGCCGTCGTCTTCGCCGCCATCGGCATCACGTTTGAGGAGTCCGAGTACTTCATCAACGACTTCCGCCGCACCGGCGCCATCGACCGCACCGTGGTTTTCTCGAACCTCGCCAACGACCCCGCCGTCGAGCGTATCGCCACCCCGCGTATGGCCCTGACCGCCGCCGAGTACCTGGCCTTCGAGAAGGACATGCAGGTGCTGGTCATCCTGACGGATATCACCAACTACGCCGAGGCTCTGCGTGAGATCTCCGCGGCCAAGAAGGAAGTCCCCGGCCGCCGCGGCTATCCCGGCTACATGTACACCGACCTTGCCACCATGTACGAGCGCGCCGGCCGCCGTCTGGGCAAGAAGGGCTCGATCACCATGATCCCGATCCTGACCATGCCCGAGGACGACAAGACCCACCCCATCCCCGACCTGACCGGCTACATCACCGAGGGTCAGATCATCCTCTCCCGCGACCTGCACCGCAAGGGCATCGTGCCGCCTGTGGACGTGCTGCCTTCCCTGAGCCGTCTGAAGGACAAGGGCATCGGCGCCGGCAAGACCCGCGAGGACCACGCCGGCACCATGAACCAGCTCTTCGCCGCCTACTCCAGAGGCAAGGACGCCAAGGAGCTGATGACCATTCTGGGCGAGGCCGCGCTGTCGGATGACGACAAGCTCTTTGCCAAGTTTGCCGAGGAGTTTGAAAAGGTCTATGTCAGCCAGGGCAACAATACCAACCGCTCCATTGAGGAGACCCTGGACATCGGCTGGAAGCTGCTGAGCATCCTGCCGCGCCGTGAGCTCAAGCGCATCAAGACCGAGTACATCGACAAGTACATGCCGAAAGAGTAATGCCTCGTTTCGCCATCGAATCAAATTATTGGAGGTGATGCTTTTTGGCAGGTACGACAATAACTCCGACCAGAATGGTGCTCAACCAGCTCAAGGGCAGACTCAAGACCGCCCGGCGCGGCCACAAGCTGCTCAAGGACAAGCGTGACGAGCTGATGCGCCAGTTCATGGACGTGGTCAAGCGCAACAAACAGCTGCGTATCCGCGTGGAGGAGGGCCTGACCGAGGCCTTCGCGTCGCTGCAGGTGGCAAGCTCCATCATGTCCCCGGAGATGCTGGAGCAGGCGCTGCTGTATCCCCGCCAGAGTGTGGAGCTGGACATGAAGTTCAAGAACATCATGTCGGTCAACGTCCCCCTCTACAGCTTCCAGACCAAGAGCAGCGACCCCTCGGAGATCTATCCCTACGGCTTTGCGCAGACCAGCGGTGAGCTGGACGACGCGCTGGAGAACATGGGCAAGGTCTTCCAGGATATGCTGGAGCTGGCGCAGGTAGAGAAGACCATGCAGCTGCTGGCCGAGGAGATCGAAAAGACCCGCAGACGCGTCAACGCCCTGGAGTACGTGATGATCCCGGATCTGGAGAAGAATATCAAGTATATCTCCATGAAGCTGGAGGAAAACGAGAACTCCACCAAGGTGCGTCTGCTGAAGGTCAAGGAAATGGTCCTGCAGGACGCGCACAACTACAAGCAATAACTGCTGCCAAGAAAAGCAAAAAGGCGTTGTCTCAAAATAGCTGAGATTGCTATTGAGAGACAACGCCTCTTTATCTGTCCGATCCGCACGGATATAGTGGCCGATGATGACTATCTCCGGGGTCGCTGCACTTTTTCGGGGCTGCCTTTTGAGGCAGCCCCTTGCTTGCGTTTTGAGGATCAGCGGCAGATCAGCTCGCCGTTTTCCGCGTCGACCACGATGGTGCTCTCGGGCGCCACGTCCCCGGAGAGAATGCGGCGGGCGATGAGCGTCTCCACGCTGCTCTGCAGATAGCGCCGGAGCGGCCGCGCGCCATAGAGGGGATCGAAGCCCCGGTCGATGATGAGACTCTTGGCGCTGTCGGTGATGGTCAGCCCCAGGGAGCGGTCGGCCAGGCGGCTCCGCAGGGAGGCCACCATGATGTCGATGATGCCGTTGAGATTCTCCTTCGTCAGCGGACGGAAGAGGATGGTCTCATCCAGCCGGTTGAGAAACTCGGGGCGGAAGCTGCGCTTGAGCTCCGCCATCACGGCAGCGCGGGCGTCCTCGGAGATGGTGCCGTCGGGCTCGATGCCCTCCAGCAGATACTGGCTGCCAAGGTTCGAGGTCAGGATGATGATGGTGTTCTTGAAATCCACCGTGCGGCCCTGGGAGTCGGTGATGCGGCCGTCGTCCAGGATCTGCAGCAGGATGTTGAACACGTCCGGATGGGCCTTCTCGATCTCGTCAAAGAGCACCACACTGTAGGGCTTGCGCCGCACGGCCTCGGTCAGCTGGCCGCCCTCGTCGTAGCCGACGTATCCCGGAGGCGCGCCGATGAGCCGTGAGACGGAGAACTTCTCCATGTACTCGGTCATATCGATGCGCACAATGTTGTGCTCGTCGTCGAAGAGGCACTGGGCCAGGGACTTGGCCAGCTCCGTCTTGCCCACGCCCGTGGGGCCCAGGAACAGGAAGGAGCCGATGGGCCGGTTGGGGTCGGAGATGCCGGCGCGGGAGCGAAGGATGGCCTCGGTGACCTTCTGCACTGCCTCGTCCTGGCCCACGACCCGCTCGTGCAGCTGGTCGTCCAGGTGCAGGATCTTCTCGCGCTCGCTCTCCATGAGCTTCGCGACGGGAATGCCGGTCCACTTGGCCACGATGTTGGAAATCTCCTCCTCGGTCACGGTGTCGTGGACCAGGGTGTTCTGCTTGCCCTCCTCGGCCCGCTTCTCCGCCTCCTGGAGCTTCTTCTCCAGGGCGGGCAGGTCCGAGTAGCGGAGCTTGGCCGCCGTCTCGTACTCGTATCTGAGCTGGGCGTTTTCGATGTCGGCGTGCAGCTTTTCGATCTCGGCCTTGAGGTTCTTGACCTCGTCGACGCTGTTCTTCTCGCTCTCCCAGCGGGCTTTCATCTCGTTGAAGCTGTCCTTGAGATTGGCCAGCTCCTCCCGCAGCTTCTCAAGCCGGTCCTGGCTGAGCTTGTCGTCCTCTTTCTTGAGGGCCATCTCCTCGATCTCCAACTGCATGATCTTGCGGCGGATGTCATCCAGCTCCGAGGGCATGGAGTCGATCTCCGTGCGGATCATGGCGCAGGCCTCGTCCACCAGGTCGATGGCCTTGTCGGGCAGGAAGCGGTCGGAGATGTAGCGGTTGGAGAGCGTGGCCGCGGCCACGAGGGCGTTGTCGTGGATGCGTACGCCGTGATAGACCTCGTAGCGCTCCTTGAGGCCGCGGAGGATGGAGATGGTGTCCTCCACCGTCGGCTCGTCTACCTGCACGGGCTGGAAGCGCCGCTCCAGCGCCGCGTCCTTCTCGATGTACTTGCGGTACTCGTCGAGCGTGGTGGCGCCGATGCAGTGCAGTTCGCCTCTGGCCAGCATGGGCTTTAAGAGGTTGCCCGCGTCCATGCTGCCCTCGGTCTTGCCAGCGCCGACAATGGTGTGCAGCTCGTCGATGAAGAGGATGATGCCGCCCTCGGACTTCTTGATCTCCTCCAGCACGGCCTTGAGCCGCTCCTCAAACTCGCCCCGGTACTTGGCGCCCGCGATCAGCGCGCCCATGTCCAGGGAGAAAATGGTCTTGTCCTTGAGCCCCTCGGGCACGTCCCCGCGGACGATCCGCTGGGCCAAGCCCTCGGCGATGGCGGTCTTGCCGACGCCGGGCTCGCCGATGAGAACGGGGTTGTTCTTGGTCTTGCGGGAGAGAATGCGGATGACGTTGCGGATCTCGCTGTCCCGGCCGATCACCGGATCGAGCTCGTTCTCCCGCGCGCGTTTGACCAGATCCGTGCCGTACTTTGTCAGCGCGTCATAGGTGCTCTCGGGATTGTCCCCGGTGACCGGCGCGGTCTTGACCTTGCTCAGCTCCTGGGTGAAGGCAGCCTTGGTGATGCCGTGGTCGGATAGGATGCGCTTGACGGCGGGAGTGGCCGCGGCGAAGATGCCGATCATCAAATGCTCCACGGAGAGATACTCGTCCCCCATGGATTTGGCGGCCTTCTCAGCGGCGCCTAGGATGCGGCTGGTCTCGTTGGAGACATAGACCTGGGGCTGGCCGCTCACCTTGGGCAGGGCGGAGATGGCGGTGTCCAGCTCGGACAGGACCGCATTGCAGTCCACGCCCATCTTCTGGAACAGAGTGGGGATCAGACCGCCGTCCTGGTCCACCAGGGCGTAGAGCAGATGCTCCGGGGTGATATAGTTGTTGCTGTTCTCCTGCGCCATGGCCTGGGCCGTCTGCAGGGCTTCCAGCGTTTTCTGGGTGTAGTTGTTGGCATTCATGGAAATCCCTCTTTTCCTTTGGACTTATACATGGATGGGGGCGCTGCGCATCTGGGAGAAGTAGGCCGCCTCCACGTCGTGGGCGTCCAGCCGCCCGGCCAGATACGCCTTCATCAGCTTGTCAAAGAGCTTGATGTACTCGGACAGGGCCTGGGCCAGCTCGTCGGTGCTGCAGTCTTTGTCGGGGGCCGCGATGGAGCGGACGAACTTTCCGTCGTACAGGGCGTAGTCGATGTGCGCCCCGGTCAGCGGCCGCAGGTGGGTGTCCTCGATCTGCTTCCAGAGGCGGAAGAACTCGGTCATAGCCTGGATCAGCGCCATGGACTGGGTGCGAAACACCACCGAGAGCTGGCCGATGGACTCCTCCAGCCCGCGATAGAGCTCCACTTCGTACTTGACGGTGGGGCGGTACTTGTACTCCAGGGAGCTTTTGAGCGACATGGAGAAGCTGTTGGGCGCAAAGAAGGGCACCAGGTCGCGGCTTGGCTGCATCAATGCGTCGATGGCGGAGAGCACATCGTTGATGCGGCGCTCGGGGGTGGTATAATTGACGTACTCGGCGAGGATCTGGTTGATGAGCACAGAGCGGTTGGTCCCCATCCGGTGGGCCAGCGCGTCCACCTCGCGCACCACGTCCTCGTTGAGCATGAGACTGTAAAGCGTCTTTTTCATACACAGCCATCCTTTTCTGGTTTCTTGACTGCAGTATACCCCCATGCGCTAAATTTGTCAAGGGGATTATATAAAATAAACTACAAAAGATATAAAGAGGGACGAAATAATAGGACTTGCATTTTCAGGGAATATCCGATATAATAGCGAAGCATATGCAGCGGTATCGAAGTGGTTATAACGGCCCTGACTCGAAATCAGGTGTACACGAAAGTGTACCGTGGGTTCGAATCCCACCCGCTGCGCCAGCAGGAAACCCCGTCCATTCGGACGGGGTTTTTGCTGGCCATATGTTCGGAGGGATTCGAACCCGAGGGCTCTTGGCAAGGCGCCGGGGGCGCCTTGCAACCCGAGGTGGCCTGCCCCGCAGGGCAGGTCGAATCCCACCCGCTGCGCCACGTCAGAAGAAACTTACTCCATTCCGCTTCCACGGTTTCTGTAAGAGCCGTGAAAGCTTCATATCCGTAAGTTCCTTCTTCCTTTCCAAAACGGAAGTCTCACGGGGGACTTCCGTTTTGGTTTCAAGGAGCGCTGCACCAAAAGGAAGAACGCCGCCATCTGAACACCCCCCACTTGTTGGTTGAATACCATACTGCCTAACAAGTGGGGTGCTGTTCAAAATCGGCGACTTCTTTTAAAATGGTTTCTGTTAGCAGATAGCTACTTTGGCAATCAGCTCATCCACGCAGTCAGTATAGCGCCCCTGCTGAGTGAGCCTGCTTTTCATGCGGATCAAGCCAGGCACGTTTTCAGTGTCTACGTTCATCTTACCAGGTGCTTCTCCCGTGTGGGAGAGGCGGCTCTCCTTTTATCCCCGGCGCAGGAGCACGAAGCACTCCCAGGGGCGCAGGAGGCCGCTTGCGGGCCTGGGGTCGGGGTAGTTTGCGATCAGGCACTCGCTGCCGGCAAACTCCGCGGGGATTTTATAGGCCAGATCCTTCTCCGCCCAGTTGCAGACTACCAGCAGCTTCTCGTTTTCCCAGCTGCGGGTGTAGACAAAGAGCTCCGGGTGCTCCGGCTCCAGAAGCGCATAGTGGCCGTAGACGATCACGTCCTTTTCCTTGCGCAGGGCGATGAGCTTTTGATAGTAGTGGAACACGGAGTCGGGGCGCTTGACCTGCTCCTTGGCATTGATCACCGTGTGATTGGGGTTGACCGGCAGCCAGGGGGTCCCCGTGGTGAAACCCGCGTTGGGCCCGTCGTCCCACTGCATGGGGGTGCGGGCGTTGTCGCGGCTGCGGTGGCGCATCATCTCCAGACCCGCTTCCTCGGTCATGAGACCGCGAGCGTGGAAATCCCGGTAGTTGCCCAGGGACTCGATGTCGTTGATCTGGTCGAGGCTTGTCCAGGGGTAGTTGGTCATGCCCAGCTCCTCGCCCTGGAAGACGTAGGGCGTGCCCTGCATCATGTGCAGGCAGGTGGCGAGCATCTTGGCCGAGAGCTCGCGGTACTCCGGCTTCTCGCTGCCGTAGCGGGAGACGATGCGGGGCTGGTCGTGGTTGTCCCAGTAGAGGCTGTTCCAGGCCACGCCGTCCAGCTCGCGCTGCCAGCGGCTCATGATCTCCTTGAGACGCGGCAGGTTTTTGCACTGCCCGGCATAGCGGCCCAGGGCGGGGTGGAAGTCGGCCTCCATGTGCTCAAACTGGAACACCATGGAAAGCTCGCTCCCGTCGAGATTGGCGTAGGACTTGGTCTCCTCCAGCGTCACGCCCGCGCACTCGCCCACGGTCAAAAGATCGTACTTCGACAGGACCCGGCGGTTCATCTCCCGCAGGTACTCGTGCTCGTGCGGGCCGTTGGCGCAGAGCTGGAAGCTGGCATAGCCGGTGGGGCCGGGCTCCCCGTCCGGCAGACCCTCGGGCTTGGAGATGAGGCTGATGACGTCCATGCGGAAGCCGTCGATGCCCTTCTGCAGCCACCAGTCCATCATGGTGAAGATCTCGTCGCGGACGACGGGGTTGTCCCAGTTGAGGTCCGGCTGCTTTTTGGAGAAGAGGTGCAGGTAGTACATGCCGGTTTTCCCGTCGTATTCCCAGGTGCTGCCGCCGAAGCAGGAACCCCAGTTGTTGGGGAGACCGCCGTTCTTGCCCTCGCGCC
Organism: uncultured Eubacteriales bacterium; assembly: GCA_900319835.1. The sequence continues at coordinate 575 of ONPY01000029.1, read as the reverse complement.
AGATATAGTAATCCCGGTAGGGGTTGTCGCGGGAGGAGCGGGACTCGACAAACCACCTGTGCTCGTCGGAGGAGTGGTTGACCACCAGGTCCATCACGATCTTGAGCCCCAGGGAGTGGGCCTCTTCCAGCATCTCGTCAAAGTCGGCCATGGTGCCGAACTCTGTCATGATGTCCTGGTAGTCGCTGATGTCATAGCCGTTGTCGTCGTTGGGGGATTTGTAGACCGGAGAGAGCCAGATCGTGTCTGCCCCCAGCTCGCGGATATAGTCAAGACGCGACGTGATGCCCTTGAGATCGCCGATGCCGTCGCCGTTGGAGTCCTGAAAGCTGCGGGGATAGATCTGGTAGACCACGCTTTTCTGCCACCATCTTTTTTCCATGGGAGATGCCTCCTTGCACACAGATAAAGTCGAATCATTATAGCATACCCCGCCCGGAAAACACAACAGCCGCCGATGATTTCGGCGGCTGCTGCTGTAGGTTTGTCAATGATGTGTTACAACGTTAGGAAAAGAAGAAAGAGCCTGTTTAGGTGAAAGCCAGCCGAGTGGACGCATTGGGAAATCGTTGTAT
>ONPY01000071.1 GCA_900319835.1 uncultured Eubacteriales bacterium | reverse complement strand
CATTTTCTGACATAATATTCAATGCGTCATTTTTTCCTTAAAGAAAGAATGAGACCGGGAATGCAGAGACCGACAAGTATCCAGCCTGCTGTCCTTTTCCAGAAAACAGTGTGCATTCCTGACAATGCCCGTCGCAGACGCCAGCTGGTCCAGACATCCGTAATGGCCGCAGGTGCACTGCAGTGTTTCTTCCGGGCAGATCACGGTATGTCCGATCTCCCCGCCCAGGCCCTTCGCGCCATACAGCATCTGTCCGCCTTCCAGGATAATGCCGGCACCCACACCGGTGCCCAGTGTAATAAACATCAGGCTTGCATAATCCCTGCCGCCGCCCTTCCAGTACTCCGTGCCTGCGGCGTTATAGCTCACGCCCCCGCCATATCGCAGCTGCTGGAGGTTGGAGAGCTGGCCCTTGTTGATGTTGAAGCCCAGCGCTGTCGTGGCCTTCCCGCTCCCCCAGTTCCACGGCATCAGGCCGGAGATGAGGTTGACGGTGTCCGCCACGGTGGCCGCGATCACGGCCAGGCCCCGCAGCGCGTCGGAGACCTGCTGGATGGGATTGACCCATCCGGGCAGCGAGCCCATCAGATCGGCCCCGGCCTCGATCAGACCCAGCGTGCTCTGTACCAGCGCGCCGGTGTTCTCGATCAGCTTGGAGTCGATCAGCATCTTGCCGGCCGTGTCCATGAGCTTGGTCAGATCCTCATAGGCTTTTTTGTTGGTCGGCGCCCACTGCACGGCGATCAGGTTGGTGTTCTTCTCAATGGTCTGTGTATATTTTTGGTGAGCGTCGTCCACTTGTCCCAGGATCTTCAGCTGATCCTCGCTCAGGACGTAGCCTTCGCTCATGGCCTCGTTGTACAGGCGCTGCGCCTCGTCCAGGTTCAGGATCAGCGGGTTGAGCTCCTGGGCGGACTTGCCGAACAGCGCCATGGAGATGGTGTCCCGCTCGGTCTCGTTCCCGATCCCGCCCAGGGCCTCCAGCGCCTCAAACATGACCGTGTTGGCGTCCCGCAGCTGGCCGCTGCTGTCCGTCACGGAGACGCCCAGCTGCTGGAAGGCTGCCGCCTGGCTGCCCAGGTCGCTCTCGTAGGCCTTCCCCTGCTCTGCCGCTTTCCTCACGGCCTCGTCATAGCTGGCAAACTGGTCCCGTGCCGTGCCGATGCTTCTGGTGATCTTGGTCAGCGCCCCGGACATGGTCTCGGCGGAGACGTCGATATAGGGCGCCGCGTACTGAAACTGCTGTAAAAGGTCGGTGCTCACGCCGGAGACCAGGCTCTGTGTCATCAGGTCGTCCGCTTTGGTCGCCGCCTGCTCCGTGATCTCGTTGAGCTTCTGGATGGCCTTGACCGCTGCCGCCGCGGCTGCCGCGATGGCGCCCAGGGCCGCCACCGATCCGGCGGATAGGCCCTTCATGCCGTTCAGGGCCTTCTTTGCTCCATCCGGCAGATTGACGCCCAGCTTTCCGGCGATGCTGTCCACCTGGTCGCCCAGGCCTTCGCCCTTTTCGGCGCTTTCCTCCATGGCGTCGCCCATGTTCTCCAGCGTCTCGGTGGCCTCCTCGTTCTGCACGCGGAGCTTGTTGGCCTGCTCCTCGGCCCCGTACAGGGCCTGCTTCCATTTCAGCGTGGCCTCGGAGTTTTCCCCCGTGGCCGCGGCGGACTTCTCCACCATGTCCCGCAGGAGATCCACGCGCTTTTCCGCCGTCTGGAGCTGCTGCGCCAGGATGCCGCTGGTCTTGGCCGCCTTTTCCTCGGCGGTCGTGTTTTTATCAAAAGAGGCCGTCACTGCGCGCATCTGGGCGTCCAGCGTCTTGGCCTGCTCAACGATCTGTTTGATCTGTGCCCGGTACTGCTCTTCGCCGTCTACGGCGATACGCGGGCCGATATTCGTTTTGGTCATTTAGATGACCCCCATCTGTTCCTCAAAGGAGAGGTTTCTCTGCTTTTTCTTGGGTTTTGCGCTTCCGCTGTAGATTGCCAAACAGGAGATCATGTCCTTCAGCTCCCCCACCTTGGTCACCATGATCTCCTGCTTTGTCATATTGAGCGTCCTCCCGTAAAAGAGGCACCAGGATAGATTCAGCTCGATTTCTCCGTCGGAGCCTCTTTTTTTTTGCCGTTTTTCGTCGGCTCCTCGGTCTCCACGGTCTGCTCCCGGTCGCGGAACATCACCGCCACGGCCTCCCCCATCATCTCATTGAAGTCCTGCATGGGCACCAGGTCCAGCAGCTCCATCTCCAGCGGGTGCTCCTGATACTCCCGGCCCTCCAGCCTGGACTTCATGGCTTCGGCCTTCTCGTGCCATCTGGAGAGGATGCAGAGCATCTCCTTGCCGCCCTGGGCGTCGTCCAGCAGGCGGCCCAGCTTGTTCAGGTCGTGGTCAGGGCAGTGCTCCTTCAGCTCCTCCATGGCGCCCACGGAGTACAGCAGCCCGTATTCGTGTCCGAAAATCTCCATGTGCTCCTCCTTATACCGGCGGCAGCGTCTGCGCCACGGTCATGCCCAGCACGGCGCGGGCCGCGTTGTAGGCCTCCAGCTCCGTGGCCAGCGGATTGGAAAACCATTTCCACGCTCTTTTCGGCGTGTCGTCCCTCATGATTTTGGCGGAGAGCTCCTGGGTCTGCCAGTCGATCTCCTGGCCTTCCGTGGCCGCCTGGACGTCAAACTGCGAGAAGATTATCTTTCGGTACACGAACGCCCGGAAGAATTCGTTCCCATTGGACTGACAGCGCAGCACGTTGCCATAGCCCACATAGGGGATCTTCTGGTTCCGGCCGTAAATATTGAAGGTTACAGTGTCCTGCCCTACTGTTACCTCCTCTTTGTCCGTTTCGCTCAGGCCCATGATCATTTTTTCCGAGGCGGTGAGCAGGCCGTCCACAGTGATGGCCGCCGTGCCGCTGCGGAAGCGGCGCTGGCCTTCCTCGGCTGCCTGGTTGTCCGTAAAGAGCGTGTTGTCCTCGTTGGCCACCTCGATGGACGGCACGATGCTGACGCCGCGCGCCAGATCCCTGCCGTTGGAGTAGGTGACCACGCCCGCAGCGGCCGCGTACAGCGCCACGATAGGATAGCTGAAGCCGGTGATGACTTCGCCACGGGCAAAAGTGCTTTCATCCATTGTTTTTCCCTCCTAAGATTTCCTGCAGCTTTTTGTCCGCTGCGTCTTCCATGGCCTCCTCCGCGCGTTTTCTCACTCGCTTCTCTGTCGGCCTCATAAAAGGTTGTTTGATCATTGCCGTAGACCCGGACTCGCAGGCCCTGGCGATCAGGGCGTTCGGCTGGCCGTTCGGCCATTGGTCCGTGACAATGTCGTTGTATCCGTCAAAGCCCAGCTTCGTGCTGATTACTCCATATTTATCCGCAATCGGGGCGATGCCGAAGCTGTCGATCAGTCCCCTTTTCTGCTTTACGGAGATCAGCGTTGGGACGCTTTTCTGGTATGCGGCCCTGGCTTCGGCGTCGGATACGGTGTTCAGCCCCCAGATTCCCTTCTTGATTTCATCGGCTACAACTTCCGCTCCTTTGTACACCGCTGCCTGGCACACGGCTTTTGATGCCCATGCTACGCTTTCCAGCTGCTTGATGTACTTGGATATTCCTTGCATCTGAAATTTAGCCATAGCGCACGCTCCAGACCCATTCCCAGTGCCAAAAGCCGGTGTCCTCCTCAAACTGCACGCTGTTGAGATACCAGCTCAGCGATGACGCGTTCAGCTGCGCCTCGAAGGCGTCCTTCCAAGGGTCAAACTCCTGCTTGGAAAAGAGATCTGTCGTCCCGCTCATGCCGCGCTCGGCGTGGCGGCCGTCGGCCTCAAAGTCGTCGCCCCGCTCCTCCTGCCAGACAAAGTACCGCTCGGAGTTGAGGCGCTTCCCGTGGCTCACTGCGTCGGTGACGGCGGTGTGGACTTCGATCACGGTCTCATGCCAGCTCATGAGCTCGCCCCCTGTCTGTAGGCCACCAGGGTCAGATCATCGGAGGGCGGCCAGACATCCGGCACGAACTGGATGAGATCCACCCGGTACTCCTTCCCGTCCTCCGTGATCGCTTTGTTCTGCGGCGTGATCTCTGTGGTGGTGTGCTGCACCCGCAACACCCGCTTGACCTCGGTGTTGGCCTGCTTGGCGTCGTAGTACCGGGCCACGCCCACACGGCGGTTTTCATAGCAGAGCGCGGCCAGCTTCTCCAGCTGCTCCTGCGGCTGGTAGCCGGGTTTGGCGGCGTCAGTCACCTTGTAGATGGTGACCACGCCGTCGTTGTAGCTCTGGCTGATCTTGTGATCAGGACGATGTGCAGCTTTCCACAAGATTCATCACGCCCCTGTTGTTCTGCATCGCGAGAATCTGGCTCCGGTAGTTGTTTTCAAACACGTCCAGCGCCGCGTCCCGCGCATAGCGGCAGTATTCTTTCAGCAGTGTCCGGGGATAGCCGGGGCTGGTATAGTCCCCGGCTTCCCCCAGCTTGTCGTCCAGATAGGCCATGCCGTCCTCGATGATGCCGGTGACGCGCTGATCCGTCACGTCATCGTCCCAGGTGATCTGGAGATAGACCTTGATATCGGCCAGCATGCCCTCCGGCAGCTCGCGCACGGCCCCGCTCATCAGGACTTGGTGACGGTGACCGTGTAGGTCTTGGTGGTGCTGCCGTCCTCGGCGGTGACGGTCACGGTCAGGGTGTTCTCACCGGCGGCCCAGGTGGCGGCGGTGCCGTTGGGGATGACGGTGGCGCCCAGCGTGATCTCCACGGTGGCGCCGGCGTCGGCGGGCACGGCGTTGATGGTGTTGGTGGCGTCACCGGTCGCCGCGGTGTAGGCGGTGGTGTTGGGCGCGAAGGTCGGGGTCAGCGCCTTGTTGCCGATGCGCAGGCTGGCCAGCGTGGCGTCGGTGGAGGGATCGCGGCCGTCAACCATCTCGACCTTGTAGGTGAGAGGCTGCAGGCCGGAGATGTCCAGGAAGAGGAACGCGTTGTTGTCCAGCGGCATGCCGTTGGCGTAGCCCTTGATCAGGTACACGCGGTTGTCCTGCAGGAACTGGTAGTGGTCGGAGTACTCGATCCGGCCGTCCCGCTCGGAGCCGATCAGGCCCAGGTAGCGGTAGCCGATGCCCAGCGCGGCCTCGCCCTGCGTCACAGCGGCGCTCTGGATGATCTCGATGGGATAGGGCAGCACGTTGTTGCGGTAGGTGCCGTCAGGCGCCATCACGGTGGTGGCGGGCATCACGCGCTGGAAGTAGTCCTGCGGGTTGACCACCAGGATCAGGTCACGCACCTGGCGGGGCTTGCCGTTGGCGTCCACGGCCAGCATGCCCAGCAGGCGGCCCAGGGTGGAGACGGAGAGATCATTGACGGCGATCTTGGCCTTGCGGGGATAGACGCCATCGGTGACGGTGACGCCCGCGCCCACCTGACGGGTCATGCCGATGGGCTGATCGTTGCCGGTGCCGTCGTAGAATCCGGCCTCGGCGCCGTTGGCGTAGGCTTCATAAAGCGTCTGGCGGATGAAGTTATCCAGCCACTCGGGGCCCAGGTCCAGCATGGCCTTGCACACGGGCAGGAAGGCGGAGAGTTTGAACAGCGTGGCGTTGACCACGGCAAAGCCCGCCAGGATCTCCTTGACGATATCGTCGCAGAGCTCGCCCCACACGGCCTTCTGGTAGCCGTTGGTGTTGGTGATGATCTTGGCCGCGGCGCCGGAGGGGATGAAGTTGATACGGCGCAGCAGCGGGTGGTCGCTCTGGAGTTCCTCAAACACGCGGTCGATGATGGTGTCCGGCATGATGAGGTTGGCGTCGGTGATGGCCTGCTTCGGGTTCTTGGCCCTGATGCACTCACCGAAGGCCTGGTAGAACTTACGCTCCTCGCTCGTCAGCAGGTTCGCGCCGCGCTCCTGCATGATCTTGGTGTCCATGCTCTGCTGGAGATCCTGGATGCGGGCGTCGTACTCCTGCTGGAGGTCGTAGCCCACGCGCTGCATCATCTCGTCAAACGCGGCGGAGTATGCCTCGGCGTCGTTGTTCTTCAGGGCCTGGTGCATGCTCTCCCGGATCTGCTCTCTGGTTCTCGGCTCATTCTTGAAGTCGTTGGAAATCATGGTTTTCTTCTCCTTTTCAGATTTTGATCTTTGCCAGCGTCGCCAGGATGCTGGTCTGTTTTTCGCTCTCAGGCTCTCCTGCGGGCGGTTCTGCGGGTTCTGCTTTGGCTGCCGGGGCTTGCGCTTTATCGGGTCTCAGCGCGTGCGTGGCCATTTTCTGGGCTCCTGCGCGCTGTGTGGCCTGCTGCATCATGCCGGCGATGGCGGTCAGGTCTGCCTCCTGCTCGGCCACCCGGTCGGCAAGGCCCAGCTCCACGCACTCCTGCGCGGTGAGCCAGGTCTCCGCGTCCATCATTTCGGCAAGGCGCTCTTCCGTGAGCTTGTCCCCTGCCTTCTGCAGGTAGGCCTGCCGGCCGGCAGCGTTGATCACGTCCAGGTCATCTGCGGCCTTCCGCAGCTGCTCGGCGTTGCCTACTGCTCCCATCCACATGTTGTGGATGAACATCATGGTGTTGGCCGGCATGATGACCTCATCTCCCGCCATGGCGATGACCGAGGCGATGGAGCAGGCGAAGCCGTCGATGTACACCGTCTTGTGCGCCGGGTGCCGGCGCAGCTGGTTGTAGATCGCTGTCCCCTCGAACACCTCGCCGCCGTAGGAGTTGATGAAGATTTCGATCTCCGTCACGTCCGGGTAGCGGCTCAGCTCCTGGCGGAAGAAATCGGCGCTGGTTTCGGACACATGCTCTTCATCGTCCCACCAGTCGTACCAGTTCCCCTCAACGTCGCCGTAGATGTACAGCTGCAGCACCCCGTCACGGTTCAGCGCCTGCCGGATCTCCCAGAAGGGCATCCGCTGCTTGGTTTTGCTATTCATTCGCGTTTCCTCCTTCCTGAGCCGCGATCAGGGCGCTGGCGAGTTCAAAGTTCTTGGTGATGAAGTGCTCGTCTGCCCAGGACTCGTTGATGGTTTCCTCTCCGGCTGCCCGGCGGATATCGTTCACGCTCCACCCGCTGCCCACCAGCTTTTCGATGTTGGCGGCGGAGCCGAAAAGGTCAAAATGCTCGATTGTGGAGCTGTCCATCCTGGCGTAGCTCCCCTGGCTCCAGAGCTCGAAGCCGTAGCGCTTGCGGGTGATCTCCTCCCCGATCTGGTCACAGATCGGGTCGATGGCGGTGGTCAGCGCCCGGCGCGTCGCGTTTCCGGTGTTTTCCACCTCGCCCTTGATCAGCACATCCGGAATCCCAAAGGCCCGGCAGGTGAAGGAGAAGATGTCCTCGATCATGGCTTTGATGTCTCTGGTGTCGTTTTTCCCGGCGGCGTTCTTCCCGCCCAGGTTGGTGAAATCGTAGCCGTCAAACTCCGGCAGGATCGCGGAGCCGGAGTTCATAAAGGGCTTGATCTGCTTCTCCAGCATCTGCTGGAAGGTGTCCAGCCACCCGTCCTTCCCGCTCGTCATCTGGTTGACGTGCACCTTCCAGTGCTGGCCGTTGTCCCAGCCGTAGGCGCTCATGGCCGTCTGCACCAGCTTCATGTAGCTGGCGGTGATCCCGTTGATCACCGGTTTGAGATCGGTGTGGTGGAGCTTCAGGTGGATGACGTCCCGCTCGTAGAAGGTCTTGGCGTATTCCATATCGCCCACCACCACGCCGCTGTACTCGTTCTGGCGGGACGGGAACTCTTCCCCGTCGATCCAGTCGTCAGCCACCACAACGGCGTCGAAGCCGTCCCGCTTCCTGGTCGGGATGATCAGCGCCTCGTTTTCCTCGAAGAGCTTGGCGATGGCCTTATGCCAGAATGCGGAGCTGGACTGGTTGGTGTTCGGCTCCACGTTCCACATGTAGTACTCGCGCCCGCGAGCCTCTGTGCGCTCCACATAGGTCTTGACCTCGCAGCGGCCGATTGCGTTGGCCACAAAGTTGACGCAGGTCCAGAAGCAGAGCTCGCGGATCTGGAACTCCAGCGCTGCGTCAGTTACGGCGTCGCACACCACGTCCGTCACATCGCGCATCTGCTCCTGCCCGTTGGCGGTCCGCTTGGTTTTGAAAATCTTCAGGCCCATCGGCCCTCTCTCCCTTCCCCCGCGGCCAAACAAAAAGCGCCGATCTGACACAGCATTTCCCTGTGTCAAATCGGCGCTGGCCTGTTGTAGGCGCGGGCTCAGTCTATATTCGGATGGCGCCTATCGGCGGCGCCTTCAGCGGCTCCCCGGTTCCCAGCAGCTCCTCCGCCGTCATGGCGGCGACGTGGGCCATAAAGGGGTCCGTCTTTCGGCTCTTGGCCTCGATCTTGCCGTAGTAGTAGTTCCCGGTGTCTGTCCCGGCTTTCTTCCCGCTGCGGATGCGCTTGGTGTTGTTCGTCGCCCATCGCAAGCACGGGTTGTCTCCCCAGTGGTACAGGCCGCGGTTGAAGCACTCCTGGATTGTCCCGTCCGCCTTCATGATATCGGACGGCCTCACCAGCTTCACCCTGGTCTTGTCCGAGGCGTCAAAGCCGATCTCCCGCATGGCGTCGGCTACCACCGTCCAACGGAAGCTGTCCATGCAGAGGATCTTGACGTTGTACAGCATCCCCATCTGCCGGATGTATTCCGCCAGCAGCCGCGGGTGGATGCTCACATCGTCCACCAGCGTGCAGATCCCGGCCTTTACCCAGTCCATATACGGCGCGCGCACCCGGTGCAGCGTCTTGGACTGCTTGCAGATCCAGGTGTGGTTGATATCAAACCGGTCCTCGCCGCGGCGGAAGTGCATGTCCACGCTGGCGAAGTCGGAGAGCTCTGCAAAGTCGATCCCGACGGTGCAGCTCCAGCCGGTCATGTCCGGAAGCGGCTTGTTGGTCTCTTTGACTTTGTCGTAGTCGGTGACGGTGATTTCCTCAAAGCCTTTGCGGATGCCCATCCGCTTGGTCAGAAAATCGCCGTGCTCTTCCGGGGCGTCCTTCCAGTCGTTGTACTCATCCTGGATCTCCGCCATCAGCGTCGGCATGTACTGGAGGCTCGGGTTTGCCATGCTCCAGTTCTCCGGGTCATGGACCATCTCCTCCTTCGGCAGCCGGCATACAAACGGCAAAAAGCCGTTGTCCGGCTCACCTCCGAAGAGGATGCGCAGCGCCCGCTCCAGCATATCGTCCAGCGGTCCGTCGGAGACGTTCCCGTTTGACGTGAAGGCGCCCTCCCTGGGCTCGTCTTTCTTTCCCAGACCCGTCCGAAACACCTTGATGTTGTCGTAGTTGAGATAGGCGTGGACCTCGTTGAAGACGATCATGCCGGATCTCATGCCATCCCGGTGGCTCGGGCTGTTCGTCCGGCCCTTGATGACACCCCGGTTTTTCCGGCCCTGGATCAGTTCCTTCGTGTGGTAGAAGTGCTTCTTCAGCTTGGCCATGAACTTCGGGCTGTCCAGGACGTCGGTCACGTCCTTCACCGGCCTCATGGCCTGCTCCTCGTCGTTGGCGCAGATGTCCACGTCGTATCCCTTGGCCGGGTTGTATGGGCTCACCGCGCAGAAGGCGATGAAGCCGATTAGGCCGTCCTTCCCCGCGCCCCTGCCCACCATCGTGAACAGCTTCTTCCAGCGCGGCATCCCCGGCGCCTTGTAGGTGCAGAGCCAAAGCGCGATCAAGAACTCCTCCCACGGGAAGAGCTCGAACGGGAAGTATGTCTGTAGCTTTACATACTTCTCGAAGCGCTCGGCCTCAAAAATCAGATCTTCGTTCTCAAAAACGCGCCGGATGTACGCAGCCAGCGCGGTCTGCTCCGGGCACACGCGGGGCTTCCCGGATTCCACCAGGCGGAGATAGGTCTCTACCGCCGGCGGTATGCTAGAGCTCATCGTCGTCAATCGGCGCGCTCGGCTTTGCTCCCGCTCTCGGCGCGCTTATATCTCGGAAGCCCAGGGCCGCGTAGATGTCCAGCATCTTGTTGGACGTCTGGTGCCGGATCGTCAGGCTCCGGTTTTCCACCAGCATCCCGCGCTTTTCATCCATGACCACGACGCCCCGCTCGTTGATGTCGTCGGTCAGATGCTGGTACTCGCACCAGAGATCCAGATACCGGCTGAGCAGCTCCGTGTAGACCGGCTCGACCAGGCCGCGCGCTTCCAGGCTGTCTTTCAAACTGTCCTTCAGATCGCGGAAGGCTTTGGTCGCTCTGATATTTTTCGATTTCGCCATCCCGCTCACTTCCTCAGTTTCTGAGCAAGTTCCCGCTCTGCTGTGCAAAACGCCGCCGTTTTTGAGCAGGTCCCCTCGCTCACGGGCATTTCCCCAAAATTGCCGGCGTTTTATTGTTCCCGCGCGCACGGCGGCAGCGCGCGCGCACCAATTTTTCTGTTTTGTCTGGGACCCTCCCGATTCGGGCCGACGAAAATTTTTTCCGTTTTTTCGACCGGGGGGCGTCCTCGATCAATCCCATCTCTCCACCGTGAGCGGCTCCTTGCTCGGCGCGCACCGCCGCAGACTTTCCGGATGTTCTTCCTCGTGACACGCCTTGCACACGGTGACCAGCTGCCGCTCCCCCGTGTCCGGGTCGAAGATGCTGAGCGCCAGGTCCGGCCGCTCTCGCAGGTGCTTGACGTGGTGGACGATGCTGCCGCGGCTGTACTTCCCACGCGCCTTGCAGATCTGGCACTCGCAGTTGTCCAGCTTCAGCACTGCCTGGCGGACGCCGTCCGGCCCGGCCCACTCGCTCCAGGAGTAGAACAGATCCTCGCGCCCCGTTGCTGTCAGCTTCCGCAGCTGATCCAGACGCGTCGGAGAAATTTTATCCAGCAAGTTTATCACCAAGAAAATCAAAAAGCCCGCGTCGCTGACTTGCACACTGAACTGCAATCAACGGCGCGGGCTTGTGTATGTAGCGCTGGCCTGGTCGATATTCACGATGATCTCCGCCCGGCAAGCGTGGCACTGCACGCTGATCCCGTGCATCTCGCCTCCCGGCGGGACGCGCACGCCGCGGATTTTCCGGCGGCAGTTGGGACAGAGGATCGCTTGATTTTGCATATTCAATATACCACAAGTGAGATGTTTCCGCAAGGTCTGTTGGCTTTCGGAATCTTTCATCGCGCGCCTCCCGCCTTTTCACGCTCGCCTCCCCCGGATCGGCGGCTGTATCGCACCTGACGGCGCGTGAGCTCATACAGGCTCAGGTGGGCCGTGGTAAAGCACAGCGGGCACGGGCCGGGCTTCGGCTCCTCCTGGAGCTCTTCCAGGATGTATGACGGCTCGCTTCTCCCGGTGATCCTGACGCGCTCCAGCTTCTCCTTGCAGGCGGCGCAGCATTTAATCCGCGGCATATCGGTGCCCTCCTCTCCTTGGCGCTCTCGGCATGATGATCTGTCCGCCGCGCAGTCTGGGCGCCACGGGCAGCACATAGCGGATGTACTTTCCGATCACGAGTCCGTCTTCGTCCGTGATCTCTCTCACGTCCTTGATGACGGCGCCGGGCGGCGGTGTCAGTTCGTCCACGCTCTGGATCTCTTCTGGCTCGGAGAGCACGGGCTGCACAAGTCCGCGGCTCCCGCTCCACCCCTTCTGTCCGGGCAGCTTCCCGTGGACGTTGCCCATCATGTACTCGGCAAGCGTGGTCCGGTCTGGATCGTTGTCCAGGTCCTTGATGATGACGGTGCCCTCCCCGCCGAAGGCCGGCCAGAGTGCCCGCACCATCCAGACGGCATCCGACGGAATGACCAGGTGCTGGTGGAGCCTGGCCGGCGCCTGCCGCCGCGGGCTCCAGTTTGCGGTCTCCCAGAATCCCGGCAGCGCCTTCCCGGTCTGCTTGCGGTATGCTGTGCGGAGCTTCCGGAGAAATCGGGTGAGATCCCCGGCGGCCTTCTCGTAGCCCTCGGAGCCCGGCACATTCTCGGTGGCGTTCTGGCTGCCTGGATAGTGGCCGGCGTCATACTTCAGCGTGACGAACCCATCCCCGGCGGAGAAGTTGCACGCGATCCCCCGGGCGAGTCTCTGGACGCTGCTCCTCTCGTTGGCCTTGATCTTGCTCTCGGAGCTGCTGCCTGCTTTTCGGATTCCCCTCGGTTTCTTCCGGTCGGCTTTCGAAGACAGCAGGCTTGCCTGTTCCTCGACAGTCCGTCCGGAGATGACGTAGTACTTCATGAGCGTTTTCATCTCCCCGATGAACCTCCATCGTTTTGTGTCCTGACGTTAGCCGGTAAAAGGTCGCGCAAGAAACGCGCGCACGCGCATATATAATATGAACGTGCTGCCGCGTTTCCCGCTCCCGTCATTGCGAACCAGCGCCGCAGCGCTGGTGTGGCAATCCGTATCCATCGGCTCTCTAATCTGCATCTTTTTCACAAAGGTGCAGATTACAAAACCAATCCCGCGCCGGCGGCGATCCACACCGCCGGCGCCAGTTTTCTCAGATTCCTCTGAGTCTTCTTCTGTTCTGCTGTTCTCTCCTGACGATTCTCTCAACTACTTCCCCGTCGGCGTAGAGCTCCACCGTGACGATGTTCTCATCTTGGAACCGCGTCCCGCAGTATTCGCACACCGGGCCGTCCCTGGGTGCTCCGGCAGCTCGGTCCCGTCCCGGTCCAGGACGCGGAAAACGACGGCGTCCCCCTTCTGATAGCCGCGGTCGTTCTTCCGCAGCTCGAAGGTCTTCTCCCCGCAGAGAACGGCGTTTGCAAAATCAACCCCGATTTTCAGCTCGTGTCTCATGTCCTATTCCTCCTTTTTATAGCCCCAGAATCCGCCCAGTAGGATCATATAGTCCTCCCAGCATCCGGGGCAGACCTCCATGTATCCTTTGCCTCCGGGCTTTGTGACAAGCTCCCAGCCCTTCGGCCGGTCTTCATATTTCTCGACGGTGGTATATCCTCCGTCCAGCTCTTCTCTCCCGAGCCTTTTCAGAAACAGCTGCTTCCCGCAGCGCTCGCAGGTAATGAGCTTCCCTTCTCTCGTGCTCATGGCTTTCTCCTTCCGCTCTGAATCTTTCGTCCATTTTTTTGATATCTTGATATCATTTCTTCTCTCGCGAAACCCGCAATGTAAGTATGTTAGCTTACATACTAAGCTCGTATTCGTCACATATTTTGAGGACGCAGGATTCGCATAAATGGCATACCGTTTTGGGATTTGAATACTGCGTCTTAAAAAGCACGGTAGTCATCCTCTTTTTAAGATGCTCCTGTCCACACATGACGCACCGCGCGCACCATTTATCAGCTGCTACACAGCCGCGGAACTCATCATACAATCCCATTCACTCGCTCTCCTCTGCAGGGATGATGGTGGGAATTTCCATCAGATACATGGTCGGATTCTGTTTGATAAAGCCAATCTTTTCGTATACATGAATCGCTCTACTGTTGTCTGCCCTAACCCACAAGCAATTACATCCGTATTTGTCTTTTGCCAGTTGAACAATTTGCTGCCCATACCCTTTGTTTTGATAAGGTTCGTATATGATAAGCCGCGATAGCATTTTCCCCTTAAGGTCAACCTCCATCTCACCAATTTGAGTTTCACCGAGATAGATTCCAATTTCCTGATACAGTTCGTTTTCTTTCAATTCAATCATCGCTCACCCTCCTCCGGTTTCTCGCAGCGTTCGAAGCTGATCACCCACCCTCCTCCGGTTTCTCGCAGCGTTCGAAGCTGATCACCCACACCCAGGGATTATCCTTCCACCGGTAGGGATAGCTTTTGAATTTATTGGGGTGCCTCGGAATGGTGCTGTCCCAGAGGCGGGCAAAGTCGTCCCGAACATCGTCGAGGATTCCGCACTCGGATTCCGCGTCAATGCAGCACGGGTTGCCGTATGTCTCGATGCACTCCCGGCATTGATCGTCTATATCTATCCCCTCGGCTGCAAGGTTGCGAACGGTGTCCCCGTGGCGGAAAAATGACCCCTGAAGTCTCTCGGCTCTCAGGTCTGTCACTCGGAGAAAGATCCGTGCCGCCTCTTTCGGCATGTGGATGGACGGGTGCCAGTGGTCAACAAAGGCTAAAGGGTAGCCGGAGCATGTACCGTCGGCCTTGTAAACATATCCGCCTGTCCATTTTGCCCACGTCTCACGGACATAGAGGATATCGTCGGGGAGATACGGCGGAGTATAGATGCGGCGATCATTTGGCCCGGGTATCTCTATGGATAAATCCATTGCGTGCCGCCTGTCACCGACGAGCTCAAGCCTTGCGTTTTCTGGCGGTATCGGTTTCACTAACCTGCGTGTCTCCGTTTTTCTGTCTTTCAGGGTCGCCCGGACCATATCCGTGTTAAACAATATCGGCTTCACGCGCACACCTCCCTCCGTCTGTCGTCCCTGGCAAGCGGAGGACGGCGCGGTATCTGCACTTCCTCGGCGTCCGGCGTCGGCTTGCGGATCTCCCACCGGGCCTCAAAGCTGCCTAGCATCAGCTGCTGCTCCCGGATCTTCATGTTGAGCCGTTCAATTTCGGCCAGTTTCTCTTCGACCTCGGCCTTGGCGCTGTCCAGCTTCTGCACCAGCTCCCGGTTCTTCCCCTTCAGGCTGGCGATCTCCGTCTCCAGCCGGGCGCGGTAGTCCTCGCCCAGCCGGATCCTCTCCTGCAGGGTGTCGTTGAGCTTCGTCTCGTGGACAAGCTCGCTTTCCAGATTCAGCACGATCTCCCCGTGCTCCCGCTCTGTCATCAGTCCAAACATATATGTACCTCCTCACATATCGCCGCGCAGCAGAGGCGGAGCATAGCCTGATTCCATCATTTTTTGATAGAGCGTCTTCTCCCGATCCAAAAGATAAGGCAGGAAGACCTGCTCCATCGTGGCCTGTTCGGTTTCTACAAGCGCGATCTGTGCCGCAATCCAGTCCTTGACATTTCTCCACGCGATTCTTTCGGCCTGGGCTGCGTCGCACTTCACACCATCCTTTTTCATAACGGCAGTCACGCCGGCCGGCCGGGCGTCAATACGGAAACCCGCCAGTGTTCCATTGAGCATCAGACCGAATGTGACCGCCTCGACCTTTCCGTTTTCCGTATAATCCATCATCACCTTGCGCGCACCGTGCGCGGCAAGCAGCTCCTGGATCTCCCCCACCGTCTGCGCGGCAGAGACTTTTGTCGTATAGTTCTTGATCGGCATTTGTTCCTCCTAGAATATCTTCAGTTGCTTCTCCACAGGCTCGAAGTTCATCCAGAGGATTTCCCTCCGTTTCGTCGCCGTCTGTGCCCGGACATCGATCTCCTCTCGATGCCACGCCCGCAGCGCGTCGTTGTACATGGGACTGTCGTACCCTGACAGGAGCACAGGCCCCTTGTGGGCAAGTAATGCGTCAAGCAAATCCTCGTGATCTGCCTTTGTCATTTCACACGCATACTGCTTACCATGGCGAGTGGTGAGCAGATAAGGCGGATCGGCGTAGATCAGCACATTCGGATAATTGAACCGCGTGATTACTTCGAGCGCCGGGCGATTCTCGATCTGAACACCGCGGAGGCGTTCCGCCGCCACCCTGATTCGCTCGGGTGTGTCGCACCAGCCTTTTGCCGCATAGGCAGCTTCCCGACCTTGGACATCGTTCTTCCATCCAACCTTGATCTCATTCGTTCGGAATCCGTGCCCCATCATCATCTTTGTGAGGAAGATTACCGCGCGCTGGAAGCTGTCCGTCTTTCCGGATCCAGTTGAACAGGTTCACCACGTCGCCGTCCAGGTCGTTTACCGTCTCGATGGCACTCCGGCTCTTTGTGAACAGCACCGCTCCGGACCCAAAGAAAGGCTCCAGGTAACTATGGTGAGGCGGGAAGAAATTAATGATCCACTGCGCTATGCTCCACTTGGAGCCGGGATACTTGAAGACGGCGTTCATCCCTCGATCTGCCCGGCAAAATTCGCCATCACCGTCCGGGCTGCGATGGCCTGGGCAAACTCTTCATCTTGCCGGGCAAACTGCAGCAGCGCGTCCCGCACCGCGGCCTTCATGGCGGACGCCTTCGCCCCGGTAACGCTCGCGCTCTCCTTCCGCAGCCGTTCAGCTGCCTGCTCGTAGTAGTTCATCATATCCTCCTTGTCATTTCGACCGAGCGCAGCGAGCGGAGAAATCTGTTTTATTCTTGTGCTGCGCGTCAGTTTCTGCTATACTCAGAGGCGTA
>ONPY01000047.1 GCA_900319835.1 uncultured Eubacteriales bacterium | reverse complement strand
CCTTTCGGTTTTGTCTGAGCAACTCAACCCTAACACAGGTACTCTCTATTCGCTATTCTTTTTTACCTTCTGTCACACATCATTGTAAACCCTACACTGCCTGTATTGTACCCGCTAAATTCCCTCTTGTCAAAGCCTGTGTGATATGCTATACTCACATCGTCTTCAGGGCAGGGTGAAATTCCCGATCGGCGGTAAAGTCCGCGAGCCGTATGGCAGGAACCGGTGTGATTCCGGTACCGACAGTTACAGTCTGGATGGAAGAAGATTTTTTCGCGCCCAGGCGCGAAAACCGTCGGCAAGCCTGAAGAGTTTTCTTCAGGCGTTTTTTTATACCCATTGAGGAGGTCTCACCATGGAAAACTTTGGCTTTGTACTCACCTGCATTCTGACCGTGGCGCTGCTGTTTGTGGCCGCGTCCCTGTTTGAGCGATTTCTGGTCAAGGACCGAAAGGCCTTTTCCAGCACGCACTACATCACCTACACCGCCATCTTCGCGGCGCTGGCCGGTGTGCTGATGCTGGTGGAGATCCCGCTGTTCTTCGCCCCCGGCTTTTACAAGCTGGATCTGAGCGAGATTCCCATTTTCATCTGCACCTTCTATCTGGGGCCTGTGGCGGGCGTGGCGGCGGAGCTGGTCAAGGTTCTGGTCAAGCTCCTCTTAAAGGGCACCAGCACCGCCTTTGTGGGCGACTTTGCGAACTTTGTGGTGGGCTGCTCCTTTGTGCTGCCGGCCTCCGTGGTCTACCACGCGCACCCCGGCAAGAAGACCGCCCTCATCGGCATGGCTGTCGGCGCCGCGGTGATGACCATCTTCGGCAGCGCCTTCAACGCCGTGTACCTGCTGCCCAAGTTCGCCGCGCTCTTCCACATGCCCCTGGATGCCATCATCGGCATGGGCACCAAGGTCAACGCCGCCATCACCTCCGTTTCCACGCTGGTGCTCTTTGCAGTGGTACCTTTCAACCTGCTCAAGGGTGTGGTTGTCTCCCTGCTCACCTTCCTGCTGTATAAGCGTATCTCCCCCTTGCTCCACCGCGGCGACGAGAAGAAGCTCCAGCGCCGCAAGGCCCAGGGTGAAAACGCGTGACGGAGCGCAACCGGAGAACGCTCAGCACCAGGTTCATCACCTCCGTGACATACAGAATGCCGATGTAGGCCGTGAGGGCATACTTCGGCAGCAGCCACCAGACAAGGACCAGCCCCGTCAACGCGTCGAGGATGTTGACACCCATGCTCCACACCTGCTCCCCCAGACCCTTGAGGCAGCCGTCCACCGCCATGTCCGTGTACATCACCGGCACCAGTGGTGCAAGCAGGCGAAGATACCGACCGGCCTCAAAGCTGCGGTAGATCGCAAGTCCAAGCTGCTTTGCAAAGAGGAAGAGAAACAGCCCCACCGCCCCGGAGAAAACAAGACTTGCCCGCAGCAGTGCCCCGGTGGTACGGCGGATCTGTTCCCGGTCTCCCCGCACCTGGGCTTCCGTCAGCTCCGGCACCATCAGCTCCGCGACCGCGCCCATGATGCAGGCCGGAAAAAACAGGATGGGCAGCACCATGCCCTGGATGGTCCCGTAGCCTGCCAGCGCCCCGTCGGCGGAGTAGCCGGCGGCTCTCAATCCACGCGGCACCAGCAGATGCCGCAGGGTGTTCAGGGCGCTTCTCGCATAGGCCGAGACCGCGAGCGGCAGCGCGATGGAGAGCATCCGCGTTCCATAGCGCTCCCCCTGCTCTCCCTCGGAATAGTGCCGTCTCCGGTCGAAAACATAGACCAGAGCCATCAAGGCAAGTCCCAAAGTGTCCGCCGCGGTCTGCCCCAGGGTGACCGCGGCACAGCTTTTTTCCAGATCGCCCAGCGGCGCGCGGTTCAGGAAGAACATCACAAGGCCGATGCCCGCCGCCTGCTCCGCGAAATGGACAAGCGTCGGCTTCCACACCCGGCCGCAGGCGGTGAAGTACCCCGAGAGCGCGGCGCACAGAGAAACGCAGGGCATGCCGAAGGCCGCGATGCGCAGAGAAGAAACCGTCCGCGCGTCCCGGATCCAGAGAAAACCCAGGGGCTCGGCCAGCTCCCAGAGGATCACCGCCGCAGCCAGGCCAAAAAAGGCCCCGTACCCGAGACAGCGGCCCATGGCCGCGCGGACGCCGCCCCGATTTTCCAGTCCCAGTTCCTCGGCCACAAGGCGCGTGGCGGCAAAGCGGATGCCGGAGACGGCGAAGGTCGCCGCGAGGTTCAGGCAGGAAAGCACCAGCTGATACAGCCCAATGCCGGACGCGCCGATGCGCCCCACCAGCCAAACCTGAAAGCGCATGGCCACAGCGTTCATCAGCAGGGACGACGCCGTCAGCAGCGCGGTGTTGAGCAGCAGTCTTTGTTTTCGCATGGCACTCTCCCTCCGTTTCCATGAAACCATTCTATGCCGGCGGTGGAGCGCACTTGTTCCCCGGCACAAAACCCTTGAAATCGGGCGGCTAACGTGGTATTTTACAGATAGCAAACAGCGGAGGTGTTACTATGATCATCACCATCGGCAGACAGCACGGCTCCAACGGGCATGACATCGCGCGGGCGCTGGCCGCGTCCCTGGGCTATGCCTGCTACGACAAAGAGATCGTCGATCACGCGGCGGCCAATTCCAACTTCAGCCGCGAGATCTTTGAGTCCTACGACGAAAAGCGCGTCTCCGCCTACATCGTTCCCACCCCGCACTACATCGGGATGAACGAGGGCTTCCGCCTGAACATGAAGATTGCCACCGCCCAATTCGACGCCATCCGCAAACTGGCCGACCAGGGCGACGCCGTCTTTGTGGGCCGCTGCGCCGACTATATCCTCCGCAATCGGGAGGATCTGGTGCGTGTGTTCATCCTGGCCGACACGGGCTTTCGCATCCGGACTTTGATGCAGCGTAAGGGCATCGGAGAGGACGCGGCCAAAAAGCTCCTCAAGGAAGTGGACAAGGACCGCTCCAGCTACTACAAGTACTACACCGATCAGATCTGGGGCGAGAGCGCGTACTATGATCTCTGTCTGGACTCGTCCCGCATCGGGGTAGAGGGTGCCGTGCAGGTCATCCGCAGCTATGTAGACGCGCTGAAGAAATAATCTTTTGATACGAAAAATCCGCCGCAAAAATGCGGCGGATTTTTTGTTCGGATCGGGGAAAGCTAGGATCACGATAAATAGAAAGGTGTGATCTCATGGCGGAAAGCAAGGGGCAGACCCTGCGCTTGACAAAGCCGGTCTGCGCGGTTGCCTGGGCCGCGGCTGGCGGACAGAAGGAGGGCGACGGCCCGCTCGGCCGGTGCTTTGACTGGATCTCCGAGGACTCCTACTTCGGAAGCGAAAGCTGGGAAAAGGCCGAGAGCACCATGATCCGCGGCGCGCTCACCCGCTGTCTGGAGAAGGCCGGGCGGCAGCCCGACTGCATTCTCGGCGGCGATCTGCTCAACCAGTGCATCAGCTCTGCCTTTGCCGTCAAGGATACGGGTCTGCCCTACCTGGGGCTCTACGGGGCCTGCTCCACCATGGCGGAGGGGCTGGGGCTGGCCGCGCTGCTGACGGAGGGCGGGCTGAACTCTGCCTGTGCGCTGACCGGCTCCCATTTCTGTGCGGCGGAACGGCAGTACCGCTTTCCGCTGGAGTACGGTGGCCAGCGTACCCCCACCGCCCAGTGGACCGTCACCGGTGCGGGAGCCGTGCTGCTGGCAAAGCGGGGCGCGGGTCCCCGCATCACCCATGTCACGCCGGGGCGTATTGTGGATGCGGGCATCACCGACGCCTGCAACATGGGCGCCGCCATGGCGCCCGCAGCCTTTGATACGATCATGGCCCACTTTCGCGACACCGGCAGGAGCTTTGACGATTACGACGCGGTCTTAACCGGGGATCTCGGCGCCATCGGCCACGACATCCTGCAGGATCTACTGCAGCGAGAGGGGCTCTCCCCCGGGATGAAATACCTCGACTGCGGGGTGTTGATCTACGATCTCAAGACCCAGGATGTGCATGCCGGCGGCTCCGGCTGCGGCTGCTCGGCAGCGGTGCTCTGCGCCCACATTCTGCCCGCCATGACCCGCGGCGTGTGGAAGCGGGTGCTCTTTGCCGGCACCGGGGCGCTGATGAGTCCCCTCTCCTGCCAGCAAGGGTGCAGCATCCCCGCGGTGTGCCACGCGGTGGCGCTGGAACAGGAGGACGCGTGATGGAATTTCTGCTTCCCTACTGCAAGGCGTTTCTGGTGGGCGGGCTGCTCTGCTGTATCGGCCAGGCGCTCATTGACCGCACCGCCCTGACCCCGGCCAGGATCCTCACCAGCTATGTGGTGGCCGGGGTGATCCTCGGCGCATTGGGACTGTACCAGCCGCTGGTGGACTGGGCGGGTGCCGGTGCCTCTGTGCCGCTGACGGGATTTGGCAATGCCATTGCCAGGGGCGTGAAAAAAGCCGTTCTGGAAAAGGGGCTTCTCGGAATCTTTTCCGGCGCGTTCACCGCAGCCTCCGCGGGGCTGGGTGCCGCGGTGGTTTTCAGCCTCCTGCTCTCCCTGCTCACCAAACCCAAAGACAAGGGCTCCTGAACAGCAAAAGCCGGCCCGCTTTCCGATTTGGAAAGCGGGCCGGCTTTGTATACTTGCATCAGTAGATGTCGTTGTATTCCACCAGGGCCACGTCCACGTCAAAGCTCTCCCCTTCGCGCCAGACGGTGAAGGTGATGGTGTCGCCCACGCTGAGCGTGTTTTTCACATTGAGAATATCGTCGGTAGAACGGGCGGGCTTCCCGTTGACATGGGTGATGATATCCCCGACCTTGAGGCCCTTGGCCGCGGCGTCCGTATTCTCCGAAACAGCGGAGACATAGAGCCCGGTGGGGATCTCATAGTGGCCGGCCAGGTTGTCCGGAATTGCGCCCACGGTGATGCCGATCGCGGTTCTGCCCCGCACCTCTCCGTAGAGGATGAGGGAATTGGCCACGCTGCGCACGGTAGCGGAAGGAATGGCAAAGCCGATGCCTTCAATGCTCGAATATGCGGACATCATCTTCATGTTGGTCACGCCGACGACCTGCCCATACATATTGAACAGCGCGCCGCCGGAGTTGCCCTCGTTGATGGCGGCGTTGGTCTGCAGCAGAGTCATGGTATGTCCATTGTAGCTCATACCGCGGTCAATGGCAGAGATGATGCCGTCCGTGAGAGTCACGCGGAAGGTCTCGCCGAGGGGGTTGCCGATGGCCGCCACATGATCGCCCACGGTGAGCGCGGCGCTGTCCCCGAACTCGGCCGGGGTCAGGCCCTTGGCGTCCACCTTCAGGATGGCGATGTCGCTGGTGGAGTCCGCGCCCACCAGCATGGCCTCCGCGCTGCTGTTGTCCGGCAGGGTGACAGTCACCGTGTCGCAGTTTTCCACCACGTGGGCGTTGGTGAGGATCAGACCGTCCCCGCTCAGGACGATGCCGGTGCCCCAGTAATAGCCGTTTTTCCCGTTGACGTAGCCGCTGATGGCCACGATCGAGGGCGCGCACTTCTGGTAGAGCTCCTGCAGCGTCAGCTCCTGCTCGTCGCCTTCCTGCAGCTCAAGCTCAAAGTCGGGCATCTTCTCCACCTTCGGCAGCCGGATCTCGTTCTTGTCGCTCTTCTCCTCCGGGAGAAAATAGGAGCCAAAGAACTCCTGCCAGTCGTCCGGGAGCTGCTCCTCCGTCTCCGGCAGGCTCTCGCCGGGACCGGGAAGCGTCACGGCCGGGCTCTCCTTTCCGGAAGAGAAGGCGATGGAGCTGACCGCAATCAGCGCCACCACCAGCAGCGCGCCCAGAAAGATCTTCCACCCGGTGGCCAGGCGCCTCTTTTTCGGCGCTTCCGCCGGGACCGCTGCGGTCTGCGTCAGCGGTGCGTACCAGTTGTTTTCCGTCTGATAATCCATATTGCTCATGGCAGTCCCTCAATTCTATTTGGCGAGTTTCAGGGTGAAGACGAATTCGGTCATACCGTCCTCGCTCTTGACGGCGATATCCTCGTCATGGCTGTTGATGATGGTTTTCACCAGGTAAAGGCCGAGTCCCATGCCCTCCTTGTCCAAGCTTCTGGAACGGTCGGACTTGTGGAAACGGTCGAAGATAAACGGCAGGTCATCCGGCGGGATGGTCTCCCCGATGTCCTTGACGGAGACATAGGCCTTTTCCCCGTCCTTATACAGGCGCAGGGTCAGGCAGCTGCCGGGGTTGGCAAACTTCACGGCGTTATCGAGCAGGTTGTAGATCACCCGGGTGATGGCGTCCTTGTCGGCCAGCACCATGACGTTGTTCTCCGGCAGTTGGGGATCCACGTCCAGATTCTTCTTCGTGGCCCGATCCTCAAAGCTGAGCAGGGTCTGCAGCAGCAGCTCGTTGAGATCGAACACGGTCCTTCGGTTCGGATCGGAGAGCCGGGACTTGGTGGAGGACACATCCAGCATATCCCGCACCAGGCGGGACAGGCGCCGCGTCTCGTCCCGGATGGAGGCGAGATATTTGCTCTCCTCCTCCTTGGGGATGGTGCCGTCCAGAATCCCGTCGGCAAAGCCGGCGATGGTGGTCATGGGGGTGCGCAGCTCGTGGGAGACGTTGGCGATAAACTCCGTGCGCCGCGACTCGGCCTGCTCAAGAGAGTCAGCCATCTTGTTGAAGGAGTCGATCAGCGCGCCCATCTCGTCGTCCAGGTCATATTCCTGCCTTACGCGCACAGAGAAGTCCCCCCGGGCAAATTTCCGGGAGGCCGCCGCGATCTCGTCCAGTGGCCGGGTCATGCGTTTGGAGTAGACCAGCGTCACCGTGAGAAACACCAGCAGCACGCCCAGGGTCACCGTGGCCGCGATCATCAGGAAGGCCGACCAGTCCCCCAGCATTTTTCCCGGGGCGCTGATCACAAAGACATAGCCCTCCTCCGCCCCGTCGATCTCGGAGAAGATCTTATGGGTCACCACGTAGCGAGCCTCCGGGAAGATGCCGCCCAGATCGGACATGCCGTACTCCCCGTTCCGCTCCAGCTGCTGCATCACACTCTTGGGCAGCTGCAGGCCCAGATGCCGGCAGTTCGGCTTCCGGTCTGAGCAGGAGACGATGAGCCCCTCATCGTCCGTGATGAAAATTTGATTCCCGGTGGCGTTTGCCACCGCGCTGGTATTCATGCCCAGCAGCCAGCTGTCCAACCCGTCGCTCTGGCACACGGCCGCGGCGATGCGGGAGACTTCCTCGGCACTGTCGACCATCTCGTCCCGCTGCACCCGGATCAGGTGCATGCGCCCGATCCCCAAAAAGGACAGGCAGATCAGCATCAGGCAGAAGATGATCAGCACCGCCATGGCGGTAAAGTTTCTCAGGTAGATACTCTTCATCAGAGGCTTGCTCCCAAATCCGGCGTATATCCGCCGGTGAAACGGTAAAAAAGATTCTCAAAATGCGGCGTCTTGCTGTCAGATCATCATTATACTGGTTTCCCCGCATTTTTCAAGGACCTGTTTGTGAACATTCTGAGCCGGCCGCGCGGGGTGGAAAGTGCGCAGCTGCTCATTGCACTTCAGCCATATCGAAAAGAAACGGCGCGCTGCGGAACGTTTGTTCTGCAGCGCGCTTCTCTTTTTCGCTTTATTCCGTCACTTCAAACTTGTAGCCTACGCCCCAGACGGTCTTCAGGCACCACTTGTCAGACACGCCCTCCAGCTTCTCGCGCAGGCGCTTGACATGTACGTCCACGGTCCTCGAGTCCCCGAAGTAGTCAAAGCCCCAGACCTCGTCGAGCAGTTGGTTGCGGGTATAGACCCGGTTGGGAGAGGCGGCCAGATGGTACAGCAACTCCATCTCCTTGGGCGGGGTGTCGATCTTCTTGCCGTCGACGATCAGCTCATAGGACTCCAGATTGATTACCAGCTTGTCATAGACCAGCTTCTTCTCCACCGGTGCGTCGGCATCGGTGCGGCGCATAACGGCGTGGATGCGCGCCAGCAGCTCCTTGACGTCAAAGGGCTTGGTCACATAGTCGTCCGCGCCCATGTTCAGGCCGTTGATTTTATCGGCAGTCTCCCCCTTGGCGGTGAGCATGATGATGGGGGTGGAGGATTTTTTCCGGATCTCCCGGCAGACCTCCCAGCCGTCCTTTACCGGCAGCATGATGTCCAGCAGCACCACGTCGGGCTGGAACAGGTCGAACATGGATTCAGCCTTTCCCCCGTCGGGTGCGATCATCACGTCAAAGCCGTCTTTTCCCAGGTAAAGCCGCAGAAGCTCGGCAATGTTCTCGTCGTCTTCTACAACCAGCGCACGTTTGCTCATAGCGTACATCCTTCCCTCTTGCAGAAATCTTTTTTCATTATACCCCCGCAGCCCGCGCAGTGGTTAAAAAAATGTAAAACCTGCCAATATGCCGGCGCCCATCTCCGCTGGGAGATGGGCGTTGTATCCGCGGAGTTCCGCGTTACTCCTCTTTTTTCATTTTGTGCTTCCCGGCACGAAAGTCGGGCTCAGTCCCCGCGATCAAACGCTTGATGTTGGGTCGGTGGCGCAGGATTACCAGCGTCATGCTGACCACGGCCAGGATCAGTTTCGGCACGCTCAATCCGAAGATCAGGCTGGAGATGGTAATGGCGAGAGCCCCACAGATGGAGCCCACGGAGACCTTTTTGGACAGCAGCGCGGCCAGCAGAAAGCTGCCCACCACCGCAAGGCCCACGCGCCAGTCGATCCCGAAGGCGAGCGCACCGCCGACGGAGACGCCCTTGCCGCCCTTGAAGCCGTGCAGCACCGGGAAGCAGTGGCCCATAATGCAGCCAATGCCCGCCACCGCAAGGCCCACATCCCCGGCCAGCTTGTTTGCGATCAGCATGGGGATGATGGCTTTGGCCGCGTCCCCTGCCAGTGTCAGCAGCCCGGCGCTCCAGCCAAAGACGCGGGCCATGTTGGTGGCCCCGGCGTTGCCGCTGCCCATGCCGCGGATGTCGCCGCCGAAGAGCTTGCAGGAGACAATGATCGAAAGGCTCAGAGAGCCGAGAAGATACGAACCGATAAAGATTGCGGGATACAGAAGTGTCATGAGAAAAGCCCCCATGCCTTTTTGGAATATCCCCGAAGATCCCGTGGATTAGATTTTATTATAGCCCAGGAAGGGTAGGTTTGCAACCGCCGTTTGCGCCGATGATGCGTTAAGTTCTTCACAAAACGTCCACGGTCGGACGGCGGGCGGCTCATGCGCAAAGCGCATGCGCTCCCCCGTCACGGGGTGGTCAAAGGCAAGGCCGCAGGAAAACAGCGCCAGCGGACAGGGATCCGGGTTTTCACAGTACTTTCGCTCGCCGGCAAGCGGCCAGCCGCGAGAGGCAAACTGCACGCGGATCTGGTGGGTCCGCCCCGTCTCCAGGGCGATGCGCACACAGCTCAGTCCGCCGTGCCGCCACAGCGTCTCATAGTGCAGCACCGCCTCCTGCACGCCCTTGGCGGGTGTATCGGTGACAAAGCTCATCTTCCGCGCCTTGTCCCGGAACATCAGATCCCGCAGGGTGTCCCGCTCTTTGGTCTCACCGTGTACCACGGCGAGATATTGCTTTTCAAAACGCCCCTCCCGGATCTGGCGGCTGAGCGCGGCGGCCGCTTCTCCGCCCCGGGCCAGCACCATCAATCCGCTGACGGCGCGGTCCAGCCGGTGTACCGTCCGGAGATCGGTCCGCGGCTCTTCCAGGCTCTCCCGCAGCAGCTCCGGCAGGCCACCTGGCTCATCCGTGGAAAGAACCCCCGCGGGCTTGACGCAGACCAGTACCGCGCCGTCGTCATAGAGGATCTCCGGCGCAGGGACCGGGCGGTCACTGTTCTCCGCCATGGGAATGTACCTCGATGCTGCCCCCGTTTTCCAGGTCCTTGCCGTCCAGGAGCAGGAGCTTTTCCGCCAGCAGCCGGGAAAAACCGCTGATCACCGCCACCATGGAGATCAGGTCCCCTGTGTCGTCGGTGGCGATCTCCGATTCCAGTTCATGGTCCAGGATGCCGCCGGCGGCGATGCGCACCTGCTTGACAAAATAGGTGCAGGCCATGCGGTGGCGTTTGACATAGGAGGAATAGGTCTGCTTGAGCGCCTCCTCATCCAGCCCGGCGGGGATGATGGCCTGCAGGGTGGGAATGCTGAGACACTGCTTGAGCGTACAGACCATGATGAGGTAGGCGATATGCCGGCGGTAGTATTTTTTTTTGACGGGCTCAGGCATAATCTTTTTGCGCACATAGTTGTTGATGGCAGCGGGCGTGATCACCTGCTCCTCTTTCAACTCCGGCGGCATATAGTCCAGATACCGGGTCAACAATGTCACCACCTGGTCCATGTACAGGCCGATGTCCGGCAGCTCCTCCCAGGCGGGAAGACGGTACTCGTCCAGATACTTCTCCCAGCGGCGCAGCTTCCCCGCGATCAGGGCTTTGTCGAAGGTCATGGTCTCATCCCCATTTTGTTCCAATTATTATGATAAACCATTATACCACAAGTAATCCAAAAATCAAGAAAACATACGCATCTTTTTTGGTTGACATGATTCGTTGCGTGTGGTAATATAATTCGCAAGATTAGATGCTTGCCCATTTCGACCGATTTCACGCTGCGCATGTGGGAGAATGGGCAATCGCAGGAGGATCATCACCATGTCTTTTGCCGTTTTCGTGGACGGAAGCGCCAATCTGCCCCGCCAAATGCTGGATGGGATCCAGCTTCTGCCCTGCGACTACACCGTGGACGGCGTACCCCAGACCTATTGGGGCGATGTGGATCGCTTTGAAGGGCACAGCTATTATGAGGGTCTGAAAAAGGGTGCGGTCGTCCGCACCAGTCTTTTGAACACCCATCTGTTTCTCTCCCGCTTCGGGCCGATTCTCGCCCAGGGGACGGACATTATCTATATTTCCATGTCTTCCGGCATCAGCGGCACCTACAACGCAGCCCGGATCGCGGCCGAGGAGCTGATGGAGCTCTACGAGGGGCGCTTTGTTCACATTGTGGACTCGCTGGGCTGCGGCTTCGGCAACGGGCTGCTGGCTGTCCGGGCGGCCAGACTGAGCCGGGAGGGCATCAGTGCGCGCGAGGCGGCTGCCATTCTGGATGCGGAAGTGCCTCACACCTGTCAGTATTTCACGGTGGACGATCTGAACTTCCTGAAAAACACGGGCCGTGTCAGCGGCATGACCGCGAAGATCGCCACGGTCCTGAACATCAAGCCCATCCTCTTTGGGGACAGCACCGGCCACATCATCTCCTGCGCCAAGGTGCGCGGACGGCGGAAATCCATCGAAGCGCTGGTCGAAAAGTACAAGGAGAAGCGGATGATCACGGATGATCAGACCATCTGTATCTCCCACGGGGACTGTCTGGAGGACGCGGAATACCTGGCGCAGCTCGTCCGCGCCGTCACGCCGGACGTGCCCATTACCATCTGCATGCACGAGCCCTTTTCCGGCGCCCATGTCGGCCCCGGCATGCTGGGTCTCTTCTTCCGCGGGAACGAGCGCTGAACCGTCCATACACGTACAAAAGCCCTGTCCGACTGCTCGGACAGGGCTTTTGTACGTTTCAAACGCTATTCGATTCTCCGCTTGCCGCGGTATAGGCTTCGATCCTCCGGGCACACAGGGCGCGCAGAGATCTCCGCGCCGAGTTCCGGGAACTCCCCTCTGCCGCAGGTCAGCACTTCGAGATGCAGCCTGTCGTTTTTTCGCTCGGCACGGTAGTCGGCCACGAAGGGCAGGGCGAAGAGCTTTTCGTCCAGTTCCGCGATCTGTGCCGCCTCGCCCAGGCGCAGCAAGCTGTCCAGGCGCCTGACCACACTCCCGCAGGGGCAGGGCCCCGGCAGGAAGCGGGTGTGGTCCCCGGTGCGGTAGCGGATCAGGGGCATGGCCTCCATGCCGATGGTGGTGATCACCAGTTCCCCAGTCTCCCCGTCGGGCAGCGGTTTTCCATCGGTGTCCACGATCTCCGCGATCACGTGGTTCTCTCTCAGGTGCATCCCCGCGTGGGCCGGACAGCAGATGGCGCCGCCCAGAGCCATCTCCCGCGAGCCGTAGTGGGGAAAAAGGCGGCTGCCCAGGAGCTTTTCCGCCTCGTACATCACCGCGTCCGGGCAGGCGTCCCCGCTGACCAGGGCCCGCTTCAGGCTGCCCCGGCCGCAGACGCGCAGCATGCTTAAAAGCTGCACCGGCATCCCCACGAAGGTGTCCGGCTGTTCCTCACGCAGGACCTGTCCAAATTCTCCGTAGCTCAGCCCGGCACCCAGCTTGAGCGGCTTTGCACCCAGGCCCTCGATCGCCTCCGCGATCAGCTCTCCCAGGCCGTGCGGCCCGGAGAAGGGAAAGCAGATCATGGTGACGCTGCCGGGAAAGACCAGCTCCCCCAGCCCCGCCATGAAGAGCTCCACCGTGTGCCGGCAGTCGCCCTCGGTGTAAAAGACCCGCTTGGCCGTCCCCGTGGTGCCGGAGGTCGCGTCGGACAGTACCCGCTGGATCTCCCCCTGGGAGCAGAGCAGCAACCCCGGCGCGTTCCGGGCCAGGTCCTCTTCCGTGGTAAAGGGCAGAATGGTAAGCTCGTCCAGGCTTTCCAGCCGTTCGGGCAGCCCCCGGTAGAAGCCATCCCTGGCTTTTTCTCGTTCCAGTACCCTGTTGAGCTTTTTTAATTGAAGCTTATCGAGGGACTGCCGGGTCACTTCCGGCAGTCCCTCCTGCATCATGATCAGTCTGTCAATTCTGCTGCGTGTCATAGCAGGCCCTTATCCGCAAGGATCTCCATACACTTGGTGTAGGTGTCGGCAATGATCCCCGGGCAAAGCTCCACCCGGTTGGCCGGATTGCCTTTTGTGATGTCCCGGCAGTCGATGCCGCCGAAGTTGACCATGTTCTCCTCGGTGAACCACTGGGTAAACTCCCCCATGGCACTCTTGTGCTCGGGGTGGTCCATGCCGGTATCCTCCCCCTTGCCGGTGAGATAGGAGATCACGCAGGCCCCGCCGGTCATGCAGCCGCACACGTCGCCGGAGAAGCCGACGCCGCCGTTGAGACCGCCCATGGCCCGCACAAAGCCGGGGTTTTCTTCCCCCAGGGTCTCGAGCAGGAGGATCGCAAGGATCTGGCCGCAGAAGTACCCGCAGCGGCTCAGCTCCATAATGCGGTCAAACAAATCCATTGTCTTCATCCTTTCTGCAAATCAGCATCCGATAGGCGCATTTGCCGCGGATGCCGCAGGCCTCCGCCGTGCCGCGCCAGAGAGCCTCCAGATAGTATTCTCTCCACACGGAGGTCAGGTCCTCGTCAGCTTCCACATGAAAACCCGCCGCCTCCGCGAGAGGAACGGGTTCCTCAAAGCAGACGTCCGAGAACAGCAGCGCGCCGCCGGGCTTTAACAGCCGGAAGCTCTCCCGAAAGGCGGCGGTCACGTCTCCGCTGAGGAAGAACGCGCACTGGCTCAGCAGCCCGTCAAAGCTCTCCGCCGGGTAGGGCGCACGCAGCAGGTCTCCCTGCTGCACTTCTCTGCTCCGGGGCGCAAGGTCGACGCCCTCCGCCCGGTAGCCGAGGCTCCGCAGCAGCCGCAGGCTCTCCCCTGCACCGGCGCCCAGATCCAAAATCCGGCCGCCCGCGGGAATCGCCGCCAGCTCAAGCATGTGCCGGGTGTGTTCCTCGCCCCCGGGATGGCCGTTCATTTATCCTCCAGCGCCCGCTCTACCGAGGCCACCTTGCCCAGCGCCAGCTCCTCCGGCACATAGACAAAGCCGCACACGGGGCAGACGGGCAGCTCCACAGGAAAGCCGTTGTCCAGATACAGGAACTTGGCCTTGCCCTTTTCCAGGGGCACGCCGCACTTCATGCACTTGAGTTTTCCCTGGGGGTCTATGGTGTAATAGTTTTTCTCCGCCATACTATCCCTCTCTCTTGACCACATTCATGCGATGGCTCCAGGCCCGGTGTACCAGGTAGTGTCCGTCCTCCTCCCGGGCAAACTTCACCCAGAAGGTGGCGTTGCCCACCCTGCGGCGGGCGATCAGCAGGCCGCTCTCGTCATCGAAAATGCACTCTCCCGTCTCACGCACCGCGTCAATGACCGCAATGACGTCCTCCACCAGGATCATACGGTCGTCCATCATGGCCCGGGCCTCGTCGGTAAAGTCCAGCTTGTAAGGCAATCTCTTCTCCATGGGTTCCTCCAGCCAGAGTTCTCTGAGCAGATCGTTTTTCAGCGTCAGCCGGTTGAAGCGCTTCTCGCTGATGTCCGGCGGGGCGCCGGCGTCTGTGCCGTAGACCAGCTCCAGAATGTGCCGCGACTCCCGCCCCTCCCGGGCAAAGCGGTCCCGGCAGGCCATGCAGTAGCTGATATAGGGGGCGTCGGAGCGCTCCAGGCACTTCTCGCTCATCTCATGGGCCACCTCGCGGTTGGCGTAGGCGGTCAGCCCTCCGTAGCCGCAGCAGGGGCTGCGGTCGCCGGAGTACTCTGTCTCCACCAGCTTCACGCCCAGCTTCTGAGCGATGCTGCGGATGGCCTGCTGGGTGTGGGCGTCGCCCCGGGCGCCGCAGGAGTCGTGCAGGGCGGCCGGGCGATCCAAGCCCTTTGCTCCGGCGGGCAGGCCGATCTGCTCCAGCACGTCCCAGATGCCGACAATCTCGCCGCCCACAGACTCCCGCAGCTCTTTTGCGCAGGTGGGGCAGCCGGCAATGATGGCGGGATTGCCGAGCTTGGATAGCTCATTGAGCAGAAATTCACGGGTGCTCTGCTGCATCTCATAGCGGCCGGCCCAGTCGCAGATGGCGCCGCAGCAGCCCAGCATCAGAGCCACGCCGCCGTCGAGCCGCGCGCAGAGATCCTCGTACGCGGCACGCACCGTCTCCGGCGCGATGGCCGTGGCCTGGCAGCCCGGGAAGAAGACGTATCGGCAGTTCTCCACCCCCGGCTGGGGTCTCGAGAGGAAGGCCTCGCCGTTGGAAAACAGCATGTCCATCAGCGCAAACTCATGCGGCGCCAGAGGCATCTTGTCCGTGGACACCATGTTCCGCCGCGCCGTCGCGCAGACATGCGCCATATCAAAATGGTTGGGGCAGACCACCGTACACTGGCCGCAGAGGGCGCAGGCGTTCATGGGTTTATTGAGCTGGTGGTCGCCCATGATGATCTGGGTGTTGTTGTAAATCTCCTTGGACAAAAGCCCCGGGTGCTTTTTATAATGCTTGAGGTAGGCGCAGCTCTTCATGCACTCCTCGCAGTGGCACTGGATGCACCGGCCGGCCTCTTCAACCGCCTGCTCTGCGGTATAGCCCCCGGCGGGCTTCTCCACGCGCTTGAGGGCCTTGGCCTCGCTCAGGTCGGTATAAAGGCGGGTCTCCACAGCCCCCTCCTCGCCGCGGGTATTGCGCGGGTCCAGCCTCTGGGCCAGGCGGTCGACCGTCAGAGCGGCCTTCTTGGCGCCGAAAGCCGCGGCCATCACGCCCTCCCCGGTGCCGAGGACCACATTCTCCTTCTCCGCGTACATCAGCTCCGGGATGCAGACAGCTTCCGGCAGCACGCGCCGGGCGACCTTTTCGCTCACGCAGACGACGTCAAACGCCGCGCGCTGTTCGGCAAAGAACACACTGTCGATCGTGCAGCCGAATTCAAACTGAATGTCCTTGCCTTTGAGGCGCTTGAGCTCCATCTGGAAGGCGTCCTCCGGGAGGAAATCCGTCTCCCGCCTGAGGAAGCTCTCCAGATCGGTCTCCTCGCAGAAAACCGTCAGCGGATAGGCCTTCTTCTCCACCTCGCCCGCGAGAAACAGTGGGAAGAGGCCGGAGCCGAAGATCGCCACGGTCTTTTTCTTCTTGCTGCGAAAGACCCCGCCGAGCCTGGACTGGACGCCGTATTTGGCGATCGCGGCCTCCACGTCCCGGATGGCGACGCCCTCCCCGATCTCACGCAGGCGGCACTTGCTTTCGCAGGGCGCCTCGCAGCCGGCGGAGAGGATCAGAGGGAAGACCGCGATCTTCTCATACAGCAGCAGTGCCTTCTTGAAGTCACCCTCCGCCGCAGCCTTGAGCATGGCCCTGGTGTCCAGCTTCAGGGGACAGGCCGCGCTGCAGAAGGGTGGGTTTTCGTACACGCAGCGCGTGACCATGGAGTCGACTTCCTCTTTGGAAATCTTATTGACTTTATACACATGGGTGGAACCGCGTTCCTGGATCTGGCTCATGGCAATCACCCTTTGTTTTCAGATTCAGAGATATGGGAATAGAGAGGCCCTTTCGAGCCTCTCAAACAGTCGAAAGCCTTTCGACTGTTTGAGAAGCGAAACAGAAAGCCTTCTGTTTCGCGTGGATTGAACGCAGAAAGGGGACTCCCCGTCCCCTCTCTGCACTCTCCCCTTACAGGTCTGTTCCTGGAAGCAGGGGTTTGACTATAGGCAGAGAGGCCCTTTCGGGCCTCTCTATTATAGCATGGGTTTGTTGCTTTGCAAAGACTTAGCCAAGGGCCTTCAGCGCGGCCAGAACCTTGTCGGGCCGTGCGGGGATACGGGTGATCCGGGCGCCGGTGGCGTTGTAGATGGCGTTCAGGATGGCAGGGTGAGGAGCATCCAGCGGGGCCTCGCCGCAGCCGGCGGCACCGTAGGGGCCGTTGGGACGGTAGGTCTCGTTGAAGTGCAGCTCGATGTCATCGGGAATGTCGTTGGGATAGGGGATGCCGCACTTGAGCAGGCTGGTCTCCTTCTCCAGATCGTCAAAGTCCTCGCTGAGGGCCAGGCCGATGCCCTGAGCCAGGCCGCCGTAGAAGTTGCCTTCCACCAGCAGACGGTTCATGATGGTGCCGACGTCGGCCACACAGGTGAACTTCTCCACCTTGACCTTGCCGGTCTGGGTGTCGACGCAGACCTCGGGCAGGAAGATGGTGTACATGTAGGTGGCGAAGGGATCGCCCTGGGCGGTATCCTGGTCGATCGGGTGATCGGCGCAGAAGGTGGTGACCCAGTTGCCCTCGACCTTCAGCTTCTTGCCGTCGGCGACCATCTCGTCGTAGGTGCGGAAGGAGCCGTCGTCCTTCTTCATCTCGGCGATCAGGGCCTCAGCGGCGAGGCGGCAGGCGTTGCCGGTCATGACCTGGGAACGGGAGCCGCCGGCAGGGCCGGAGTTCGGGGTGTACTTGGTGTCGTTCATGACAAGGCGGATATCCTCGGGCTTGAAGCCGGCCTGGCGCAGCGTCTCGTGCGCGGCGGTGACAATGCCCATGTCGGCGCCCTGGCCATGATCCTCCCAGGAGGCGTACATGGTGACGGTGCCGTCGGGGTTCAACTCGGCATAGGCGGAGGAGGAGTCCACACCGTCAAGGCCGCAGCCGTAGACGCCCAGGGACACGCCGATGCCGTATTTGTAGCGGCCGTCGGAGGCGGCGTTCTTCTCGGCGACTCTCTTCTTGCCGGCCTCGTACAGCGGGCGGGCCTTGTCAAACAGGGCCTCCTCGCAGTAGACCTCGGGGGGATAGCCGGTGGGAATGGTGGTGCCTTCTGCCTCTTTGTAGCAGTTCATGGCGCGCATCTCGAAGGGATCGATGCCCATCTTGGCGGCCAGGCAATCAATGGCGATCTCGGAGCCCATGAAGGACTGGGGAGAGCCGTAGGCGCGGAACGCGGAGCCCCAGGCGTGGTTGGTGAACACGGTCTGGCTCTTGTTGCGGATGGAGTTGATGCCGTAGCCGGCGCCGGTGAACTGGCTCAGACGCATGGTCAGCAGATCGCCGAACTCGGAGTACGGGCCGTGGTCAACATAGTTGTCGCCCCACAGAGCAAGCAGCTTGCCGTTGGCGTCGGCGCCCAGCTTGATGTGCATGAAGGCGGGAGAACGCTTGCCGGTGTAGGTGATGTTCTGGAACTGGTTGAAGTTCAGGGAGACGGGGCAGCCCAGGATCTTCGCGGCAGCGCCGATCAGAGCCTCGTTCGTCGGGGAGAACTTGTAGCCGAAGGTGCCGCCGGCGTGGTTCTGGACCAGGCGCAGCTTCTCCATGGGAACACCGATGCCGCCGGCGATCATGGGCATGTGCAGGTGGATGCCGATGGACTTGGAGTGTACGGTGACCATGCCGTCCTCGTCGATGTAGCCGTAGCCGCAGTCCGGCTCCAGATGCAGGTGGGGCTGACGGGAGCAATAGCTCTCGATCTCGACCTGCTGGGAATCGGGAATGGAATCCCAATCGAAGTCGGGGCCCTTGATGCAGTTGGTCTCAAAGAAGACATTGGGGGTGCCGGGGTGGATCTCGATGGCGTCGGGAGCCATGGCGTCCAGCGCGTTCATGTAGGCGGGCAGCTCTTCGATCTCGACCTTCACGGCGTCGGCAGCGGCGCGGGCGTGGGCCTCGGTGGCGGCGGCCACGATGGCGATGGCATCACCGAACTGGAAGATCTTGTCGGAGCAGAGGACGGGGCGCTCGAAACCGTCGGTCTTGTTGTGCTTGGGCAGCATGACCAAGCCGTTGATCTTGTTGGAGCCGCCGGCGGCCAGGATGTCCTTGTAGGTGATGACCTTGACAACGCCGGGCATCTTCTCGGCCTCGGAGGTGTCGATGGACTTGA
>ONPY01000048.1 GCA_900319835.1 uncultured Eubacteriales bacterium | reverse complement strand
GGCCGCCCCTGCCGTGGAGCAGGTTGCCCCTGCCGTGGAGCAGGCCGCCCCCGCTGTGGAGCAGGCCGCCCCTGCCGTGGAGCAGGTTGCCCCTGCCGTCGAGCAGGCCGCCCCCGCGGTCGAGCCTGTGGAGACGGTCCAACTGCCCCAGCCCAGAAGAAGCGTGGCCTTTATCGGCTCTGAGTGCTACCCCTTTGTCAAGACCGGCGGTCTGGGCGACGTGATGTACGCCCTGCCCAAAGCCCTGACCAAGCAAAACTGCGACGTCAAGGTCATCCTGCCGCGCTACCGCTGCATCCCCCAGAAGTATCAGGACAAGATGATCTACCGCGGCGAGTTCTGGATGAACCTCTGCGCCGACGGGAGATCCTTCTATGTCGGCATCATGGAGTATGTCTGGGACGGCGTGGTCTATGACTTCATCGACAACGAGGACTTCTTCGGTTACGGCAACCCCTACACCAACCTGGTCGACGACATCCCCAGATACTGCTTCTTTGCCAAGGCGGCCCTGGCCGCGCTCAACTACATGAACTGGGTGCCCGACATCATCCACTGCCACGACTGGCAGGCGGCTCTGGTGCCCGTGTATCTGCGCACGCTCTTTAACGGCACGCCCGTTGCCAGCGCCAAGAGCGTTCTGACCATCCACAACCTGCGCTTCCAGGGCGTGTACAACATCCCCACCATCAAGTACTGGACCGGGCTTCCCGACCATGTGTTCAGCTATGAGGTCATGAAGCAGGGCCACGACGATGCCAACATGCTCAAGGGCGGCCTGGCCTATGCCGACCGCATCACCACCGTCAGTGCCACCTATGCCGGCGAAATCCAGACGCCTTTCTACGGCGACGGGCTGGACGGACACCTTCGCTACCACTCCAGCAGACTCCGCGGCATCGTCAACGGCATCGACGTGGAGCAGTGGGACAGCAGCGCCGACAAGAAGCTTGCTGCCCGCTACGACCGCGAGACCGTTCTGGAGCAGAAGAAAGCCAACAAGCGCGCCCTGCAGGAGGCCCTGGGCCTGGAAGTGGACGAAGGCAAGTTTGTCATCGGCCTCATCTCCCGCCTGACGGATCAGAAAGGCCTGGATCTGGTCAACGCCATCCTGCCCGCCCTCGTCGATGGCAACACCCAGGTGGTGGTGCTCGGCACCGGCGAGCCCTGCTATGAGGACTCCTTCCGTTACTTTGAGCAGACCTACAAGGGCAGCGTATGCGCCTACATCGCGTATGACGAATTCCTGGCCCACCGCATCTACGCCGGTGCCGACGCCCTGCTGGTGCCTTCCCTGTTCGAGCCCTGCGGCCTGACCCAGCTGATCGCCATGCGATACGGCACCGTGCCCGTGGTGCGCGAGACCGGCGGCCTGAAGGACACCGTGCAGCCCTACAACGAGTTTACCGACGAGGGCAACGGCTTCACCTTTGACCGCTATGAGTCCGGCCTGCTGCTGGATGCGATCAACCGCGCCAAGACCGTGTATTTCACCCAGCGCGAGCGCTGGAACGAGATGGTGCGCCGCGACATGGACAAGGACGTGTCCTGGGACAGCTCCGCCGTCCAGTACCGCAACCTCTACCTCGAGCTCAAGCCCTGAGAAAACCATACAAAACAAAGACGCCGCTCTTTTCGGAGCGGCGTCTTTGCGTGCAGATTGTTAGAGGGGAAACACGTTATTGCGGGCCGGTGTACACACCGGCGCGGCAATCCGTACAAGACAATGCGGAATGAGGGCGTTACTGCTGAGGCCTTTTGCAAAAAAAGATGCGGGTGGATTCTCCCAGAGGCTGATGGCGGATCTCGGTCGCGTCAAAGCGCACGCTGCGGAAGGCGGCCTGCATGATGGGGCCGGTGCAGAAGGCGCAGATCAGCGTGCCGATTCCGACAGGGCCGCCCAACAGCCAGCCGGCGAAGGTGGCAAGGGCGAGGATCGCGATGGAGACCGCGCCGATGGGGATCCGACCGGCGCGCTTGGCAAGACCCACCAGCAGCGTGTCACGGGGTCCGCAGCCCAATGCCGCCTTCATGTAGACAAACTGCGTGTAGGCCATGATGACAAGGCCCAGCAGCATCACGGGGATCCCGATCAAAGGAGAGGCACAGGGGGTGACGACGCCCAGACGGTTGAACAGATCTACCGCCTTTCCCACGGTTACCGCATCGATGAACATGGCGATGCCGATGGGCTCGCGCAGCAGCACGTCGATGAGCAGAATGGTGAAGGAGATGGAGATGGACGCCGTGCCGTAAAGGATGCCCAGCGTCCGGGAGACACCCAGGGAAAGCACGTCCCAGGGCCCGGCCCCGATGTTGGCCTGAATCGTCAGATAGACCCCGAAGCCGTTGAAAAACAGGCCAGCCGCCGCCATCAGCGCGTTTGCCAATATGGCGCCCGGCGTGGAGTTGGTCTGCAAGGTTTGCGGAATGCGCATGAAAATCACCTGCGGCAAAGAAGAATCGCGAGTAGGATACCACAGCCCGGGACAAAAAGCTATAGGAAAAGACAATATCAGCAATTCTGTCAGAAGTAACGATTTTTGCGGTGAAGGTGGGAGAGAGCTACCCGCATTGCTTTTTGCTTGCGGGAGTCGCGAAAAGCTATCAAAGAATTCGCCGGTGTTTGCACCGGCTTATGCACAGCCCTCCGGGCTGTGTGATTGTGATTCAACTCCTCCCGCACCGAAAGCAAAAGAAAAGAGCCCCAACGGCAGGATTTCTTTTTTGGTTCGGATTACCGGCAGACGAAGCAGTGCCACTCCTCCTCGGAGACATGGTCGAGGATCGTAAAGCCGTTTTGTTTCAGGGCGGCCTCTGTCTCCGGCCAGCGGTTTTCAATGATGCCCGAGCAAATGAATACGCCATCTTCGGCCAGGAAGGGCCGCGCCAGCGCGGAGAGCGGGATGATCACGTCCGCCACGATGTTGGCCAGCACCAGCTGATAGCCGCCCCCGATGCGGGCGCGGAGGGAGGTGTCGCCCAGAATGTCCCCGGCCCAGGCGGTCATGCGGTCGGGGCCGATGTCGTTTAACGCGGCGTTTGCCATCACCACATCCGGCGCCTTGGGGTCGATGTCCACGCCGAGACAGGTGTCCGCCCCCAGCAGCAGCGCTCCGATGCCGAGGATGCCGCTGCCGCAGCCGAGATCCAGCACCCGGACACCGGGCTTTGCACAGCGCTCCAGCGCGGCAAGACACATGCGCGTGGTGGCGTGGCTGCCGGTGCCGAAGATGAGCCCCGGGTCGAGGCGCAGGGGGATGCGCCCGCCCGCCGGGACCTCCTCCCACTCGGGCACCACCACCAATTTTTCACCTACTTCGATGGGCTTATAGTAGGCGCGCCAGTTGTTCTCCCAGTCGCTGTCGTCCACAATCGCGGTCTGCACATCGTCGTAGGCAGCCCGGATCTTTGCCAGCACCGCGCGGCCCTCCGCGTCATCCGTCAGGTAGCATTTGATGCGGCTGACGCCGCGAAACTGGTTTTCCAGCTCCTCGTCCACATAGTCCCAGTACATGTGGTTATGTTCCAGAAAGTTCTGAAAATCCTCTTCATTCTCAATGACGAAGCCGCCGGCGCCGAAGACGGCCATCTCCTCGCAACGCTGATCGATCAGCTCGGTGGGCGTGTTGACGCAGACCTCAAGATATTTCATGGTTGACCTCCGTTTGAATGGTTGAAAAGAGTCGCCAGGGATAGCCCCCCTCCGGGACGGCGGAGAAGGAGAGCGCCTCGCTGGTGCGGGGGTGGGGGAGAGTGAGCGCGCAGGAGAAGAGCGCGATGGGGCAGTCCCGGACGGCGCTGCCGTATTTCACGTCACCGATAAGCGGCATGCCGCGCGAGGCAAACTGCACCCGGATCTGGTGGCTGCGTCCGGTGTGCAGGCGCACCCGGACGAGGGAGATCGCGTCCTGAGTCTCGAGAATCTCATAGTCCAGCTCCGCCTGCTTGACCCCGGCGCGCATCCGCTTGACCGGATAGCTCTTGTTTCTGGCCCGGTCGTGATACAGCAGATCCCGCAGGATGCCGGCCTCCTCCGCCGGCCTTCCCGCGACCACGGCCAGATATTTCTTTTGCAGCTTCTGCCCGGCAATCAGCGCGGAGAGCTGCGCCGCGGCCCTTTGGCTGAGGGCGAGCACCATCACGCCGCCCACGGCCTTGTCCAGCCGATGCACGCACCAGACGCGCTCCACGCCGAGCTGCTGGGCGAGCAGGCGCGGCAGCTCGTCCTCAGAGGAGACGCCCCGGGGCTTGATACAGACCAGCAGATCCCGGTCCCGATAGAGAATGGTACAAGTCATTTTATCACCTGTCATATTCTACAACCTGGATTCTGGATTTTCAATCTCAGGCGGGAAGAATCGTGCGAAATGCGAATAGACTTTTTTAATTCACGGTGGTAATATAATAATAGATAATTGAAACATAAGAAATAGTAATGAGGGTGTTGTATGAGCGTTTCCAATGTGATTTCGTTACTCGGCGGTGTGGCGCTGTTTCTCTTCGGCATGTCCCTGATGGGCGAGGGCCTGAAAAAAGTGGCCGGCAGCAAGCTGGAGCTGGTGCTGTACCGCCTGTCCAGCACACCCTTGAAGGGCGTGCTTCTCGGTGCGGGCGTCACCGCGGTGATCCAGTCCTCCTCCGCCACCTCCGTGATGCTGGTCGGCTTTGTCAACTCCGGTATGATGAAGGTACGCCAGGCCATGGCGGTCATTATGGGTGCCATCGTGGGCACCAGTATTACCGGCTGGATTATCTGTCTGTCCTATATGGAGGGTTCGGGCGGCCTGGTCTCTCTTCTGTCCACGGCCACCATCTCCGCCGCTGTCGCGGTGATCGGCATCGTGCTGCGCATGTTCTCCAAAAAGCAGAGCAGCCGCCATGTGGGGGACATCCTTCTGGGCTTTGCGGTGCTGATGTTCGGCATGCAGGCCATGAGTTCGGCCGTGGCGCCGTTGAAGGATAGCCAGCGCTTCATCCAGTTGATGACGGCCTTCTCCAATCCACTGATCGGCATTCTCGCGGGCGCGGCCATCACCAGCATCCTGCAGAGCGCTTCGGCGGCGGTCGGTATTCTCCAGGCTCTGTCTGTCACAGGCGCCATTGAGTTTGCCGAGGCCTTTCCCATCATCCTCGGTATCGCCATCGGCGCCGCGGTGCCGGTGCTGCTCTCGGCCCTGGGCGCCAGGACCGACGGCCGACGCACCGCCTACGCCTATCTGATCATTCAGGTAATCGGCGTGACGCTGTTTGCCATTCTGTTCTATGCGCTCAACGCCTCCATGCATTTTGCTCTGATGGAAGAGACCATGAATCCCGTCAGCATCGCTCTGGTCAACACGGTCTTCCGCGTGCTGATGGCGGTGGTGCTGCTGCCCTTCATCGGCCTGATCGAGAAGCTCATTCAGACGATCATCCGCGAGAGCCAGGAGGAAAAGGCCGCCAACGCCGACTTTGACCGTCTGGACGAGCGCTTCCTCAAGCACCCGGCCCTGGCCGTGGAGCAGAGCCGTCTCACCATTGACGCCATGGCGCGCAAATCCCGGGAGAACCTTTGTGACGCCATGCTGCTGATCCACCAGTACAGCCCCGAGATGGTGCAGAAGGTGGAGCGGGACGAGGATCTGGTGGACCGCTTCGAGGACAAGATCGGCACGTATCTCATGCGGCTTAACAGCTCGGAGCTCAGCCGGGAGGAGAACGAGAAGGTCTCCAAGTATCTCCATACGCTCAGCGACTTTGAGCGTATCAGCGACCACGCCATGAATGTGGCCCAGGCTGCCCAGGAGATCCATGATAAAAAGATCCATTTCTCCGCGGATGGCGAGCATGAGCTGACGGTGCTGCTGGGCGCGGTCAACGAGATTCTGGAGCTTACCATCAACGGCTTTGTGGAGGACGATTTGGACAAGGCCTACCGCGTGGAGCCTCTGGAGGAGCACATCGACGTGCTCTGCGATGAGCTCAAGCTGCGGCATGTGGAGCGTTTGCAGACCGGCGCCTGTTCGCTGAAGGTTGGTTTTGTCTTCAACGACCTGCTGACCAACTTTGAGCGCGTGGCGGATCACTGCTCCAACATCGCCATCGCCATGATCGAGCTGAGCCAGAACGCCTATGAAACGCATGACTATATCATCAATCTGAAAGAGCTCCACTCTCACAATTATGATGAGCTGTATGCCGGCTTTGCCGAGAAATACGCCATCTGACAGAAAAGAACGCTCGCCCAAATGGGCGAGCGTCAGACTGTAGACAAACCCCTGTTATCCCAGCTTGGACCTGCAAGGGGGATTGTGAAGGGGGACGGGGAGTCCCCCTTCACGTTCAATCTATGCAAAAATGGGAACTTTTTCGAAAGATCCCATTTTTGCGATTCAAGCTGTCGACACTTTGTCGACAGCTTGACGCTCGCCCAAATGGGCGAGCGTTTTTCATCGGTTGAACACCGCGTCCGGTGCCGGGGCCTGCCGGTCCAGCAGCGCTGCGACGGCGGCGCGGTAGTCGGAAAGACAGCGGCTGCGCAGGATGGTTTTGAGCGCTTTGTCCTGGCCGGGAAACAGACAGCCCATGTAGAACCAGAGCTCCTTCATCCGCTGCACGGTGTAGTTCGGCGCAAGCCCGGAGGCCAGCGTCTCCTCCAGCAGAGCCTCGTGGAAGGCGGTGAGCTCCTCCACGGACATGGCAGAGCCGCCCCGGATGCGGCGAAAGAGCGCCGGATCGGCGACGGCTCCGCGCCCGAGCATGACACCGGAGAGGGTGGGGAAGCGGGAGACGATCGCTTCATACGCCCCGGAAGAAAAGACGTTGCCGTTGTACACTACAGGAAAAGGAGAGTCAATAAGCGCGAGAGCAAAGGTGTTTAGATCCGGCATGCTCTGATACATCCCGGCCCGGTCACGGGCATGGACGATCAGCCGCGCGAGGGGATAGCGCCGGAAGAGCGACAAAATGGCGGGAAACTCCGCAGTGCTGCCGAGCCCCAGGCGGGTCTTGACGGAAATGCGCTGGGGGCAGCGGGAAAAAATGGTGTCCAGACAGCGCGAAAGACTCTCCAGATCCTCCAGCATACCGGCCCCCTTGTGCTTGGCCACCACCGTCCCGGAGGGGCAGCCGACATTCAGGTTGATCTCCTTGTATCCCAGTCCGCCCAGCGTCTCCGCCGCGGCCAGGAAAGGCTCCGGCGTGTTGACCAGCAGCTGCGGGATCACGGTGAGCCCCGTGTTGTTCTCGGACAGAAGCTCTCTGAGCGCGCTGCCCTTGAAGCGGCCCGTGCCGTCGGGGGCGAGGAAAGGAGCGTAATACACATCGGCACCCGGAAAGAACCGGGCGTGTACGCGCCTGTAGATGCTGCCGGTGATCCCCTCCATGGGGGCAAAGCTCAATTCCATGTCGACCTCCGCTGTTGTTCTGCCCCACATCATACACGAAGAAAACCGGAAAGGAAAGAAAAAGATTTCATATTTCGTCAACACTTTACCGCAGAGTTGTTGTATAATCATTCCTCAAGTTTTAAGGAGGGATAGACTGTGAAACATCAGGCGCTGGCCAGAGTCTTTGCTGTGGTGCTTGCCATCATGTGCCTGCTGATGCTGCTCAACGGGGCCACGGGCTTCGGCAAGGCGGCCAAAGCGCATGAAGAGCGGACGGCCTTTGAGGAAAAGTACGCCCAGCGGATCGAAAACTATGTCACCCTCCATGAGCAGGTGGAAAACTCCATCAGCTATGATGAAGCCTACGAGCTGCTGAAAGAAAAGCTGGAGCAGCACGACAAGGACGCTGCCCAGCACCGCACGGACACAGCCCTTTATACCGCCGAAAAGGGCGGCAACACCATGGGGGCCAACCTGATCTGGGAGGCCATGCCGGAGATCGCGGCTGCCAAACAGGAGCTGGCCAAAGCAAAAAAACAGTTTGAGGACGTACAGACGGCCTATAACGGCGTGAAGGGCGACCTGCAGGACATCGCGGCCCAGGCGCAAAGCGACGCGGATGAGAGCGGCATGGACGCCGCACAGATGCAGCAGCTGGCGCAGGAGTTTGCCGCGCTGCTCAATGCAGAGCCCAGACTTCCCGAAGGCTTTTTCATCCCGGAGGATCCCGGCGAGCCGCCGCAGAAGCCGACAGAGCCGCAGTTATCCAAGCCGACAGCACCCGCATTTGACCGGCCGACCGCTCCCGAAGAGCCGCCGCAGGACGCGGATGCGGAAACCCTGGCCGCGTATC
The DNA here is from genome assembly GCA_900319835.1 of uncultured Eubacteriales bacterium. The sequence goes on along the minus strand of ONPY01000048.1, from coordinate 10,124 downwards.
AGGAGCAGGTCAAAGCCTATGAGGACGCGCTTGCCGAATGGGCGGAATATGACACGGCGACAGAGGAATATGACGCCGCCATGGCAGCCTACCAGCAGAAGCTGGCGGCGTATGAGTCCTATCCCGAGCGGAAAAGAGCATATGACGAGGCACTCTACCAGCAGCAGGAATATGAAGAGCAACATGCCGCCTGGGAAAGCCAGGTGAATGAGGCCGTCGCACAGCTGCCGATCGAGAATTATCTTGACAAGCTGGAAATCCTTGGCGGCGATCTGCAGACTTTGATGGAGAGGGCGCAGCCCCTGATTCGTACTTTCAATGAGTTGTCCTCTTCGATGGGCGGCGCAGAAATGCCTGGTGTGGACATGTCCGCCCTGCAGACCCTCTCCCAATATGCGAACATGGATCCAAGCACCATGACGGAGGAGCAGGCGCTCGCCGCGGCGCAGGAGATCGCCGGAGCACTCAGCAGTATGGCAGGTGCATTTGGTTCCGTAGATGGCGGAATTCAGTCTGTAGACGGGTTGGTGGCCGAGGCGGCGGCCAAGCTGAGCGCTGCGGAGGCGATGTTGGCCAAAGCCGAGTCGGAGATGAAAGGTCAACTGGAGAATATCTGGTATCATCTCGGACAGCTGGAGGAGAAGGCCGACGAACTGCGGGAAGAGAAGGAGCGGTTGGATCTGGAGGCGCTGGGCCTTGACAAGGAGCTTGTGGAGACCGATCAGCTCAAGATCCTTAAAAACCGGCACATCTCCGCACGCCAGCTTTTGATCAACGTCCCGGAGGTCAAGAGCGGCTTTGCCGGGACCGGGGATCTGGAGGCGAGCGCCAGAGCTTATCTGGAGGACTACCGCTTGGAGTCGCAGCGCCAGTATCAAGGACTGCGGCTGATCAATCTCCTGGCCGTCCTCGGCGGCGTGTTCGGCATCCTGGGGATCCCGGGGGCCTACGAGAAGCTCCGGGGCCGCTTCTGGCTCATCGCACCGGTGGTGCTTTGCCTCGGCTGCGCCTTGGCCGCGGATGCGGTCAACATGCGCCTGGGACTGGGACAGATGTACACGGCGCTGTTCACGGCAATCTTTGCGGCGGTACACCTGCTGATCATCCTGCCGAAGAAGAAAGCCATCCCAACGGAATAACAGGAAACCGCAACCGCCGGACGCAGTGCGTCCGGCGGTTTTTGTCATTCCGGGCAAATGTGTAAAATGCACAAGAGATTGACAAAGAATTGCGCAGGGATTAAACTCTTTCTTGTTGATATTTTATAAATATGGCGGCGCAAACTTTCAGGCAGCGCCGTGCAAGGAGGGCGTTTTTCCATGGATCTTCTCGAGAAGCTGAAAGAAAAGAATCCGGCTCTGCCGCTGTACTCGGTGCTGGACACGGCCTTCGCCGCCTATGGGCGCGTGCTGGAGCTGGGGGACTGCTCGGAGCTGTCCAAAGCGCTGGAGGGGACTGAAATCCCTGCGGAGGGCAATTGCTACCGGGCCTCCGTGCCAGCACTGGAGGCGACGGCGGAAGCGGCGGCCATCTGCCGCACGGTCTTCGGCGAGACGGAGATCGAGGCCGGCTTCTGCAATGGTCGCGGCTATATGCTCAACGCCCTGGAATACCACAAGAGCAGCGAGGTAAACTTTACCACCCGCGGTCTCGTGCTGCTGCTGGCGCTGCCGGAGCAGCTGCATGACGGAATGCTCAGCAGCAAGGACGTGGTGGGCTTCTATCTGCCGCCCATGGTGCCGGTGGAGATCTTCCCCCGTGTGCTGCACTTTGCCCCCTGCCGGGTGGAGGAGTCGGGCTTTAACTGCCTGGTCGTCCTGCCCAGGGGGACCAACACGCCCCTTTCCCGGGTGGACACGTCTGCCCCCGGTGAAGAGAAGCTGCTCTGGATGAAGAACAAGTGGATGACCTGCCATCCGGACTCCCCCCAGGCCCAGAAGGGCGCCTGGCAGGGCATCACCGGGGACAATCTGCGTCTGAGCCTGTAAGGAGGGAAGCGCGATGCTGACATCCCGCGTGCAGAGAGACAAGTGGAGTCTTGTGCTTAACGGAGAAACCTGGTTGAGCTCCACGCCGGACAAGCCCTTCGCAACCGCGTGCCTCAGAGAGAAGGACTATACCAGCAACCGCGGCACCGTCAAGGTGGAGATCCGGGAGACCGCCCGCATCCCCTTGACGCACGCCGAGCCCGCCGGCCAGGGCGCGGTGCGCTTTTCGGCCGAGGGGCACACGCTCCAGGTAGCTCCGCGGAAGACCGCGGGCGGCGTGATCCTGGACTTCCGGGGAGAGCCTGGCTGGGCCTATGAGTTCGTTCTCCCGGCGGCGGAGGACGAAGCTGTTTTCGGCGGCGGCGAGCAGTACCGCAAGGTCAACCTCCGGGGCGAAGAGGTGGTCAACTTCGTCTCCGAGCACATCAAGGCCTCCACCATTGTGGAGAAGGCCCTGCTGCCGAGCGGACTGTACCGGGAAAAACGGCACAGTGAGATCGGAAGCTACGCCCCCATGCCCATTTTCGTCACCGACAAACGGCGGCTGATCCTCTTCGATACCGCGGCGGACGGCCGCTCCGACTTCTCGGAGGAGACTAGCTTCCGCTTTGCCTTTGACGCCTGCCCGAAAAGTCTCACGCTCCTGCGGGAAAAGAGCTATCGGAAGCTCGCCGAGCGGCTCGCGGCCATCATCCCCAACCACCAGTATATCCCGGCCTGGTGCCATGAGGGCATGATCCTGTCCATCCAGGGCGGCAGCCAGACCATTCTGGATAAGTGCTTTGCCATGCTGGACGCCGGGGCGAAGATCACCGGCGTCTGGAGCCAGGACTGGTCCGGCGAAAAGCGCACCGTGATGGGCAAGCAGGTATGGTGGAACTGGGAGGCGGACGAGCAGCTCTACCCCGATCTCAAGGGCACCATCGCAAAGCTCAACGCCCGGGGTGTGCGCTTTCTCGGCTACATCAACCCCTATCTTGTCAAGGACGGAAGACTGTACAACCACTGCAAGGAGCGCGGCTGGCTGATCACAAAGCAGGACGGCAGCGTCTATCACATCAAATCCACCACCTTTGACGCGGGCATGCTGGACCTGACCAATCCCGCGGCGGTAAAGTATATCAAAGAAGAGCTGATCGGAAAGAACATGCTCGCTCTCGGCATGTCCGGCTGGATGGCGGACTTTGGCGAATACCTGCCCGTGGACTGCGTCCTGCACAAAGGCGACCCGGCCGAACTGCACAACCAGTGGCCGGTGCTCTGGGCCAAGATCAACCGGGAGGCGATCGAGGAGTACGGCGCCAAGGATGTGCTGTTCTTCACCCGCTCCGGCTATCTCGGCATCCAGAGTTACGCCCCCATCCTCTGGAACGGGGACCAGCACACGGACTATACGAAGGATTACGGCATGCCCTGCGTCATGCCTGCCAGCTTCTCCCTGGCCTTCTCCGGGGTGCCCATGGTGCACTGCGACATCGGCGGCTTTTTCTCCTTCGGCAAAATGAAGCGAGACGGGGAGCTCTTTACCCGCTGGATGGAAATGGGCACCTTCTCCCTGCTCATGCGCAGCCATGAGTCCATCCGCCCCTGGGCAAACGCCCAGTTTGACGCGGCCGGGGTGAAGGAGCACACCGTGCGCCTGACGAAGCTCCACGCGGCGCTCGCGCCGTATGTCTCCCACGTGGCCGAGGAGGCGGGGAAGGGGATCCCCGCCATCCGCCCGGATTTCTGGGAGGCGGAGGACTACGGGGACAGCCGGGATCCCTACGCCTACTACCTGGGCGACGATCTGTTTGTCTGCCCGGTGATCCGCAAAGGCGCTAAGCGCCGGACCGTACACCTCCCGGAGGGCAGATGGATCGGCTTCTGGAGCGGCAGGGAATACAGAGGCGGAAGGCCGCATCGGGTATCCGCGCCCCTGGGACAGCCGCCGGTATTCTTCAGGAAAGACAGCCCCTGGACGGAACTATTCCGCCGGGCGGCTGAGGAATAAAAGAAAGAGAGAGGAAACAGAATGGACAACAGCTACATCTCCCGCACCAGCGGCATCCGCGGCAGGGACAAAATCGGCTACGCCATGGGCGATCTGGCCTCCTGCCTGGTCTTTGGCCTGACCCAGAGCGTGCTGAACAAGTTCTACACCGACGTGCTGGAAATCAGCGTGCTGAGCGTCATGATCATGACCATCATCGCCCGCATCTGGGACGCCATCAACGATCCCATCTGGGGCCGCATCATCGACGGCGCGAAGAAGTATCCAGACGGCCGCTACCGCCACTGGATCAAGGTCTTCTCCGTACCGACGGCGATCTCCGCCATCCTGATGTTCCTGGATGTGCGCCGCTTCTCCGGCACCGGCCGCGTGGCCTGGATCTATTTTACCTACATCCTCTTCGGCATGCTCTACACCTGCATCAACATCCCCTACGGCTCCCTGGCCCAGGTGATCACCTCTGATGACAAGGAGCGCTCCAGCCTGTCCGTGTTCCGCTCCATCGGCTCCACCTTCGGCGCCATGCCCGCCATGGTGCTGGCCTCCGCCTGCTATGTCACGGTCGACGGCGTCAAGCAGATGGATGCAAAGCGTGTGATGCTGGGCGCCACCGCCATCGCGGTGCTGAGCATCCTCTTCTACGCGCTGTGCTACGCCTGGAGCAAGGAGCGCGTGGACACCGAGCCCGCTCCCCGCGTGAAGGGCCAGGCCGCCAAGATCATCAAGACCCTGCTCAAGAGCCGCCCCTTCATGGCCGTCTCCATCGCCAGTATGCTGTTTCTCGCCGCGCAGATGTTCGGCCAGGGCTACAACACCTATCTGTTCCACCACTACTTCAACAAGCCCGGCCTGACCATGCTGCCCACGGTGTTCCAGTACCTGCCGGTGGCGGTGATCATGTTCTTCGCCTCCAAGCTCGGCAACAAGTACGGCAGACGCGAGGTCTGCTCGGCGGGCATCCTGCTGGCCGCGGTGTTCTATATCGCGCTGTTCGTGCTGGCCATCTTCGGCATCACTCCCGTGTGGCTGTACCTGGCCGCCTGCCTGATGAGCGGCATCGGTACTGCCTTCATCTTCCTGCTGGTCTGGGTGCTGGCCACCGACGCCATCGACTACAACAAGGTCACCTACGGTCTCAACGACGAGGCCACCTCCTACGCCTTCTATTCCTTCATGCGCAAGCTCGGCACCACGGTCGCCACCATCCTCATCAACGTGCCGCTGCTGCGCATCGGCTACAACGGCAGCGAGCTGAAGACCGAGGGTCTCAGCGCCACGGCCCTGCGGAGCATGTACAATTTCTCCGTCATGATCCCGGCGGTGCTGTTTTTGCTGGTATATCTCGTCCTGCGCTTCATGTACCCCCTGTCCAAGAAGCGGATCGAGGAGCTGCAGGTGCAGAAGGAAGCCATGCTGCGCTCCCAGAGCGAGGAATAAATGAGCGGGCTTCACGTCCATGTGGGCTTCGGCTTCCATGTAAACTGCTACCACTCCTATCGGGGTGATACCCCGGACGCCCTGGGCTTCGGCGGGGATCTGCGCATCATGCGGCATATCCTGGACGTGTTGGACGAGCGCAACAGACGCGGCATCCCCGTGCGGGGCACCTGGGATTTTGAAAACGCCTACTCCCTGGAAAGAATCCTCCCGGAATACGCGCCGGACATCATCCAGCGCGTCCGGGACCGGGGGGACGAAAACCTCCTCATGGGCTACAACAACGGGGCCATGAGCGCCATGACGGCCGACGAGTTTGAGACCTCGGTCCGCTGGGCTATCTCCAACCCCTATGGCAGCGGCCTGGAGGATGTCTTCGGCCGCTGTGAGAGGATCATCCGCCCGCAGGAGGTCATGTTCACGCCCTGTCAGGCGGCGGCCTACAGACGCCTCGGCATCGAGGCGGTGTGCCTGTATTACAGCTGTATCTCCTTTGACGCTTTTCGCACCCTGATCCCGCCCCTCTCCGACGAGCAGGCCTTCAATCCCCTGCGCTACACCTGGGCGGGGGACAGCATCACCGTCCTGCCCACCTACTCGCCGAATGACGTGATGGACGCGGGGAGCCTGCGCGCGCTTGTCGTTGAGCTGCACGAGAAGCAGAGGCGGGGCGAGATCACCCGTGACGTCTTCCTCTTTCTCAACACCGACGCCGACAGCTTCCTCTGGGAGCCCATGGCGGGCCCGAAGGCTCTGAAAAAGCTGCCCTGCTTCGGCGGCATCGGCGGGTATATTGACGAGATCGCGGATCTGGATTTCGTGGTCTTCGACACCCCCGGCGGCTATCTCAAAACCCACGGCCCGGCGGGGGAGATCTCCTTTGGTGAGGATGTGGCCGACGGCAATCTCTCCGGCTATATGAGCTGGAGCGAAAAACCCTTCAACCGGCTGATCTGGACACGGCTGGAGCGGGCCCGGGCCATGGCGCGCCTCGCGGAAAAGGACAGCGCCTCGCCCTCCTTTGAGACCCGCGTGCGGCTTTTGAGCACCACGCATTTCGGCCTGGCTTCGCCCGTGATGAACCTGACGCGGGAGGAAAAGGCCCGCGAACTCTCCGAGCGGATGCTTTCGGAGGAGCGGCAGGCCCTTCCCCGGCGAAAGGAGCTGACGCTGCTGGACGAGAAAAAGACCGGCCTTGCCGCGGTGCAGCTGGCCCTGAAGGAGGGCTTCTGCCCCTCAATCGGCTGCCTGCGGCTGGAGAGCGCGGGGCTGGAGAGCTGGACGGCTGCGGAGACCGGACACCACAGGGACGGGAGCGTCGCCTCCGTCTTTCTCACGGCCCGCTGGCACAGCCCCAGAAAGCACTATGTCCTGCGTTTTTCCTGCGGGGAAAACCGCCCGGCCCTCTCTCAGGGCACGGCGGCGGACCGCTTGTGCTTTGATCCCGGGAGCAGACACTTTTTGTTCGACGGAAAGCCGCTTGCCGCATTGGACAGCTGGCTTGACTACGACGGCGCCCGCCTTGCCTTTGACCGGCCGCGCGTCTCCCCGCTGCCCCTGGCGGGGGAGGGGAGCGGTGTCCGGCTCACGGGTGCGATCGCGATCCCCGGCGCCCTCGTCTCCGGTTCCTATTGCTATGATGTCTATGCGTCCCCGGCGGCGGACTGCCTCTTTGTCCGCGCCCAAGTGCGGTATCCCTACACCCGGGAGGACCGGGAAATCTCCACCCAGGCCTCCAATCTGGGCCGCTTCAGCGACATCCGCTGGAAGCAGACCGCGCCGCTGGAGCTGACACTGACCATGGACGACTCGGCAACGGTTACCAAGCGGAACTTTGCCGGCGAACTGAGCGCCTATGAGATCGCGGATTTCTGGCGCGCCTACCCAGAGAATGAAGACATCTGCGCGTTCAACCACCACCTGACCGGCGGCACCCTGTGCGTGAGCGGGGACAGCGGCGGTCTGTTGGTCGCCCATGCCCGGCAGATGCTCGGCAGCATGGCACACTGTCCCATGCGGCTGAAAACCGAAGGAGGAGAGCGCCTTGTCAGCCTCAATCCCTTCGGCACCTACTTCGGACCACAGCGGCATTACCCCACCCGGGGCAACGGCAGCTCCATGGGGCTGTACCTTGCCGCGGCGCCCCAGGCCCGATCCCTGGCCCCCGCGTATAACGGGGCCGCGGAACAGACCGTCCAGGCTCTGTTTGCCGTGGCCGGCCGGGAGCCGACAGCGGAGCAGCAGCGGCAGGCAGAGGCCATCGCCGACGGCGTGATCGCCATAGGCGGGGAAGCAGTTACACCCTTCGCGGGTGACAATGTCACGCTGCACCGGCCGGTGGGCAACCGCGTGGATCCCAAGAGGCTCAAGAGCGTCAGCATGGTGGAGCAGAGCGGCGGAGGCATCGACGCGGTGAAGCTGGTCTGGCGCTATGCCGAAAACCTGATCCGCGCCGAGCGGACGCGAAAAAACATCGAACGCGGCTGGACGCGCCGGCCGCAGCATGAGAGTGGGAGAGAGAACGCATGAGAATCCTCGCCGTATCCGATGAGGAGGCCAAGACCTTTTACGAATACTATACTCCGGGTAAGCTGGACGGGTTTGACCTGATCATCGCCTGCGGCGATCTCCACACAGCGTATCTGGAGTTTCTGGTGACCATGGCAAACTGCCCGCTGCTGTATGTTCACGGCAACCACGACGAGGGCAACCGACGGGAGCCGGAGGGCTGCGTCTGCATCGATGACGAGCTCTATATCTGCAAGGGCCTGCGCATCATGGGACTCGGAGGCTCCTACAAGTACCGGGAAGGGAAGTACATGTACTCCGAGCGGCAGATGCGCCGCCGGATCGCGAGACTCTACTGGAAACTCCGCCGGGCGGGCGGCGTGGATATTCTTGTCACCCACGCCCCGGCCTATGAGATCAACGACCTGGACAACCCCACCCACCGGGGCTTTCACTGCTTCCTCTGGCTGCTGGAAAAGTTCAGCCCCCGCTTCTTCCTCCACGGTCATGTACACAAGAGCTACGGCGTAAACATCCCGCAGCGGACGGAATACGGTCAGACCGTGATCTACAACACCTGCGGCTATGTGATCTTCGACTACGAAAAAGACGGGATCAAACAGGTATAAACAGCCCTGCATGGAGGATCCATGCAGGGCTGTTTTGTCATCTGCGTCGGACGAAATTGTTGAGCGGGATGCCGAGGAAGCTGGCCTGGAAGCCGCTCATGATGGCGTCAAAGCTCCCTGGCTTGTAGATGCTTTTCGGATGGCGCTCGTTCCAGAGCCGGTTTAGCTTCTGTGAAAACTGGATCGCGTTTCCGCCCCGCCGCTCCGCCGCAGGGGAGAGGAACAGCGCCAGCGCCAGCTTTTCCCGATCAAGCGCCCTCTTTTGCTCCCGCCGGCCCAGCGCCTGCCTGCGTGCGTCCAGTGTGTCCAGCAGCGTTTGAGCCTCGGTATCGGGCTCATCCAGCGCGTCAAACAAAGGGACGCTCTCCTTCTCCAGCTGCTGGAAGACGACGGCATACTCCGCGGCGTTAAACCGCTCCAGCGCTTCCTGCGCCTTTTGCACAAACACAATCCAGTCCATGTTGCCCTCCCGACGTTTTTTTATCATTATAACCGCATTTTTGCAATTTGGAAAGAGGCTGGCAAAAAGAGTGAAAAGGAAAAAGAACTGGATAACATGCACAAAATGATGGAAAAGAATTTGTGAATATCGATAAAAACCAGGAAAAACTGAACAACAAAAAGAAAAAAAGACCTTGTAATTAGCTACAGCTATGATATAATAACACAGAAAATTGAAGGGTTTATGCACCCCCGAAAAAAAGGGGCGTTTCAGCAAAAAAAAACGAAAAAGGCCATGGCCTTTTTTGCTTTCGTTACAACGAAAGCAATGACCTTTCCCAATCGGTGATTGGCGGGGAAACCCGCAAAATATAATCACAAAAAAATTAGGAGGAATCAACAATGAAAAAGACCCTCGCACTGATCCTCGCGCTGGTCATGGTCTTTGCGCTGGCCGCCTGCGGCCAGTCGGCCGCTCCGGCCGCAGCTCCCGCTGCCGCCCCCGCTGAGGCCGCTCCCGCTGAGGCCGCTCCCGCTGCCGAGGCCAAGACCTTCAAGGTCGGTGTTGCCATCTACCAGTTCGATGACAACTTCATGACCCTGTACCGCAATGAGCTCCAGTCCTACTTCAAGAGCCTGGAGACCGACTCCGTGAAGTACGACGTGACGGTTGTTGACGGCAAGAACGACATGGCCGAGCAGAACAACCAGATCGACAACTTCATCACCCAGGGTATGGACGCCATTATCCTGAACCTCGTCCAGACCTCCTCTGCTGATGCCGCCATCGCGAAGATCGTTGACGCCGGCATTCCCTGCATCCTGATCAACCGCGAGCCCCAGGGCGACAACGGTGATGAGTCCTACGCCGGCATTCTGGACAATGCCAACGTCTGCTACGTCGGCGCTGACGCCCGTCAGTCCGGCACCTTCCAGGGCGAGATCATCCGCGACCTGCCCAACAAGGGCGACCTGAATGGCGACGGCAAGGTCTCCTACATCATGATCGAGGGCGACCCCGAGAACATCGACGCTCAGTACCGCACCGAGTTCTCCATCAAGGCTCTGACCGACGCCGGCATTGAGGTTGAGTGCCTCGACGACCAGATCGGCAACTGGGCTCTGGCC
>ONPY01000032.1 GCA_900319835.1 uncultured Eubacteriales bacterium | reverse complement strand
GAGACCACCGTTACCGGCACCGAGATGTTCCACAAGACCCTCGAGTACGCCGAGGCCGGCGACAACGTGGGCTGCCTGCTCCGCGGCATCGACAAGAAGTCCGTCGAGCGTGGCCAGGTTCTGGCTGCTCCCAAGAGCATTCACCCCCACACCAAGTTCAAGGGCCAGGTTTACGTCCTGTCCAAGGAAGAGGGCGGCCGTCACACCCCCTTCTTCAACAACTACCGTCCCCAGTTCTACTTCCGTACCACCGACGTGACCGGCGTCATCACCCTGCCCGAGGGCGTTGAGATGTGCATGCCCGGCGACAACGTCGACATGGACGTCGAGCTGATCACCCCCATCGCCATCGAGAACGGCCTCCGCTTCGCTATTCGTGAGGGCGGCCGTACCGTCGGCTCCGGTGTTGTTATCGGCATCAACGAGTAATTGACTCACCGCGCAAGCGGAAAAAGTGAAACACGAACGCCGCCTCTTCGGAGGCGGCGTTTTTGACTGAGCGGCAAAATCCTTCGACGCCCTTCGCTTGCATCCGCCCGAAAACGCGGATATGCTGAGGGCGGGCCTGCTGGCGAGCTTTGGCGAAATGGCAGAAAAACCTGTAAGCGATTTGTGAATTTCGGCAAATATCGCTTGTCATGAGAACAGGTCTATGATACAATAACTTGGATTATTAAGATGTTATGTAAATAACACTCACTCTTTATACCGAAGGTGTCGCTGTGAAGAAGAAAGACAAGAATCTGAAAGCCCAAAGCGAGCAGGTGCTCTACGCCCAGGCGGAACCCTCCGCCGAGGAGCTGGAGGCCGCAGAAAAAGAAAAGGATCGCCAGCGCCTGCGCAAAAAGGTAAGACATAAACGGGCCATGCGCTTTTGGGACAGACTGGCCGGCTTCATCATCGTGACGGTGCTGGTGGTCGGCTGTGCCTGCCTGGGGCTGGAGTATATCATTTTAAAGGGACCCTCTCCGGCGCTGCGCAGCATGTTTATCAGCACCATGGACGAGACCCGGCGCTTCCGCTTCATTCCCCAAATCTTCCTGACGGCGGAGGAACTGGCGGCGGAGCGCACAACCGCCGTGGCGGAGACGGATCTGACCACCAACAAGGAGCTGATCACCGTGGCCGCCAAGGAAGAGAACAAGTCCGACGACCACGCTGACGCCTACGGCCTGGTGGATGAGGACGGCGACGGCATCATCTTCCAGGAGGTCAAGGGCAACGGCTACAAGGGCTACATGATCGTGATCCTGGATCCCACCCGGGTCTTTGTGGGCAAGCCCGACTCCTACGGCGGGGTCGGTTTGACCCTGGAGCAGATGGTGGAGAAGTACGGTGCCCTGGGCGGCATCAACGCCGGCGGCTTCAAGGATGACGGCGGCGGCGGTCTCGGCGGCGAGCCCGAGGGTCTGACCATCGTCGACGGCGTGGCCTTCAGTCTGGACAGCTTTACGACCGAGGGCTTTGCGGGTCTGGACCGCAACGGCATTTTGCATGTCGGCTTCTACACCTATGAGGACTGCGTGGCAAATGACATCGTCCACGCCGTCTCCTTCGGCCCCATCCTGGTCTCCAACGGCGAGCCTGTGGAGCCCCCCAGCAGCAGTGTCAACCCCAGAACCGCCATCGGCCAGCGGGCTGACGGCGCCATCATCATGCTGGTCATCGACGGCCGCCAGGTACACTCCATCGGCGCGACCTATCAGGATATGATGGACCTGATGCTGGATTACGGCGCGGTCAATGCCATCAACATGGACGGCGGCTCCTCCACGGTCATGTACTATGATGGCCGCTACGTCAACAGCTGCTCGGCCGAGGGCGGTCAGCCCCGGCCTCTGCCCGACGCCTGGCTGTTTAAATAAGCGGAGAGGCACCCTATGTCAAATCAGAAAAGACGCAGGGGGAGGCGGATCTACGGCCTTGCCCTGTATATATGGGGGCTGCTGCTGGCGGCCGGCGCGATTTTCGCTCTGACCAAGGTCTGGGAGTATGCGGAGGAGTTTCAGCTCTCCCGCCCCGCCACCACCATGGACGCCTATGTGGCCGATCTCAGCCAGGAGCTCTGGGACGAGGGCATTGCTGAGACGATCGCCGCCATGCCCCATGAGGTGCAGAGTGACGAAGAGGTGGCCGCCTGTGTCCGGGAGCTGCTGGGCAGCGGCAACATCAGCTACGTCCGCAAGGGCGGCAGCCAGGACCGCGTCAATTACAGCCTGCGCTGCAAGGGCAGTGAGTTTGGCACTGTGACCCTGGTCCCCGATGAAAATGCCGAGGTCCGCGTGGACACCGACGCCTTTCCCTGGCGGCTGCTCCCCTGGAGCCTGCGGCCCTGGAAAATCGAGAGTGAGAGCTTTGACTTCACGGGCCTCTATTCCTCGGTGGAGGTGGAGGTACCCTATGATTACAGTGTGTGGCTCAACGGCGTGAAGCTGGGGCCCGAGTACATCACGGAGGAGAACATCCCCTACGATGTGCTGGAGGACTACTACGGCTATTACGAGGAGATGCCCACCAAGGTGCGCTACCGCTTCGACAATGTGATCGGCAGCGTCAACCCCATCGTCCGCAACGAGGACGGGGAGATCTTCATCATCGATCCGAACCTGGATGACGCCCAGTTCATCCAGCCCTGCACGGAAGAAGAGCTTTCGCGCCTGGCGGAGTTTTCGGCGGGCTTTTCGGTCAATTACCTCAAATATATTTCCGGCGTCATCGACCCCACCTACGGCTACCAGAAGCTCTCGGCCTATCTCATGCCAGGCTCCGATCTGGATAACCGCATGAAGGACGCCATGGACGGCCTGAGTTGGGCGCACACCACGTCCATCACGGTGGATTCCTCCCGCCTCAACGGGGCGCTTGCCCTGGGCGAGGGCTTCTACCTCTGTGACATCACGGCCACCGCCACCACCTTCGCCATGGGTCACGGCGAGGTAGAGACAGAGAATAACATGCGGGTGATCGTACTGGAGAGAAACGGAGACGTGCGGGCGATCCACCTGAAGCTGTACTGATCAAATGCGCCCTGTGGGGCGCGGGGAGAGAGGATAAAGAGATGGGCAAAAGGAGAAAGCACGGGAGAGTGGTCTATACCCTCTTCCTGTTCCTGTATATGTTTCTCATCGCGCTGGCCGCGCTGTATGCCCTGAAAATGGTTTGGGACTATGCGGAGGAATATGAGCTCTCCCGGTCCTCCCACACGCTGGACGCCTATCTGGAAACGCTCAACCGCGAGCACTGGAGCGACGGGATTCAGCAGGCGGTGGACGCCATGCCGCACGAGACCCAATCCGACGACGAGATCAAAAGCTTTGTGCAGGAGAAGCTGGCCGCCGGCGTCACCGCCGTGCGCAAGAGCGGCAGCAATGACGGCAGCAGCATCACCTACAGTCTGCGCTGCAACGGCGGCGAGATCGGCACCGTCACCATCGTTGAGGATGAGAGCTACCGCGGAAAGATCGACACGACCCAGAAGCCCTGGAGTCTGCTTCCCTGGCGCATCAAGCCCTGGAAGGTCGCCGGTGAGAGCTTTAACTTCGACTCGCTCTACAGCGCGGTGGAGATCGTGGTGCCCAGCGAGTACTCGGTCTGGATCAACGGTACCCGCCTGGGCGAGGAGTGCATCACCGAGACCGGCATCCACTATGACTTCTACGAGGAGTATTATAAGTATTGGGACTATCTGCCCACCAAGGTGCGCTACCGCTATGACCATGTGATCGGGCAGGTCGAGCCTGAGATCCGGGATGAGGATGGCAACACGGTCCATCTCGATGAGAGCGCCGGCGACAGCCAGTTTCTCCCAACCACGCCGGAGGACTTCTACCAGCGCTGCGTGGAGTTTGCGGTGCCCTTCACCAAGGCGTACCTGACCTATATCTCCGGCGTGCCCGACAACATGACCCATCTGCAGGAGCTCAAGCCCTATCTGATGAAGGGCCAGGATCTGGAGCAGCGCATGAACGACGCGCTGGACGGCCTGAGCTGGGCCCACACCTCCTCCATCCATGTCGACAGCGTAAACGTCAATTCCGTGCTGGTGCTGGTGGACGGCTACTCGGTGGTGGATATTACCGCCGTGGCCGACACCTACTACTATGGCAAAGGCGAGCTGAGCGACACCAGCAACATCAAGCTGATGGTCTACGACGACGGCGAGCGGCTCTGGGCCGAATCGCTGGAGCTCTACTGAATTGCCGGACAGAAAGGTTTCCCGAGACAGCTATGGCAGATTTTGCAGACTGCCGGACCCGGACAGCCATTGTGCTGCCCTCTCTGGATCCGGACAAGAAATTTGAAAAAGTGGTCGACGGACTGGTCGAGGCGGGCTTTGCCCACATCGTCATCGTCAACGACGGCAGCTGCGCCGAGAGGCGGCACTTTTTTGACGAGGCGGCTGAAAAGCCCGGCTGCACGGTGCTGACCCATGAGGTAAACCGCGGCAAGGGCCGGGCGCTGAAAACCGCCTTCGGCTTTGTGCGGGAGAGCTTCCCAGAGCTGGAGGGCGTCATCACCATCGACGGCGACGGCCAGCACCTGCTGGAGGACATCCGCGCCTGCGGCGACCGGATGCTGGAAAACCCGGACGAGGTGGTGCTGGGCTGCCGGGACTTCAACCTCCCTGGCGTTCCGCCGAGAAGTGTAGCCGGCAACAAGACCACCGCCCGCTTCTTCCGCATTCTCTTCGGCATCCATCTCTCCGACACGCAGACAGGTCTGCGGGCTATCCCCGCAAAGTATCTGAAAACCTTCTGCGAGATCGAAGGGGAGCGCTTCGAGTACGAGACCAATATGCTGCTGTACATGAAGCGCCTGGACATCGGCTTCCTGGAGCAGCCCATCGCCACGGTCTATGACCCGGACGACTACAGCTCCCATTACAACGCGGTGAAGGACTCCCTGCGCATCACCAGGGTCATGCTCCGCTTCCTCATCACGGGCTCCGGCTTTCGCTACGCGGTGAGCGCTGTCCTCTCCTGGATGCTGGATAACGGCCTGTACCTGCTGCTTGCATGTCTGCTGATGGGAAAAATCGCGGCGGCCTCCCCAGTGGCGCAGACGGCGTCCCGTGTGGTCTCCTCACTCTTCAACTTCACCATGAACGACCGCTATGTCTTCCGCAATACCGAGCACCATTGGAAGGCCCTGGGCCGGTACTACTGCCTTTGCATTCCCCAGACCTTCATTTCCGTGGTGTGTCTGACGGCCCTGGTGAGCGCGCTGAAGATCGGCGCACCGGCGCTCGCCACCCTGGTGAAGGTGGTGCTGGAGCTGGTGCTCTTTGTCATCAGCTATTTCATCCAGAAAAAGTGGGTCTTCAACAAAAATATATAAGAAAAAGCTCCGTGCAAAGCACGGAGCTTTTTCTTATCGAAATCAGACCTTTGCCAGCAGGAAGAAGAGGTAGACCGTGGGGATGGAGAAGAGCAGACTGTCCGCCCGGTCGAAGACGCCGCCGTGGCCGGGGATCAGATTGCTGAAATCCTTGACGCCGATCATACGTTTCAAGAGGGATTCCGCCAGATCGCCGATCTGCCCCATGGTGGAGGCCACAAAAGAGGTCAGCATGCAAACCCAGAAGGGGATGGGGGAGAAAGCGCGGAAGAGCAGCCAGCAGATCACGCCGGTGACGAGCGAGGAGAGCGCGCCGCAGATGGAACCCTCCCAGGTTTTCTTGGGGGAGACCAGGGGCGCCAGCTTGTGCTTTCCGAAGCGGGTGCCGCCGAAGAGCGCGGCGCTGTCGCAAATCCAGGTGGAGGCGCAGGCGAGAACCAGGGTCTGCCACCAGATGCGGCTGACGGAGATGACCATCAGAATGCCGAAGAGCACACAGGGGTAGGTGAGCCCCGCCAGGGTGTACAGGGCGCCCCGGCCGGAGACCTCCTTGTGCAGCACGCCGGAGAAGAGAGCCAGATACAGACAGAAGACGAAACAGACGGAGTAGGCGAAGAGCCCAAGCTGCAGATAGCTCAGCACGGCCTGGACCGCCAGATACACCACCATGACCCAAAGGGTGCAGCGGGCCTCCAGCTTCTCCACGTTTTTGCTGTACTCGTAGGCGCAGAGCCCACCCGTCACCGCGAAGAACAGGACGCGGGTGGGGGCCAGGGGCATACAGGCCAGCGTGATGGCGATCATGATAATCGCGGATCTGACTCGATCTTTCATAGGGCTCCTCTTTCTGCTGCGGGAAAAGCTTCAAATCTTTTATACTACTTTATCATAAACCCCGGATAAACTCAACAGTCAGCCGGGCGGGAATGTAAGAAAAAGGGCGTTTTTTCGCAAAATGGCCCCCACAAAAAACTCCACTTTGATATTGTACCCCGCAGAAACTTGTGGTATTATGAAATCACAACTACAACATACAGGGGGGCAGAACCATGTATAAAGAAAACAAAATCTGGATGGCCCAGTCGGATAAGCGGCTTTTCCTGCTGCCCAATATGGCAAACCGTCACGGTCTCATTGCCGGCGCGACCGGCACCGGCAAAACGGTCACCATGAAGGTCATGGCGGAGTCCTTTTCTGATATGGGCGTTCCTGTGTTCCTGGCGGATATCAAGGGCGATCTGACCGGCATGTGCAGGCCAGGCAAGGACACTGCCGACATGCAGAACCGGATCGCGCGCTTCGGCATCGACGGCTTCAGCTTCCACGGCTATCCCACCCGCTTCTGGGATATTTTCGGGGAAGTGGGCCACCCCGTGCGTGTCACGGTCAGCTCCATGGGCCCCGTGCTGCTGGCGAGACTCCTCGGCCTGACCGAGATCCAGACCGGCGTTTTGAACATCGTCTTCAAGGTGGCTGACGACAATGGCCTCCTGCTGCTGGACCTGAAGGATTTGAGAGCCATGCTCCAGTTTGTGGGTGAAAATCGCGCCGAGTTTACCGTGGAGTACGGCAATGTCTCCGCCGCCAGCATCGGCGCCATCCAGCGCGCCCTGCTCGCCTTCGAGAACGAGGGCGGAGAGCAGTTCTTCGGTGAGCCGGAGCTGAACATCATGGACTGGATGCACACCGACTCCGACGGTCGGGGCTACATCAACATCCTCTCCAGCCAGAAGCTGATTCAGAGCCCCACGGTCTATGCCACCTTCCTGCTCTGGATGCTGACGGAACTGTTTGAGAACCTGCCCGAGGTTGGCGATCTCGACAAGCCCAGGATGATCTTCTTCTTTGACGAGGCCCACCTGCTCTTTACCGATATGCCCAAGGCCCTGGTGCAGAAGATCGTCCAAGTGGTCAAGCTGATCCGCTCCAAGGCGGTCGGCGTCTACTTCATCAGCCAGAGCCCGTCCGATATTCCCAACGACGTGCTGGCTCAGCTGTCCAACCGCGTGCAGCACGCGCTGCGCGCCTACACCCCCGCCGAGCAGAAGTCCGTCCGCGCCGCGGCCAAGGCCTTCCGCGTCAACCCCGCCTTCAACACCGAGCAGGCCATCATGGAGCTGGGCGTGGGCGAGGCCCTGGTCAGTTTCCTGGATGAAGACGGCATCCCCAGCATTGTCGAGCGGGCCAACATCCTCCCGCCCCAGAGCCTGATGGGCGCCGCCGACGCTGACGAGGTCAAGAAGCTGATCCTCACCGACGAGTATGATCTCAGGTACCGCGACAGCGTGGACCGCGAGTCCGCCTATGAGATCCTCACCAAGGCGACTGAGGAACTCGCCAGACAGCGCGAGGAGGCCGCCGCCGCAGCAGCCGAGGAGGCCGCCCGCAAGAAGGCTGAGGCCGAGGCCGAGAAGCAGCGCATCCGTGAAGAGGCCGCCGCCGAGAAGAAGCGTCTCCAGGAGGAGGCCGCCGCAGAGAGACAGCGCCTGCGCGAGGAGGCCGCCGCGCAGAAGGCCGCCGAGAGAGAGGCCGCCGCGGCAGAGAAAGCCGCCGCTGCGGAAGCCGCCAAGAAGAAAAAGGTCGTGCAGCAGGCCGCTACGAACGCTGCGTCCTCCGTGGCAAGCGCCCTGTCGACCAACTTGGTCAACGCGGCCACCGGCGGAAAGACCACCAGCGCCTCCACCATCGCAAAGCGCGCCGCAAGAAACGCGCTGAGCTCCGTGATGCGCTCTGGCACCAGCGCCATCATCCGCGGTCTGCTGGGCAACAAGAAGTAAAGATCAAGTTCATGAAAAAACCTGCACGGTCTTTGACCGTGCAGGTTTTTTCCTGTCGGGGATTACAGCTCCCGGGCCAGGCGAATGAACTCCTCCATCTCGTCCGTGACCCATTTCTCCTTGTGGTAAAAGATCTGCCGGAACATCTGAATTTTCAGATCCGCCACATCCAGCAGCGCAAGGCGCCCTGCCCGGATGTGCTCTGCCACGGTGAAGTAGGGGAGGAGGGAAACCCCTTCTTCACTGTCGATGAGCATTTTGATCAGAAACTCGGTGCTGGCGATCTCCAGAAAGGGCTGCAGCTTCAAATCCTTGGAGGCCAGGATCTGATCCAGCTTCCGGTGGTAGCTGGCGTTTTTCTCGGTGAGCATGAAGGGGTATTTGAGCAGCTGGGAGACCCGCACCTCCACCTGACGGGTGATCGCGTACATGGGGGAGCAGACGAAGACAATGTCTTCCGGGATCTCCATGGCCTTGTACCAGTTGATGTTATAGTGGGGATCGTCCAGCAGATAGACCAGGTCGACCTCGTTGTGCTCCATCATGGAGAGGGCGGCCTCCGGGGAGCCCACCCGGATCTGGATGGAGACCTTGGGGTGCAGCCGGCGCATCTCGTTGAGAATGGCAGGCAGCTTGGAAAAGCAGAGCGATTCCACCGTGCCGATCTTCAGCGAGCCGGTGAGCTCGTGACTCTCCGTCAGGGCGCGCTTGGCGCTGTTGGTCTCGTTGATGATGTTGTAGGCGTAGGGCAGAAAGCGTTCCCCCTCGGGGGTGAGCGTTACGCGCTTTCCGACGCGGTCAAAGAGATGTGTGTTGAGGTCCTGCTCCAGATTCTTGATCTGAATGGTGACGGCGGACTGGCTGTAGCCCAGATTGTCCGCGGCTTTGGAAAAACTCTGAAATTGCACCACCCGAATAAAGGTCAGCAACTGTCGGATTTCCATGACGTCCCTCCACGGTTCTTTTTAAAATAATTAATTAATCCCATTCAAACAATGAATTTGATTAATTCTAAAACTATGATATATTAAATTTAACAAAAAGGCAAATCATTTTTGTGATAAATCATAGTGATTTTTCACGATCACGACAAAAAACATTTTTTACATGGAGGGCATCTGCTATGGAAAACAAAGTGACCCTGGAAATGATCCAGGAAGCCAGAGAGGCGCTCAAGGGCATCACGGAACTTACGCCTGTGGTGACCTCTTCCCGTCTCGGAAACAATCTTTACATCAAGACCGAGAACCTGCAGAAGACCGGCTCCTTCAAGATTCGCGGCGCCTTCAACAAGATCCGCTCCCTGTCTCCCGAAGAGGCTTCCCGCGGCGTGATCGCCTGCTCTGCCGGCAACCACGCGCAGGGCGTTGCGCTCTCTGCCACCAGACTCGGCATCAAGTCCGTCATCTGCATGCCCGATGGCGCCCCCATCCTGAAGGTCGAGGCCACCCGCGCCTACGGCGCTGAGGTCGTGCTCGTCCCCGGCGTGTATGACGATGCCGCCCGCGAGGCCGAGCGTCTGTCCAAGGAGAAGGGCTACACCTTCGCCCACCCCTTCAACGATCCCTACGTCATCGCCGGCCAGGGCACCCTGGGCCTGGAGATTCTGGAGCAGGTTCCCGACGTGGAGCAGATCGTCGTCCCCATCGGCGGCGGCGGACTGATTTCCGGCGTGGCCGTGGCTGTCAAGTCCATGCGCCCCAATGTGAAGGTCATCGGCGTCCAGGCCTCCACCGTCCCCTCCATGTTTGTCTCCCGCCGCAACGGTGAGATCACCACCGTCAAGGACGGCGCCACCACCGTCGCCGCCTACATGTTCAACAAGATCGACACCTCTCTCAAGACCGTGGCGCTGGTGTCCGGCGGCAACGTGGACATCACCACCCTGTCCCGCATCATCACCAAGGGCCTGCAGAAGACCGGCCGTATGTGCCAGCTGTCCATGAAGCTGCAGGACAAGGCCGGCAACCTGGCCAGACTGCTCAGCTGCGTGGCCGACAAGGGCGCCAACGTCCTGGACATCGCCCACGAGCGCGAGGACGCCAAGACCGAGGTCAACTCCTGCGTCGTCACCCTGACGCTGGAGACCCGCAACGCCGCCCACATCGCCGAGATCCGCGAGTACCTGACCCAAAACGGCTACCGCCTCATCGACTGATCCCATTTCGCGTATGTAAACCCTCCCGGTTGAGGGACCGGGAGGGAGAACATAAAATACTGGCATGAGAAAAAGAGAAAAGGAGGACCTTCCGGTTTAGAGAAACCCGGAAGGGAAAACAATCATGACTAGCCAGAAGAAAAAGCTGGGCCTGCTGCCCAAGCTGATCATCGCAATCGTCCTCGGTCTCGTGATCGGCACCATCGCCCGCAAGGCGAACCTGCCCGTCATCATCCGCATCGGCGCCACCTTCAACAGCATTTTCGGCAACTTCCTCGGCTTCTGCATTCCCCTGATCATCATCGGCTTCGTCGCCCCCGGTATTGCTGACCTGGGTTCCGGCGCAGGCAAGACCCTGGCCATCACCGCCGGCATTGCCTACCTGTCCACCCTGATCTCCGGCACCTTTGCCTACATTGTGGACTCCATCACCTTCCCCAGCTTCCTGAAGATCGGCTCCATCGTCATGGACAATGCCCAGAACGCTGAGGACACCATGCTCTCCGGCCTGTTCACCGTTGAGATGCCCCCGCTTATGGGCGTTATGACCGCTCTGATCATCTCCTTCATCATGGGCATCGGCATCGCCGTGACCAACGCTGACAGCCTCCGCAAGGTTTTCCATGAGTTCCAGAAGATCGTCGAGGGCGTTGTCGCCAATGTCCTGATCCCCCTGCTGCCCTTCCACATCTACGGCATCTTTGCCAACATGACCTATGCCGGCACTGTCGCCGAGATCATGTCTGTTTTTGCCAAGGTCTTCGCCATCATCATCTGCATGCACCTGATCATCATCGTGTTCCAGTATGTCGTGGCCGGCTCCTTTGCCAAGAAGAACCCCTTCGGTATGATCAAGAACATGGTCCCCGCCTACATGACCGCTATCGGCACCCAGTCCTCCGCGGCCACCATCCCTGTCACCCTGGAGTGCACCAAGAAGAACGGCTGCTCCTCCAAGATCGCTGACTTCGTCATTCCTCTCTGCGCCACCATCCACCTCTCCGGCTCCACCATCACCCTGACCAGCTGCTCCATCGCGGTCATGATGCTCAACGGCTGGAACGTGAGCTTCGCGCAGATGTTCCCCTTCATCCTGATGCTGGGTGTGACCATGGTCGCCGCCCCCGGCGTCCCCGGCGGCGCCGTTATGGCTGCCCTGGGCATTCTCGAGTCCATGCTGGGCTTCAACCAGAACATGCTGACCCTGATGATCGCCCTGTACATCGCGCAGGACTCCTTCGGCACTGCCTGCAACGTCACCGGCGACGGCGCCATTGCCATGCTGATGGACGCCATCACCGGCAAGAAGGCCAGCAAGGCCTGATCTGCGCGCACTGCGGATTGACCCCTTTTCGTTCTGTATAAGAAGCGTTTCCACCTGAGGGAGGAGAACAGATGAAAAGTATCAAGAGCGTATATAAAATCGGCAACGGACCGTCGAGCTCCCATACCGTCGGCCCCTACCATGCCGCCCAGGTGTTCGGCGCGCGCTACCCGGAGGCCGATGCCTACCAGGTGACGCTGTATGGCTCCCTCGCCTTTACCGGCGTGGGCCACGGCACGGGAAAAGCCGTGCTGGCCGGCCTGCCCGGTGCGGAGGTCATCTTCAATACAACGGAGACCGACCTGCCCCATCCCAACACGATGCTCTTCAAAGCCTTCAAGGACGGAAAAGAGATCGGAAGCAATCGCATCTTCAGCATCGGCGGCGGCTCGATCCGCATCGAAGGAGAACTGTCGGATGAGGACATCGAGACCTATCCGCAGAAGAACTTCACTGAGATTCTCAACCTCTGCCGGGCGCGGAGCATCACCCTGCCCCAGCTGATTTACCGGATGGAGGATCCCTCGCTCAGAGAGTATCTCAGGAAGGTGTGGCACGCCATGGAGGATGCCATCGAGAGGGGCCTTCAGAAAGAGGGCATCCTGCCCGGCGGCCTGGGCGTCTCCCGCAAGGCAAAGCTCCTGTTTGAGAAGCGCTGCTACAACGAGAGCGCGGACGTCACCATGAACCGCATCATCGCCGCCTACGCCTATGCCACCAGCGAGGAGAACGCCGACGAAAACGTCGTTGTCACCGCGCCCACCTGCGGCAGCTGCGGCGTGCTGCCTTCGGTCATGTACTACATGCACAAGGACCGCGGCTTCCCGGAGGAGGAGATCCTGGATGCGCTGGCGGTGGCCGGCATGATCGGCAACGTCATCCGCACCAATGCAAGCATCTCCGGCGCCGAGTGCGGCTGCCAGGCGGAGATCGGCTCTGCCTGTTCCATGACGGCGGCCGCCCTGGCCTCCCTCTACGGTCTGAACATCGAGCAGATCGAATACGCCGCGGAGATCGCCATGGAGCACAACCTGGGGCTGACCTGCGATCCGGTCAACGGCCTTGTTCAGATCCCCTGCATCGAGCGCAACGCCGTGGCCGCGATGCGCGCCATCAGCTCGGTGAACCTCTCCCGCTTCCTGTATGCCAACCACAAGATCTCCTTTGACGAAGTGGTTGCCACCATGTACCGCACCGGCAAGGATATGGACGAGAAGTACCGCGAGACCTCCCACGGCGGTCTGGCACAGATCTACTACGGCAATCTTTGATTCCATCAGCTTCGGCTGATTCCAATCTACTCCTTACCAATTTCCCCAGCAAAAAGAGATGTACAGAAATGTACATCTCTTTTTTCATTGATATGTATTCTGATTCACGCGGGCTCGAAGGATTTGCTGATTTCTTTGCCCTCGGAGTCGTACTCAATGTCCTCCATGAGCCGTGGGTCCACCTTGCTGCGCTTCTTGATCACCATGCCCTGACCCTGGTTGTTGAAGACCCAGATCTTATAGCCGGGAAACTCCGGGTCGGGCTTGCGGAAGATACTGGTCTTGTTGAGACGGCAGAATTTGGCGCGCCCCTCGGCGGTGTCCAGCAGATCACCGGGACCGTTGTAATACAGCTCATCCTTGACCGCGTCCTGCTTGAATTTCTCCCAGTCCTCTTCGTCCACTTTCAGCACGTCATTGGGTTCGATCATTGTCGGTTCTCCTTTCGCGCCTTACTTGCGGATAAACAGCACGCCCAGGGTCTTTGGCCCACAGTGGGAGGTGACGGTGCAGCCGGCCTTGGTAAAGTGAACCGTGGCGCCGGGGACGGCCTCCCGCACAATGGCAGCCAGATCCTCCAGAGTCTCCTCCGGCACCTCGCCGGAGTCGGTGATGAAGATGTGGCCGGGGCGAATTTCCTTGCCGGCCAGCCGCTCTTTGACGTACTGGCGGTAGACGGACTGGATGCCGCCGCGGAACTTCTTGTATACGCCGAGCTTGCCGTCCTTCATTTCAAGGCCCGGTTTGAGGTGCAGCAGATTTGCGCCCAACGCGGCCACACCCGAGCAGCGGCCGCCCTTCCACATGAATTCCAGCGTGTCCAGCACAAAGCTGGTGTCCACCTTGTCGATGAGAGACTCGAGATGTGCGGCGATCTCGGCCGCGCTCATGCCGGCATCCCGGCACTCGGCCCCCTCCAGACAGAGCAGACCCTCGCCGGTGGAGAGCATGCGGCTGTCAACCGGGTAGACACCCTCCAGCTCCATGGCCGCGAGGCGGGCGTTGTTGAAGGAGACGGAGAGCTCGGAGCTGATGTCCAGATGAACCACCTCGCAGCCGGCCTCCAGGAAGGGCGTGAAGAAATCGATGAACTGCTGGATGCTGGGCGCGGAGGTCTTGGGCAGACTGCCGTCCGCGCGGTAGCGGGCGTAGATGTCCTCGGTGGAGAACTCCACCCCGTCCAGATAGCTCTCGCCTCCCAGCAGAATGGTCAGCGGGATGGTGTGAATCTGATAGCGGTCTCTGAGTTCCTGGGACAGGTCACAGGTGCTGTCCGCGGTGATGACGACGGGCTTGGCCATGGCGAATGCCTCCATTACTGATTGTGGTTTTTGTGTGCGGGAAACTGCTCATAGTAGGCGGCGAGCACGAAGCCTGCCAGCAGGAAGAAAAACAACTCGCGGAAATCCGTCAGCGCGCGCTGATCGGCGGAATCGGTGAAGATGATGGTCTCCAGCATCCCGTACATCAAAATGCCCGTGATCGGGAGAACCAGCACCTTGTCAGACAGAGCCGCCCCGGAGAAGAAGAAGCGGATGCAGCGGATCACCAGCAGCACGCTGAAGGCCAGCACCAGCAGGAAGCCCGGCAGCCCGGTCAGCAGCAGCACCTGCAGCAGATAATTGTGGATGTGGTAGTAGGGATAGTTGAGGACTTTGCGGGTGTAGTCCATGACCTTGTGGCTGAGCTTGCCGATGAGGATGCGCCGCGGCTCGGCTTTCAAGGCGGGGAGCACGCTCTTGTAAATGGCGCTGCGCCCGGAGAGCTTGGTGACGGAAAAATACATATCCCGGTTGTCGGCAAAGGACTGGTGCTCCTCGTTTCGCTCCTGGTACTCCTGACCGAAAAACGCGTCGGAAGTGCGCTCAATGTCCGTGTCCAGCCGGTTGTAGACAAACTCGGCGGCGCCGGTCATGAGATCAAAGCTCTTGTAGCTGAGCAGGAACGAGGCGGCGGCGAGAAGCACGACCAGCGCCGTGCGCACGCCCCTGGGCCGTGCATGGAGACTTCTCAACCCCCACAGGACCGCCACCATGGCGACATTGACGCACACGGCCAGCTTGACGCTGCGGCAGAAGCAGAAGGCGATGGCCAGGTGAAAGACCAGCCAGGTGATCGTGATGGGGACGCGCCAGAGCTTGTTTTCGCAGCGGAAGAACTCATAGGCCATCATGCACCAGGCCAGATAGAACCAGACGGCGGAGATGGTACGGTTGGTCTCCCATGCGATAATATAATAGAAGGTATAGCCGTAATAGAAGTTGTCGATGCCGAAGACGGCTCCCTCGGGCGGCATGTAGAAATAGACGCCGAAGATGCAGGCGTAAAGCCCGATGCAGGCGGTCACGAGGTAAAACAGGCAGGCAACTGCGACGATGCAGTCGAGCAGGCGTCGGCGCTGTTCGGCGGTCAGCAGTGTGCCCACGGGCAGCATCACACAGCAGAGCAGACGGCTGAGCGTGATGTCCAACTCATTTTGCAGATAGAGGTCATGGTTGAGCAGGCGGCTGAGGAAAAACCAGACGGTGTAATACAGCACCAGCTTGATCTCCACCGTCCCGGAAAAGCCCCGGCAGAAGAAGTACACCGCGGCCATGGCAACAATGGCGGTTTTCCCATAGGAGAGATACAGGTCGTGCCAGCGCAGCGGGGCGACCGGGATGAAGAGATAGAACAGCAGCATTCCCGCCGCAGCCACCGCCATGAACAGCGGCAGTCTGTCCTGCTTTTTGGTGATAGAAAGTGCTTCCATTGTCAACTCCAGGGAGATAATTACTCTTTATTATAACATGCGCGTTATCATTATGCAATCACCGATCGGGGATGGCGGTGGCAAAATAGAAGATGTCGCTCATCAGCCGCTCATAGCCGAACTGCACGGGATTGATGAGCTGGCCGCCGATGAGGATGCTGCCGGTCTGACCGCCGTCCAGCGTGTAGGCGTTGACGCAGCCGTGGGCGATCATGGAGTCGGCCGCCTGCCGCAGGGTGACGTAGACATAGTGGTCGGGGGACTGGCAGTTGATGGTCATGGACAGGTAGTGCAGCTTTCCGAGCTGGCCGATGGCACAGCGGGCGTAGGTGTCCAGCACCTCGCCGATGGCGTAGGTGTAGGGGGTGACGTCCCGGCCGTTTTCGATCATGACCGGGCCGAAGGCGAGAGAGAACATGACATGGTGCTCGTCGATAAAGCGCTGCGCCTCCGCCTCGGAGGAAAAAGCATTTTCATAGGCAAACAGCATATCCCCCTCGTCGGTGAAAAAGCAGGTCTGTCCGTCGGTCAGACTGCTGCGCAGCAGCTGCCCGTCGTAGACGCAGAGCCCGTAGGTGGGGCGGCCGCTGTTGTAGAAGTCGCCGCTGCAGGCCACAACGGCGTTGGCCTGGGCGGCAAGCTCGGAGGGATAGGCGTAGTCATAGCTGCCAAATTCATCTCCGGCCAGCTTGCGCCGGAGCTGGGAGGCGTCCGCCAGAAAGACCTCGGCAAAGGTGCCGACGGCGCCGTGCTCATCCTGCTGCCACACGACGGCGAGGATCGTCTCATCCAAATAGTAATGGACGCCGCGGCCGGGGAGCACCTTCTCCGGATCAAAATCCAGAGTTTGGCCGCCGATCAGCCGTCTGGCCTCGTCCCGTGCCAGAACCTCGGAGAGAGCGGCAGGGTCTTCCAGATAGCCGAAGCCGGCGGGGTCCGGCACCGGCCCGGGGCTTGTCCGATCGGGCAGTGTGTAATGGAAAGGGACGGGGGTGAGCGCGGCGGCCGCCTCGTTGTATCCCGGTGCGGCGGGCAGGGACGGGAGCAGGCCGTCCAGCGCGGCGGGATCAGAAAGCCGCCAGGCACCGTCCGAATAGCGCAGCGAGAGGGGCACGGTAAAGCTCTCCAGGTAGTCCGCGCGGTGGGTGAGCCGGGCGCGCACCGCGGTCTCATATGTCTCCTGAACAACGGAGGGGAGAAAGCTCCCGTCCTCCGCATACACATCGGAGCGGAGCCGGGCGGCGGCTACCGCGGCTTCCGCCAGCGGCTGCATCTCCGGCGCGAGATCGCGTGTGAGCGCCTCCGTGCTCAGTCGGGTGACGCGTACCGTGGCCTCTGCGCTGCGAAAGTGTTGGGCGATCTCGCCCTCGGCGCGCAGAGAAAAGCAGTCTGCGGCATCTGCGCCCAGCAGATCGTCTCCCCGCAGGGCGGCGGCCTGCTGCTGCCGGCTCTGCAGCAGGATGGCCTCCAGAGCGCTGGCCGGATCACCGGAGGGGCGCAGCAGAATCCACGCGGAGATGAGACCGAGCGCCAGGAGCGCCGCCAGCATCAGCGCCGGCAGCAGAACCCGGAAGCGGGAAGAGCGGGAACGTGACATGAAAACCTCCAAAACGGGGAGAGAAAACGGCAAAACCGCAAGTCTCGCGCCCCAAAACAGCATGTGTGACAGGTACTGCCATTTTACACGGAGAACCGTGGCCCGTCAAGCGCGTATGCCGGACGGGGAAGGCTTGCAAAACGGGCGGTTTCAGAGTAAGATACCGGCAGGAGGAGGGGAGACGATGTATTTTGACACCCATGCCCACTACGATGACGAGGCGTTCAACGATGATCGGGAAGCGCTTCTGGCCGCCATGCCGGAAAACAGCATCGAGATGATCCTGGTGCCGGGCTGCGATGTAAAGAGCAGCCGGAGCGCGCTGGAGCTCGCGATGCGGTTTCCCTTCATCCGGGCCGCGGTGGGCATCCACCCGGAGGATCTGGGGGACATGGCGGAGGGCGATCTCGAGCGGATCGAGGCGATGGCCGGAGAGCCGGGCTGTGTCGCCATCGGTGAGATCGGGCTGGACTACTATTGGGACGCCAGCCGGAAGGAGGAGCAGAAGGCGCTCTTCCGCCGTCAGATCGAGATCGCGCTGGCCCGGAAGCTGCCGGTGATCGTCCATGACCGGGAGGCCCACGGCGACAGTCTGGACATCGTCCGGGACTATGCGGAGCTTCGCGGGGTGTTCCACTGCTTTTCCGGCTCCCCCGAAATGGCGGAGGAGCTGCTGTGCCGGGGCTGGTATCTCGGCTTTGACGGCCCTGTTACCTATAAAAATGCGCGCAGGGCCCTGGAGGTGCTGGCGATCTGTCCGCTGGACCGACTCCTGCTGGAGACGGACAGCCCCTATCTCAGCCCCGTCCCCGTGCGCGGCAAGCGCAACGACTCCCGCAATCTCTGCTTTATCGCGCAGAAGATCGCGGAGGTCAAGGGCTGCACGGCGGAGGAGATCGCGTCGGCCGCCGCGGAAAACGGCAGGCGTCTGTTTGCGGTGGAGTAGAGAGCGGGCCTTCAGAGCTTTTCAAAAAGAGAATAAAAAAGTTGCGAACCGGTGGGAACATTCCCACCGGTTCGCCGTCCTATAAAGCGTACGAAGCGGGAAAAACCGCACGGGCGTAACGCGGAGCGCCCTCTCCGGGTCCGGAAAGGGGGAGGAGAGAACGGACACGCCTGTAACAGAATTGAAATTTTTTGAATTTTTTTCGCGATTGGGTCTTGCAATTTCGACGAGCGTGTTGTAATATTATAGCCGAATCGTAATACTTTTTTTACTTTTCGCATTGTGCTATCCTTCACGCAAGTCACAGCACAGTAATCATTTTACCCGAAAGGGTAGTTTTAGGGGGAGCAACTATGAAGAAAAGGCTCATAAGTATGCTGCTCGCGGTACTGATGGTCGTGTCCCTGTTCTCGGGGCTGTCCGTCAGCGCGTATGCAGACAATGCCACCTACAACACCATCCGTTACACGCTGGTGCAGGGTGACTATGTGTTGAGAATCTGCCAGAGGCTGGGTCTCAACTTCTATGTGTGCAAGGACGCCATCATGAGACTCAATAATATTACTGAGAAACAGTGGCGCTTCCTGGCAGTCGGCAAAGAAATCCTTCTGCCTGCGTCCGACATGGACGCGGTGGCGTTCTTGAGCGGCAGACCCGCGGCCAGCACGACGGCGACTACCACCACGCTGACCACCACGTCTACCACGCCGACCACCACGACCACAACGAAGAACAACGATGTACTGTCTCACTATCTGGTGCCCTACACCATGGGCAGCGGTGAGACCGTCCTCGGCGTCTGCGCCGCAATGGGGCTCACGACCAACAGCTACCTGGGCGTTTACCGCCAGATCATCAAGGAAGTCAACGGCCTGAAGGATCTGGATACGGTCAGAGCCGGCAGCACCTATCTGTTCCCGACTTTGAACAAGCCCGCCGTGGGCACCGCCTGCAAGGCAGTTTATGTACACTACATGCTGCCCGGTGAGACTGCATACTCCGTCTGCTCTGATGTCGGCATCAGCTACAGCAACAATGCGGATATGCTGCGCGCGCTGAACTACACCAAGAACCTCAACAAGCTCAAAGTCGGACAGACTCTGTTCTACCCGATCGACCTCGTCGTCGCGCCCGAGTCTTCGTCTTCCAGCTCCAGCAGCTCCGGTTCTTCCAGCAGCTCCGGTTCTTCCAGCTCCAGCGCTGCCAAGGTCTACAAGCTGGCCGCTGAGATGAACAGCATCGACGGCACCATGTCCTTCTATGTGGACGACAAGCCCGTTACCTCCGCCAAAGCCGGCGACAAGGTGCACGTGGTTGTCACCACCAACGACGGCAAGGCAGTCAAAAAGCTGACTGTGAAGCACGCCGACGGCAAGGCCGACCTACTGCTGACCGGCGACACCTTCATCATGCCCGAAACCGACATCCGCGTTGTGGCGGACATTGAATCCGGCTATGCCATCACCCTGGAGACCAACTACACCGGCAAGGCTGTCGCCACTGTCGGCGGCCTGGGCGTTACCGCCGCCTCCCGCGATTCCAAGGTCATGATCGTCAGCACCGACCCCACCTACGAGGTCGAGTCTGTCTCCGCCTACTACCGCACCATGCTGGGCGCAAAGAAAGATCTGGCCATCACCAACAACGGCTTTGCAATGCCTGAGGCGGCTGTCACCGTCAAGGTCACGCTCAAGCCCGTCAGCACCTTCGACTTCTATGTCTACAGCGTCTCCGATATCTCCGATCTCACCACCGTCGGCATGGGCAGCTTCTTCCTCTCTGTCAACAACGGCCAGGTGAACAAGGCCGCCAAGGGCACCGAGGTCAAGATCGTGGCCCAGCCGCTGGAGGGCTATGCCATTACCGGCATCAAGGTCACCAAGCATGATGATCCCTCCAAGATGGTCTCCGTCTTCAACAACACCTTCACCATGCCCGCCTTTGACGTGGACGTGATCGTCGAGTTCGGCGAGAAGGGCAACAACATTGTGATCATGCCCGCCAAGGGCGGCACGGCATACGCCAAGACCACGGCGGACGATCCCGCCACCGAGGCCAATACCGGTGTGGAAGTCACGCTGGTGGCTAAGCCTCTCGACGGCTACGAAATCGAACACTGGACCGTCGTCCGCAACAAGGACGGCTACAAGGTCACTGTGAGCTCTGACAAGTTCATGATGCCCGCCGGCGGCGTCACCGTCACGCCTGTTTTCATCGGCAAGGAAAACGTGGCCGTCACCGTGGATCTCTACCTTGACGATACGAAGGTCACCTCCAAGGATCTGCTGCTGAGCGCCGATGTGAGTGTCAGCGGACCCAGCGCCGCAACCACCTACAAGGTCACTGCCGATGTCAGCGGCACCGATGTGAAGGGCGCCGCAAGCCCCTATGTCGGCGACTACATCAGCGTCGGCTACAGCTGCCCGGCGAACATCGCCTTCGAGAAGATCAAGATCAATGCCGGTACACAGAGCGCTGAGTACATGAACCAGCTCAAGACCCACGACTTCTTCGAGTTGGCTGACGATACCGCGGTTACCATCGAGGTCTACTTCTCCAAGGGCAAGATCGCTCTGCCCAAGGCCGCGGTCAAGGGCGTGGGCTCTGTGAGCTATGTCAGCGGTGTGGACCTCCAGTCCATCGGCAGCGCCAAGGCCAACGATAAGGTGATCGTCAAGCTCAACCCGGGTGATCACTACATGTTTGATTACTCCTCCGACGCTTTTGACGGCACCTTCTCCAAGTACCTGCACGTCACCCGCAAGGACAACGGCGCGGAGATCCCGCTGACTGAGTGGGATAAGAACTCTGACGGTGAAATCGACGGCTATATCTTCACCATGCCCGACTGCGGCATCGACGTCCAGGCGGAGTTCCTCTCTGAGACGTACACCATCGTGATGATCTGCAAAGACGTCACCGATCCCAACAACCCGATCGACGTCTCCCACACCGGCCTGTACCAGATCAAGGTCGGCGAGGAAGAGGCGATTGCGGATAACCTCATCAGCTACCACAAGGCGCAGCTGAACGATATTGTCATTGCTTCCATGACCGATGCCGGCAAGAGCAAGTATGACATGGTTTCCTTCAGCATCAACGGCTATGACTACACCGCGGGCGTCAACAACTACGCCTACAACTTCAAGATCGCCGACCTGCGCGCCATGAGCACCAGCATCCTGATTGAGGCCAAGCTGAAGGCCAGGGGCGTGGCCAAGCAATCCATCGGCGTGAACTTTGACGCCAGCAAGGGCAATGTGGAGTTTATCCTCTACAAGTCCAACAGCCCGTACAGCGCGGCCGAAGAGTACAGCACTTCCGGCGCCTACATCAAGTCTGCATATCCCGGCGATATTGTCGGCGTCCTGGTTGCACCGACTGCCACCTCTTACAACCCGAAGGTCGAGGTTAAGGGCGGCGATGCCACCGTCATCAATCCCTCCGAGATCGACGGCTCTGACCACGGCATTGACATCAACGGCGACGGCGCGGCGGACAATCTGGATATCCTCTATGTCTTCATGATGCCCAACACCTACACGGTGGTCAATGCGGCCTTCGAGGCTGTGCCTTACAGTGTCACCTTCGACCTGGCAAGCTCCACGATGCCCGACGGTTCCGGCGGAACGAAGGCGGTCGACTACAACCTGCTCAAGGCTGCAATCGACGGTGCTACCTACCGCGACATCAACAGCGACAGCTTCACCTTCCCGGATGCCAAGACCGGCAACACGGTCAGCGTCGTCCGCACCGAGTACTGCAAGGCGCAGGCTCTGAAGATCGCCGAGATGTATGTGGAGACTTCCGGCGGCGAGACGATCTCTGTCAAGGCGATTACCGACGGCTTCTCCTTCGTGATGCCTTCGGACGATGTGATCGTCACCTTCAAGCTCGTTGAGGATGCGGCTCTCAAGACCATCAAGCTGAATCAGCCCGCTGCCGCACTGACGATCGGCAAGTACAAGGATGGCTCCGGCAACCTCATCACCACCGCGCATCCCGGCGACAAGGTTCGAATCTACCTGGCAGACCTGATCCTCGACAAGGGCTACATCAATGCCGGTGCGAGCGATGAGGAGCTGTTGAAGGTCTATGAGTACGGCTACAAGACCAACATCGCGACCTATGACACTACCGACAAGTACTGGGAGTTCACGATGCCCGAGGGTGGCTATGCGCTTGAGAGCAACGTCAAGGTCCTGACCTACACGCTGACCTTTAAGATCACCGGCGGCTCCGGCAAGGTCAATGTCTCCGCTCCCGGCGGAGCGATCCACCAGGTCGTGGATGGCGAGAAGCTGGTTGTCACTTACAACGAGGCGATTGCCATCGGTCTTGTCCCCGGCTCCGGCGATAAGGGATTCTCCCTCAGCGCAGCGGCCGGTACGATCAGCGGCAACAGCTATCGTGCCACGGCTCTGGCGGATGAGGATCTGAACATCACGCTGAGCTAAATCCAATCGCTATCCCCCATTTTATCTCCCCCCTGAGCGGCAGGGCCTCGGCCCTGTCGCTCTCTTTAAGAAACGGGGAGAGAAACAAGCCCCCGGACGTTCCAAACGTCCGGGGGCTTTCCATATGCGCGTTTTCTCCGACGCTTCAAAGCAGCATTCATCTATTATCCTGAGACGCGTCAGCGGCGAAGAATCTCAAACCCTGAGGATGATACAGGTCGTATCGGCGGAGGTCCTTTGGCTCGCTTGACAAGCAAGGATCGCGTCGCACGCTCCCCGCGCGTCGCGTTGGCTCGCTCAGAATGACACGCGGGAACACGGGCGGATGCAGAGAGCGACCTTCCTCTCTGCAGGGGAGGCCCTTGGGCGTCCCACAAAAAAAGCTCCTCCCAAACGGGAGGAGCTTTCAATGTGTAGACAAACCTCAAATAACGCGTCATTCCGAGCCAGTGAGCACACTGGCGTGGGAATCCGTTCTCCGGTGAAATGTCAGGAATCATGCG